>JBEMAY010000020.1:0-50374 GCA_040274765.1 Psychrobacillus sp.
TTTTGTTTTGCTGGCATCATCATTAAATGATGTCAAAAATTGTTTTGCGTCAATCAAGCAGAAGCTTGTCGATGCTATATGTCTTAACGATTTGCATGTTCAGTTTTCAATGTTCATTTTTGCGTTGTCGTTTTTTGCGACTCCTCTAATTTATCACCATTCAACCGGCTAGTCAAGAAGTTTTTTAAAAAACTTTTTTTATTAAATTTCTGCTGTTTTTTAATTCGTTTTTGACGACGTTTATTATAATACCGCATATTTAATACATATGTCAACAAAAAACGAGTATTTTTTTAAACGTTTTTTGTTGACCTCTTTTTATCCTTTAACTTTGTAGTATCTATGCTGGATATGACTGCTTTTCGTTGATTGTTTTTCTACTAAAATTAATCCTTTGTCCACCAAGAATTCGATAAACACCTCTAGGTCTACGGAATAGTTTTTCAACTCATCTTGTTCATGAATCTCTTGAATTGTCCAATGTTCTTTAGAAGAGAGTACATCTAGTATATGTCGTGCCCCATCCTTTGTTCTAGAATGAATTAAGAAATCACTAGCTAAAAATAACAGTTCCAATCTCTTCTCTAATGTTTCCCGACTGGATACTAGCTCGTCGTACAATTTATATATAGAAGGATCTAATTGCTTTACTTGCTTCCACACCATAACCTCGGGGTGCATTCCTTTTTCAATAATAGCTAATCTCGCTAAATGATGTAGTGAATTTACAATATGAGTATAAGCATCTAAATAATTTAGTTGCTCAAAGAATACCTTTGCTTGCATATAACTTCTACTTAACTTAGCAAATTCAATACCCATTCTTACGTTTCGACCATTTATCGGAAACTCTTGTAGCTCTCTTTTTAGATTTTCCACGTATTCATTTCTATCGAATACTACTCTGCCGTTAATCATCCAATCCACTAGTTTTGGGTTCGCACCTACTATAAACCATTTTCTTATTTGTTTTTCTGTAATTACATGTAGGGCAGCTTTCTTGTCGCTATACGTATAATGCTTTGTAAAAACGGGATTAGAGGAATCTTTTGTAATAATAAATAATATAGAGTCAAATGTATCCGTAATAGGACTGACCTCTTCTATTTTCTCTATTAATATAATGCCTAAAGTATTTGAGTCACTTGCTCTTTCTTGATAGATAGGTCTTAATAACGCTTCCAAAGGGAAAGCCTCCTTTTTAAACTTATGTATTATTCTTCGACAATTATTTGATATTTCCTCTTAAAACTTTTAAGACATTCCTTTATATAAAAATATGTTATAGTGAATGTACAATTAGGAGGTAAAAATATGAAACCCTATAAAAACAAAATAAATCGAATTCGATCCTTTGCGCTCGGCTTAATATTCTTCGGCTTTATCATTATGTACGGCGCTATATTCTTTAGAGAAAACCCGATTCTAGTAACTATCTTCATGACACTTGGGTTACTTTCTATCATAGGAAGTACTGTAGTATATGGGTGGATCGGTTTATTATCAACTAGAGCCGTTCAAGTAGTCTGCCCCAATTGCGGAAAACATACAAAAGTTTTAGGCAGAGTAGATATGTGTATGTATTGTAAAGAACCACTTACCTTAGACCCTACTCTCGAAGGCGAAGAATTTGATGTTAGCTACAACAGAAAGAAATAATCTTCTGCACTTTGCGTTTAGGCAAAGTGTTTTTTTATATTAACATAGTATACTAGTCAAGGAACTAAAAGGGAAAATAAAAGAATAACTTTTCTAACCTGCATCTTAATATCTTAAGAACCCTTTTCTTTCATACCGCTGGGTTAATGCCCTATAAAAGGCTGTTTACAGGTCTTACACAAACTTGTTATGTATTAGTTGCCATTGCAAATTACTTATTTAACCATAAGAAAAACCGAGCGAATAAACGCTCGGTTTTTTATTGGACTTTAGTTGCTTGTTCTTTACAAGTAGGACACGTACCGTATATCTCCATTCGGTGTGAGCTAACATCATATCCGGTCAAGTGAGAGGCAAGATGCTCTACTTCATCTAATCCTGGATAATGGAAGTCAACTATTTTACCACAAGAGTTACAAATCATATGGTAGTGATCATTCGTGATAAAATCAAAACGGCTTGAATTATCACCATACGTTAATTCCTTTACTAAGCCAGCTTCTCTAAACACACGTAAGTTGTTATAGACTGTGGCAACGCTCATGCTAGGAAATTTACTTTCAAGCGCTTTATATATATCGTCCGCTGTGGGGTGTGACATAGATTGAATAATAAATTCCAGAATCGCATGGCGTTGAGGCGTTATACGTACACCGGTTGATTTCAATGTATCTAAAGCGTCTCTTAAATGTACTTCCGTCATCGCTATGCACCTCTCTTTATAATCATTATTAAATGATAAGTTTATAATTAGTATAAAGAAGAAAGGCCCTTTATGTCAAATTTTTCGACTATTAACATAGTATTTAACTACCTAATAACCCCGTAAAGCATCTATTACATTCTCAAAATTATTCTCTTGAGCTATAAATGTCGCTAGATTCCTAGAAAAAATTTCAAGTGCCCTCACTACATATTGAGAAGAATGGCTAGAAATATGTGGGGAAACGATTACATTCGGCATATTCCAAAATGGATGTGTACTTTCTAGCGGCTCCTTCTCGAATACATCTAATACTGCATGAGCAATACAGTTGTCCTTTAGCGCCTTCATCAGGTCCTCTTCCTTCACTAGGTCTCCACGTCCATAGTTCATAAAAATTGCACTTTTTTTCATGGATGTAAAGTGACTATATGTGAGCAATCCTCTTGTTTCCTCCGTGCTTGGAAGAATGGAAACTACTATATCCGACTTTGGCAATGCTTCCTGAATGGATTCAAAGGATACCATCTCATCCATAAACGGTGCAGCTTTTCCACTACGATTACAGCCGATAGTTTGAACCCCAAAGGCCTGCAACAATCTTCCCACTTCTCCACCTATTGCTCCTGGCCCTAATATTAAGGCGGTCGAGCCCATAAGCTCCGAGGAAGGAACTCTTTTTGACCAATTTGCATTGCGCTGATTTTCTGCAACTACTGGCAACGACTTCTTTATAGAAAGAATATGAGCTAAAATCGATTCAGCCATCGGAGTTTTATGGATCCCTCTAACATTTGTGAGTAAAATATTGCGTTCTGCTATTTCCTTTAAGGGCATCTTTTCTAAGCCTGCTGAAGCGACCATAATCCACTTCAGCTTTTTTGCACTGTTGATATGGATGGCTTGAAGGTCTTCTCCATATGTGACAACAACATCGGCAGTTTCTAACTCATTTTCATTTAATCCTTTTTGAAAGATGAAATCTATTTGTGGAAACTGATTAGTCAACTTTACCTGCTGCTCTTCCTTTGGTAAAAAAGAAAAAAGTACTTTCATCCATCATTCACCATCTTTGAGTAAGGATTTTAATGTATGTAACACTTCTTCTACATGATCTTTTACTTTAACCTTTCTCCATTCCTTCACTACAGTTCCAGTTGGATCTATTAAAAAGGTTGTTCGTTCAATACCCATATATTCTTTACCGAAATTTTTCTTCAATTTCCAAACACCGTAAGCCTCAGAAATTTCATGAGTATCATCTATTAATAAAGAAAATGGCAATCCGTGCTTCTCAATAAACTTAGTGTGGGCCTTCTCATCATCTGCGCTTACTCCCAGAATGACTGCATTTAAATCTGAAAAGTCATTATTTGCATCTCTGAATTCACAAGCCTCTGTCGTACATCCAGGTGTAGAGTCTTTAGGATAAAAATACAGAACAACATACTGTTTTCCAGCAAAGTCATCCAGCGATATAATCTCACCCTTTTCATTTTTTAATGAAAACTTTGGGGCAACCATTCCTTCTAATTTTTCCATCAATATCCCTCCTCGATTAATTAGTTATATCGTAACTAACTTTATAAGTATGTTCAATTTCTTTAGCCTTTTTCCTCTTTTTTGTCTAAAATATAAAAATACCCAACTATCACTAGAAGTTTTAGTATAGACAAGTTATAATTTTCATCTTACATACATTCATAATGGAGGTAAAACATTGAAACATACACAATCCGAACAAATTCAAGTACAAGCATTAGAACATATTGTTGGCGGGGTAAACAGTCCTTCAAGATCCTATAAAGCCGTTGGTGGCGGAGCACCCGTTGTCATGGAAAGAGCAGAAGGTGCATACTTCTATGATGTAGACGGTAATAAGTACATCGATTACTTAGCAGCGTATGGTCCAATCATTACCGGGCACGCGCATCCACATATTACGGAAGCAATTACAAAAGCAGCACAAACGGGTCTATTATATGGTACCCCTACAAAGCATGAAGTGGTTTTTGCTAAAATGCTAAAAGAAGCAATCCCTTCTATGGATAAGGTTCGCTTCGTGAATTCAGGGACGGAAGCTGTGATGACTACTATACGTGTGGCTCGTGCATATACCGGAAGAACAAAGGTAATGAAATTTGCTGGCTGTTATCATGGGCACTCTGACTTAGTTTTAGTTGCAGCAGGCTCAGGTCCTGCAACTCTTGGAACTCCAGATTCTGCTGGTGTACCACAATCTATCGCAAAAGAGGTTATCACTATTCCGTTCAATGATCCTCAATCTTACAAGGAAGCGATGGATAAATGGGGAGAAGAACTAGCCTGTATATTAGTTGAACCAATCGTAGGAAACTTTGGAATGGTGGAGCCTAATGAAGGGTTTTTATCTTTAGTTCATGAAATCGCTAAAGCTAAAGGAGCTCTAGTAATTTACGATGAGGTAATTACCGCTTTCCGCTTTCACTACGGAGCAGCATCTACTTTACTTGGTCACACACCAGACTTAACAGCTTTAGGAAAAATTATTGGTGGAGGTCTTCCCATCGGTGCATATGGCGGCAAAAAAGAAATTATGGAGCAGGTGGCACCACTTGGACCTGCCTATCAGGCTGGAACGATGGCAGGAAATCCGGCGTCCATGCAAGCAGGCATCGCTTGTCTAGAAGTACTTCAAGCTCCCGGTTTATACGAAGAGCTAGATAGACTAGGTGCACTGTTAGAGGCAGGAATTTTGGATGCTGCTAAAGAAAATAATATTACGATTACAATCAATCGCATAAAAGGTGCACTCTCTGTTTATTTTACTGATGTTAAAGTAGAGAACTACGAGCAAGCAGAGGCTAGTGATGGTGAAATGTTCGCTAAATTCTTTAAGCTTATGCTTGAACAAGGCATTAACTTGGCTCCTTCTAAGTATGAAGCTTGGTTTATTACTACAGCTCATACAGAACATGATATAGTAGAGACAATCAAAGCTGTCAATAATGCTTTTACCCAATTAAATAATTCAATGAAATAACCGTTAACGAAGGGATAGGATGGAATGAAATTAGGAGCACGTATATTTAAGACTGGAGTTGCTATAGTATTTTCCTTATTTATAGCTGAATTACTTCAGCTTCCTAATCCTGTCTTTGCAGGAATAGCAGCTATTTTTGCACTTCAACCATCTATCTATAGATCTTACTTAACCGTAATCGAACAAATACAATCTAATCTAATTGGAGCAGCTATAGCCGTCTTGTTTGCATTAGTATTTGGAAACCATATTATTGCCGTTGGATTCGCAGCAATTGTAGCTATTTCCATTATGCTCAAGTTTAAATTAGAAAAAACTGTTTCCTTAGCATTAGTTACTGTTATAGCTATTATGGAAATACAAAGCGATGAGTTTTTAACCTTTGCGTTAATACGTTTTTGCACCATTCTCGTTGGAGTAATTTCAGCCTTTGTTGTAAACCTTGTATTTATACCGCCAAAGTTTGAAACAAAGCTGTTTAACTCCATCCATTATACGCAGGATGAAATAATTAGATGGATTAGGATTGCATCTAGAAATGCTAGCGATCATCTGTCTACAAAACAAGCTATCACTCAGCTGAAAGATAGGCTGGAGCGCATTGACCAAATATACTCCTTTTTTAAAGAGGAAAGAGTTTATACAAAAAAGGCTACCCATTCAAAGGGTAGAAAAGCCGTAGTTTACCGCGAGCTAATCGAAATATCACACAATAGCCTAGAGGTATTAAATAGGTTACATCTTCATGAAAATGAACTAAATGATCTTCCCGAGCACTTTAGAATGATGATTACGGAAAGACTTGACCTACTTTTAACTTATCATGAACAGCTACACCTCAAATTTATTGGTAAGCTTAAAACTGATCATACAGAGTTGCATGGTCCCAATGCGTTTATCCAGAGACAAGAGGTTATGAATATTTTTGTTCAGCAGATTGCTTTAACCCAAATAGAGGAGGAGTTTTCTACCTACCACCTTCTACACCTTTTATCCTCTATTTTAAAATATGAGGAGCAACTGGAGCATGTTGATAGACTAATTACCTCTTATCAGAACTTCCATAGTAATGAACTAACCGTACAAATTGAAGAAACACCTTATTAATAAGAATTTTAAAATCTAAAATACAATAGAAGCCCCGAAAACTTTACCAGGCGTAAAATTTTCGGAGCTTCTTATGTTTGAGGAGAATTTTGCCCCCCTCTTCTTGTCTAGTTATTTCATCTCCACTATTCCTTTTCCTTCACAGCTATAAATACATCAATTTCATTTTCAATACTTTCTGGTTTATAACGTTTATCCCAAAGTTCAGCATCATAACCAATAGGTTGAAAATTATTAGCTCCTAACCAATCTCTATACAAGTAATCATAGGTCTTATATAATTCAGCCTCTGGACCCTGATGTGTATAGGTTACATAAAAGTTTTCGGGAATAATGTGATGAGTTGCGAATTCTGGTATACCTACTGCTTCCGACACTTCATAACCAATTATTTGAGTAAAAGCATCCTCCATTGCATTAAAGTTATCTTTCATTGGATAAATTTGAACCAAGTAAATATTGTTACCTACTTTGTTGTGTATTTCGCTAAAGGAATCTTCCAAACGGGCTAGCGTTTGTTTCCCTAAATTCTGCTCCTCAATCTCCTTAAGGTTAGCACAAAGGGCATACCCAACAATTTGAAAGGATTTCCTTTTCAACACTCTCGGTTCCATCTTACTAACTCCTTTTATATGTTTTATTTAATAAAACCTTCAACTCAAGAGTAAGGTAAAACTATAGCATCCAGCGAACTGACTATACCAATTAACTATTTTAGTTTTTCATCCTAGGATCCAGTGCATCTCGAAGCCCATCACCCATCAAGTTAAACCCTAGTACGGTTAACATAATGGCGAGTCCTGGAAATATCATAGTCCACGGTGCTGTTCGTAGGTGATTTCGTGCATCTGCAAGCATCTTGCCCCATTCTGGAGTTGGAGCCTGTGCCCCTAAGCCAAGAAAGCCTAGTGCTGCTGCTTCTATAATTGCAGAAGCAATAGCCAAAGTTCCCGCCACGATTACAGGTGCCATAGAGTTAGGTAAGATGTGTGAAAAAAGGATACGAACATCCTTCATACCAATTGCTTTGGCGGAGGTTATGTATTCCTCTTCTTTTATGCTTAACACTTTCGATCTTATCAAACGCCCAAAGTTAGGAATATTAATGATTGCTATCGCTATTAAAGCATTTTGCAGAGATGGTCCTAGTACAGACACGACTGCAATTGCTAATAGAATACTTGGAAAAGCAAGAAGAATATCAAATAGGCGAGATATGATCATATCAACCCATTTTCCATAATAGCCTGCTATAATCCCCAATATACTCCCTACAATGACAGAACCAATTACAGAGAAAAAACCTACCCATAAAGAAATTCTTGCCCCATGGACAATTCGTGAAAAAATATCTCTACCAAAATCATCTGTGCCAAACCAATATTGGCTAGACGGCGGTAGGAGTCGTTTGTCTGAAATGGATTGTTCATCTATGCCCTGCGGAACCAGAAAAGGCCCTATTAACGCTACTACGATAAAAAATAATACGATAAAAGTGCCAATAAGCGCCACTTTGTTTTTACGGAAACCTCTCCACGCTTCTTTCCAAGGACCAGCTGATATGTCCTTTTCGGTAGCCAATAAGTTATCCGGTGCTTTTGGAACCATTTGGGTCATCATCATCTCTCCTTTTAGTCATACTTGATGCGAGGATCAACTAATCCGTATAAAATATCCACCAATAAATTAATCATAACGAATATAAAAGCAACTACTAATATTCCAGATTGTATAACTGGATAGTCACGATACTGAATAGCATCATAAATGTATCGACCAATTCCTGGCCATCCAAAGATAGTTTCAGTTAAAATAGCGCCTCCTAATAGCAAGCCCATTTGAAGTCCAACTACTGTTAAAACTGGAATGATAGCATTCTTCAATGAATGCTTGTATACTACCCAAAACATTTTTTGACCTTTAGCTTTTGCTGTTCGCACGTAATCTGCTCTCATAACTTCAAGCATACTAGATCTTGTCATACGAGCAATAATGGCCATTGGAATTGTTGCCAAAGCAATGCTAGGTAATATTAAATGTTTAAGCACGTCACCAAGCTGATCAAAACGACCATTCATAATCGTATCAATCACATATAAGTTTGTTACTGCCGAAACTGGATCTCTTGCATCGTCTCTTCCACCTGGTGGAAGCCACTGTAATTCTACCGAAAAAATCCATTGCTCCATCAGCCCTAACCAAAAGATTGGCATGGACACCCCTATCAAAGCAATTACCATCGCTAGGTAATCAAACCATGAATTTTGAAACCATGCAGATATAATTCCTGCATTCACTCCTATTACAACAGCTATTAGGATAGCGAAGAAAGCTAGCTCAAACGTAGCAGCAAGGTATGGCCAAATTTCGGTAGCCACTGGCTGAACAGTTCGCATCGACTCCCCTAGATCTCCTTGAAGTAATCCAAATAAGTAATCAAAATATTGCACGTACCAAGGATTATCTAAGCCTAGGCTTGCTCTTAGTGACTCAATTGCCTCTTTGGAAGCTAATTGTCCTAAAATAACCTGTGCTGGATCACCAGGAATTGCACGTATAATCATAAAAACTAAAAAAGTCATACCAAGCAATACCGGTATAAGCTGTAACAGCCTCTTTCCAATATAGTGAAGCATGTTTCTTCACCCTCTTTATTCTAAAATATGAAATTATCTTTTCTTTAAAAGAGGAGGGAATCCATAAGACCCCCTCCACTCTATTCCTTACTTAAAGTCAACGTTCCCTAGTTTGTCTGAACCTGTTGGATGTGGTGTAAATCCAGTCAATTCTGCTTTACCAGCTAATAATGGTGTTGAGTGAGCAAGTGGTACCCATGGTGCATCTTCAAATATTATTTCTTGTGCTTGTTTATATAATTCAATACGTTTGTTTTCATCTACTTCTGATTGTGCTTCGATAAGAATCTCATGTAATGGGTCGCTACTATAGTACGTATAGTTATTGCTTCCGATATTATCTTGGTCTAGTAAAACATAAAGGAAGTTATCTGCGTCTCCATTATCACCAGTCCATCCAAGTAAGAAAGCATCTGCTTCTCCTAAACGAGCTTTTTCTAAGTAAGTAGCCCACTCATAAGAAACGATTTTAGCATTGATGCCTACTTTTTCTAAATTATTTTTAATCGCTTCTGCAACTTTAGCTCCATCTGGCATATATGGTCTTGGAACTGGCATTGCCCATAGCTCCATTTCAAAACCATCTGCAAACCCTGCTTCTGCTAAAAGTTCTTTTGCTTTTTCTGGATTATATTCATATCCAGCAATATCATCATTGTATCCACTAATAGATGACGGAATCGGGTTTTTAGCTACCTCTGCTCCACCTTCAAAGAAAGCATCTACAATTGCTTGCTTATCAATTGCATAGTTCATTGCTTGACGTACCTTTACATTGTCAAACGGTGGTCTTGTAGTCGTCAGTCCTAAGTAACCAACATTCATAGAAGGACGCTCATACAATTGAAGTGCAGAGTCACCTTCTACTGTCGAACGGTCGGATGGGTTCACACCATCAGCCAAATCGATCGTTCCAGATAGTAGTTCATTAAGGCGCCCTGCGTTATCTGGAATCGCTTTGAATACAACTTTATCAAGTTTAGGCATACCATCAATCCAGTAATCTTCATATTTTTCGATTGTAATAGTTGCATTACGTTTCCACTCTACGAATTTGAATGGACCTGTTCCTACTGGATTGTCACCAAATGCTTTTTCATCTTTTTCAAATGCAGTTGGACTAGCAATACCAAATGGACTCATTGCTATATTTTTTAAGAATGGTGCTTGAGGGCGTTTAAGCTTAAACACTACCTTGTTGTCACCATCAGCTGTAACAGATTCAATTACATGGCCTTCGTCACCAGCATAACCGCCGAACATAGAACCATAGTAATAGAATTTTTCCTCTGATCCGTTAGCCCAGCGTTCAAAGTTTTTCACGACTGCCTCAGCATTAAAGTCTGTTCCGTCATGGAATTTAATTCCTTCTTCTAAAGTAAATGTATACGTTAATCCATCTTCAGATGTTTCCCACTCTTTAGCAAGTCCTGGCTGAATAGTTGTATCTTCCTCGCCAAAGTTTAATAGTGTTTCGAAAAGGTTTTGTGTTACCTTGAAAGATTCACCATCTGTAACTGTAGCCGGATCTAGAGACACGGAGTCTCCTCCACGACCAAATACCAATGTTTTATTCTCTGATGATGACGATTCTCCTTTTTTATCCCCATCAGATTCATCACTTGAACAAGCAACGATTGTAAATACCGCAAGTATCATTAAAAACATAAATGACAATAATTTCTTTTTTCTCACATGGACCCCTCCAAATTTATATTATCAATGCTGTACTGCCTCGTTATATAGATGGCAGGCAACAAAATGACTGTTCTTAACTTCCTCAAGCTTCGGTTTAACGGTTGTACATACATCCATTTTAAAAGGACAACGTGTATGGAATGTACAACCTGTAGGCGGGTTAGAAGGGCTTGGGATATCTCCCTCTAATATAATTTGCTCCCTTTGAAATTGTGGATCAGGTACTGGCACAGCAGAAAGAAGTGCTTTTGTATAAGGATGGAGCGGCTCCGCGTACAAACTTTCACTAGGTGCAAGCTCGACCATCCTGCCTAAGTACATAACTCCAACCCGGTCGCTAATGTGACGTACTACCCCTAGGTCATGAGCGATAAATATATAGGTTAGTTTCAATTCTTTTTGCAAATCCTGCATCAGATTTAAAACTTGAGCTTGAATGGATACATCAAGCGCTGAAACTGGCTCGTCTGCTATAATCAGCTTTGGATTAGTCATAAGAGCTCTCGCAATACCAATACGCTGTCTTTGCCCTCCGCTGAACTGATGAGGATATCGTTTTGCATGATAGCTGCTCAATCCTACAATCTCCAAAAATTCATGAACTTTTTGTTTGCGAGTTTTTGGATCTCCAATATTATGAACAATCAGTGGCTCCATTAAAATTTTCTCAACCGTGTGCCGAGGATTTAATGATGCATAAGGATCCTGAAACACCATTTGGATATCTCTTCTCACCTTACGCATAGCAGAGTCAGAGATTGATGTTAATTCTTTCCCTTCAAAGGTCACTTTACCTTCTGTAGGTTCTAGTAATCTCATAAGCATTCTTCCGGTAGTAGATTTACCACAGCCGGATTCTCCAACTATCCCTAGAGTTTCTCCTTCATTTACAAAGAAGGATATATCATCTACAGCTTTAACGTAGCCGACTTTTTTGGACAAAACGCCAGAACGAATTGGAAAGTACTTTTTAAGCCCGTCAACTTTTAACAGTGGCTCTGTCATAATCTGTTACCTCCTTCGGATCATATAAGAAACATCTTGTTTTATGTCCCTCCGATGTTTCATACAGAGGAGGATTTTCCTGAATACAGCGTTCGAACGCAAATTCACATCTAGCTGCAAACCGACAGCCCGTCGTTATAGTTCCAGGCTTCGGCACATTACCTGGTATAGAATATAATCGTTGCTTTTTATATCTCATATCAGGAACTGATGCTAGCAGTCCTTTTGTATAAGGGTGCTGTGGATCTTTAAAGATAGTTTCCACTAGTCCCTCTTCTACTACTTTACCTGCATACATAACCACTACTCGTTCGCATGTCTCTGCTACTACTCCAAGATCATGAGTGATTAACAGCACTGCTGTGTTTAACCTTTTATTCAAATCTCTCATTAACTTTAAAATTTGAGCTTGAATGGTTACATCCAATGCCGTGGTCGGCTCATCAGCTATCAATACTTCCGGGTCACATACAAGTGCCATCGCAATCATGACTCTCTGACGCATCCCTCCAGAGAGCTGGTGTGGGTAATCTTTCATTAACGCCTCTGCTCTCGGAAGTCCAACGAGCTTGAGCATCTCAATCGCTCTATCCTTAGCCTGCTTCTTGCTCCAATCCTTTTTATGTAGAGTTATTGCTTCAATTAGCTGATTACCAATTGTAAATAACGGATTTAAAGAGGTCATTGGCTCTTGAAAGATCATTGCAATCTCGTTTCCTCTTATTTTCCGCATCTCTTTTTCCGAGAAGGTTGTTAAATCCTTACCTTTAAATAGAATTTCTCCATTGGTTATTTTTCCGGGAGGACTAGGAACTAGCCCCATGATGGATAAGGAGGTGACACTTTTACCACAACCTGACTCACCTACAATACCTAAGATTTCTCCTTCTCTAACATGGAAATCTACATGATCGACAGATGGAATGACACCATCATCTGTAAAAAAGGAAGTTTGAAGCCCTTTTACTTCTAGCACTTTTTTTCCTGGTTCCATGATAATTCTCCTTTTTTACATGATTATTTAAAATTTTCTTTATATTTGTTCATATTGATATTTTACACATCCATACTTTTTATGCAATACTTTTTATATTTTTTGAAACATTTGTCATATTTCAACTTTTTGTAAAATAGGTAAATAAAAACACCCAATAAGAACGGAATCGTCTTATAGGGTGCGTGTGTTAGTCTACAGTATCTAATTGTTGTATTTGAAATAAATTATAATAGACTCCTTTAGATTTCATAAGTTCTGAATGAGAACCTTCTTCTGCTAACTCTCCATTTTCTATCACACATATTTTATCTGCATGGGTTATAGTAGAAAGTCTATGTGCTACAATAATCGTTGTCCGATTTTGAGCTAAACGCTCCAAGGAATCTTGGATTAATGATTCGCTTTCTAAATCTAATGCTGAAGTAGCCTCATCTAGAACTAATATCGTAGGATTTTTCAAAAATACACGTGCTATTGCTACGCGTTGCTTCTGACCTCCAGAGAGCTTAACTCCACGTTCTCCAACCTTCGTTTCATATCCATCAGGTAGCTCCATAATAAAATCGTGTGCATTAGCTGCTTTTGCAGCCTCTATTACTTCTTCATCACTAGCTCCTGGTTTCCCCATTAAAATATTCGATTTGACTGAGTCACTAAACAAAATATTATCCTGTAGGACAATTCCTATTTGTTGTCTCAGTGATTCAATCGTCACATCGCGAACATCTTTGCCGTCAATTTTCACACTTCCATCAGTTACATCATAAAAGCGGGGAATCAAACTAATGATGGTGGATTTCCCTCCACCACTCATACCGACAAAAGCAACTGTTTCTCCACTATTGACTTGGAGATTTATATTATTAAGTATGGTTTGACCACCTTTTTCATAATGGAAGGAGACATTTGAAAAAGTGACTTCTCCAAAAGTATTTCCTAACTGTTTAGCACCAGGCTTGTCGATTATATCGTATTCTTCATCCATTAGCTCAAATACTCTGTCCATAGAAGCGAATGATTGCGTTAACGTCGTTGATGAGTTAACTAGACGTCTTAAAGGGCTATATAGTCTCTCAATGTAGGCAATAAAAGCAGCCATTGTTCCTACAGATAGCCTTCCGTGAATCGCCTCGTAACCAGCATAGGCAATTACTAAAAGGGGAGCTATATCCGTGATGGTATTAACTACCGCAAAAGCTTTTGCATTCCATATCGTTTGATCTACAGCCTTGTCTAAAAACTCTCCATTAGTCTTATTAAATAGCTTTTGTTCATGCTTTTCGAGTGTAAAGGTCTTAATAATACTCATGCCTTGCACACGTTCATGAAGATAGCTTTGTACTCCTGCTAATGCTTGGGATCTCTTTCTAGTTAAGTCGCGAAGCTTTCCGAAAAAGTATTTAACACTAAATGCGTAAAATGGGAATGCAATTAGGGTTACAAGTGTAAGCTTTACATTCATCGTAAGCATTATTCCGATTGCTATAAGAATCGTGGCTAAGTCGAGCCATACATTCATTAAGCCAATCATGACAAAATTTTTCGTTTGCTCCACGTCATTGATGACACGAGAAATGACCTCTCCCGCGCGCGTGTTTGAATAATATTTTAAGCTTAGCTTTTGAAGATGTATGTATAGCTTTTGACGTATATCATACAAAATTTTATTACTGACTAACTGTGCTAAATATTGTCGATAATACTCGATTGGTGGTCGCACTATTAAAAATACTAATGCAGTTCCACCTAACCAGTAAACAAGTTGTTGGATTTTCTCATCCGTTGCCATATCCCCACCGATAATATCATCTACGACAATTTTAATCAGTACAGGTATAAACAATGGAATCGCAAATTTAATAATCCCTATAATAATCGTTAAGAATATTTGCCAATTATAGGGTTTTACGAATTCCATATATCTTTTCATGGTACTCATAAAACTACTTCCTTTCTTAAAACGGAAAAACCTGTTGCATATTCAACAGGTTCTCCCACTACTCGTTCAGCTGTTTATAAAAATGATAACGACTTGTCCAGGCCTCGATAAAGTCCGGGGCAAATGGACCTCTTCTTTGTTTAATCCAAGAAATTAGTTTTTCTATATTTCGATCAAGAATAGAATCCATTTCATCTGGATAATTCATTTCCCTTTTGTGCTGTTCGTATTCATCTTCATCCAAAATTGTGTAGGTCATGTCTGGGAAAACCTTCACATCTAGATCATAATCAATGTATTTCAGAATTTTATTGTTATAGACAAATGGCGAACTAATATTAATGTAATAATATACACCGTCTTCTCTAAGCATACAAATAATATTAAACCAATGCTCCGCATGAAAGTAGCAGATGGATGGCTCTCTAGTAATCCAAGTCCTTCCGTCGGATTCGATTACAAGAGTTCGTTCGTTTGCTCCTATTACAATATTCTTAGTACCCTTTAAAACCATCGTTTCCTGCCAGACACGGTGGATACGGCCATTATGCTTGTAGCTGTGAATTTGAATAATTTCTCCTTCTGTTGGAATCGCCATGATTTAGCCACCTTTTCATCAAGCGCAAAATTGAATATTATACTTATTTTCATATTATAGCAATCCACAGGAAAAAACTGTAGTAAAAAAATCAGCGAGAGCAAAATGCCCTCGCTGATTTTTGGTGAATCCATGTTATTTTGATTGGTTATAAGAACTTTTTGAAAACTTCCCGCTTGCTTGTTGTTTTTTCATTTCAGCTTGACGGTTTTGCTCTTTAACTTGTCGAATTACAGTTTCTGAAGCAAATTCTTGACTTCTGTTTGATGATTGACTGTTATTCTTTTTCATGGATTTCACCTCCGTACAAAATATATCATGTGCACTTTCGGAGATAATATTCATAAAAAATAAATTTGTGTGTTTTGGTTAATTTGAAATCATTTGTTGAAGCACAGACAAGGATAATTAGGGGCAAATACAATGTTAAAGATGAATGTTTGACATTAATTAAGAAAAAATTAAACTAAATAAAAATACGGCAATCCCAAATAATATCGAGGTTGCCGTATTTGTTTAGTTTTTATTATCATTTCTTTATGAGTTAGTTACATAAATAGAGATTTATGTATTAAATAAATATGTTCACCATTTATTGATTGGAGCGACAGACGGCGACTCCTGTGGGATGAGTGAGACAGTTAAGACATCACAACCACGCGCGTAAGCGATGGGTGATGGCTTAACGCTCACCCCACGGAAAGCGTCCGGCTGGCGTGGAAATCAATTCTACATTCTGACTTAGAGATTTATTTGGTAGCATAAATCAACCCTAGTCTTTAACATACCTTCTTTAAAAAAGAAATTTTTCTATATGAAATCTACATTTTAATCGAACGGCCGCCATCTACAATGATAGTTTGTCCTCGGATCATGCTGGCATCATCCGATAACAAGAACATAGCTGTTTTTACCATATCCTCAATTTCAACCATTCGACCTGCCGGAGTGTTTACTCGCGCATCCTCTAATAATTGTTCCCTGTTTGGGAAATGCTTTAAAGCATCGGTATCTAACGCTCCACCAGAAACAGTGTTAACGGCAATCCCTTTTTCAGCTAGCTCAACTGCTAAATATCTTGTGATTGATTCGATGGCTGCTTTAGAAACACCTACAGTTGTATAGTTTTCTAGATATCGGATAGATCCTAATGAACTGATACCTAAAATCTTTCCACCACTCGGCATAAGCTTCGCTGCTTCCTGAGCACCAAAAAGCATTGCTTTTGCGTTAATATTCATTGTCCAATCCCAGTGAGATTCTTCTAGCTCCATGATTGGTCGAAGAACACCAGAAGCTGCGTTACTAACAAAAATATCTAGTCGACCGAATTCTTCTTTGATCGTTTGAAACATTACTCGAAGCTTTTCTACATCTCCAACGTTTGCTCGAACAAGTAAAGCCTTTTGTCCTAGTGCCTCTATTTCTTGAACTGTTTCTAAAGCAGCCGTTTTACTACGTGCATAGTTGACTACAATATCATAACCATTTTTTGCGAGCTCGATGGCTATCGCTTTTCCTAATCCCCTGCTACTGCCTGTTACTAATGCTACTGGATTTGTCATGTGATATTCTTCCTTTCCTTCCACGCATTCCATATTTTTAATACTGGAATAGGCATAGGTTGATTGTTCACTTCTTCTATAGAATGCCATTGGTTATTTAATGATAATTTTTTTTCATTGGTGAGCATGGCTTCAAAGCTTTCGATTTCCCACACAAGATGGGAAAAAACATGTTTAAAGGCGAGTAATTCTTTTCCTTTTTGTATCTCTATTCCATAGTCCAACTCGACTACTTCTTCAACTGTATGGGTTGGTGTAGGCAACTCTACCAGCGGGAATTGCCACATGTTAGCAAGTAATCCTTTTGAGTGACGTTTCTCTAAAAGAATCTTACCGTCATCTCGTTGGATCACTACAGCCTTCATTTTATGTAATTTTGTCTTTTTGTTAATCGTTTTTACCGGAAGCTCTTCTTGAACTCCTTCATAAAATGCTGAACAAAATTCTCTCACTGGACAAAGTAAACATTTCGGCTTTTTTGGAGTGCATATAATAGCACCAAGTTCCATTAAACCTTGGTTAAAGGCAGAAGGATTTTCCTCATACATCAAATTCATAACAGCATCTTCAAATATCTTTTTCGTCTTTGGTTTAGCAATATCCTCTTTAATCAGTAAAATCCGAGATAATACTCTCATTACATTTCCGTCTACCGCATGCTCTGGTACTCCGTAGGCAATACTTAGCACTGCTCCTGCAGTGTAGGGTCCAACACCTTTTAGCTTAGATATTTCCTTTCGGTTGTTAGGTACGATGCTATTATAATCTTCTACAACTTCCTTTACTCCAGCTTGGAGGTTGCGTGCTCTGGAATAATAGCCTAAGCCTTCCCACTCTTTTAGCAATTCTCCCTCTTCGGCTTCTGCTAAAGACTCAAGAGAGGGATATTTAGAGATAAATCTCTCATAATAAGGGATAACTGTATCTACCTTTGTTTGCTGAAGCATCACTTCTGAAACCCAAATTTTATAGGGATCCTTTGTTTTTCTCCATGGTAAATCTCGTTTTTCTTTTAGAAACCAGGAAACTAATGCCTCGCTCATTTGCTTATTATATATTTCGTTCACAGTTAGAATCCTTTCCGGCGATTATTGTATGGGATAATAGGGTATAACACTAATAATTGCTTTGTTTATTTTGATACATTAACTTATGATTAAGATAACTTGTTTCCTTAAAAGGAGCTGGTCACACATGGATACAGGCACACATATAGTCATGGGTATTGCACTTGGTGGTTTGGCAATGGCAGATCCGGTAGTTGCAAGTAGTTCTTTGACTACTACTGCAGTCATTGCAGGAACAATTATTGGTTCCCAAGCCCCTGATATAGATACTGTTCTAAAATTAAAAAATAATGCCATTTACATACGTCATCATCGTGGTATAACTCACTCTATACCAGCCGTTATCTTATGGCCTTTACTTATATCTGGAGTATTGTGGTTGATTATCCCAGAGGTGAATTGGCTTCATCTCTGGCTTTGGACGTTCCTAGCAGTATTTCTTCATGTTTTTGTAGATATATTTAATTCTTATGGTACCCAGGCATTACGGCCCTTCTCTAAAAAATGGGTTGCACTAGGTGTCATCAATACATTTGATCCAATTATCTTTGGCATTCATGTATTAGGGTTATTATTATGGATGTTCGGGTTCAATCCAGTCCCTACATTCTTAACTATGTATGCCATTATCGCTGTTTATTATATACTTCGCATTGCAGTCCAAAGTGCAGTTAAAAATAGCGTGCGAAAGACAATTCCGGACACAACAGAAATTATTGTTGCCCCAACTATTAAGTTTTTTCAATGGAGGATTGCCGCAAGCTCCAGGACGCATCACTACGTTGGTAGAGCTTACGGGCGCTCCATAACCATATACGACAAGTTTGAACGAGAGGAAATTCCAGACTCTCCTTTAGTACGCGCTGCCCTAAAGGATACAAACCTAAGTGCCTTTACTTCTTTCTCCCCTATTTATAGATGGGAAATAACACAATTCGACCACATCCATGAGGTAAGATTAATCGATTTACGTTATAGAAGTAATGATTACTATCCTTTTGTGGCGGTCGTACATTTGGATAAAGACCTAAACATTATCAACTCTTATACTGGGTGGATTTTCAGTGAAGATAAACTAAGAAAAAAATTAGACTTTTTACCACATTAAACAGAGACGCTAGGAATTCACATTCCTAGCGTTTTAGTCTGTTTCTAATAAATGCTTGTACTTTTCGTTAGTACCTGCAAACTCGTGTAATTGACCACCATATCCTTCTATCCACTTTTTAATAACCATCTCAGTAACTGCCGCGCCTTTATACTCATATCCAGCACGTGCATAAGATGATTCAAAATCAGACCAAAGCAGCTCAATCCATGCTCTAGCCTTTTCAAAGGAAAGCTTTTCATTTTTTTCTAATAATAAGTCGGTTAGTTCGTTTATTTTTGTTTCCATATTATTTTCCCTCCTCTAACGGCTGCAGTATAGAAATTGGAAGTGCTTCCTCATACTTGTCTCCACCTAAACGATATCCCCATGCAAATTTTCCTTTTAAGTACTCTACTTGAAAAAACATTCCAGGATCACCGCTAATTCGATACATCTCACCTGGTTTTATTGAATTTACATCTGTTAGAAACGATTGAGCCATCATTGCTTTGCGTTCATATACTGCATACTCGTTAACAATGCCTAATTGCTCTGCCTTTCTAGCTTTTTCCTTTAGGTTTGCAATTTCCGTTCTTAGCTCTTGCTCAGTCATTTGACTATATTTTTTATTGCTCATTTTGTTCTTCCAGCTCCTTATTATCTATATACAAATCTATGTGCTCCGCCGGGAACCCTTTTAAATATAGAGCCTGTTTCACACGATGTCTCAAATCATAGCCACTATATTTAGAAGAATACTTTCTCCATATTTTTTCTCCCTGAGCTGCTATTATATTTAGCCATTCCTCTTCCTTCTTCTCTAAATCAAAGGATTCTATTGCTTGAGAAATGATACTAAAATTATATCCTTTTCTTTGAAGATTCTCCTGGACCTTTTGCTTAATTTGACGTGGTGTCTTATTCTGGTTTTGATTAATAATTTTTTCTGTAAGTGTTTTGGCAATAGAAACTTGTTCTTCCTCGGAGTAAGTGGCTAGCACCTCCTCTTGAAGCTCTTTTTCTATTCCCTTCTTTTTCAGCTCCTGCCTAATCGCAGCAGGGCCCTTTTTACTGCTATTCTTTTGAGTTTCTACTAACGCCTTTGTAAAGTTCGCGTCATTTAAGAATCCATGCTCATATAGCTTTCGAACTGCCTCTAAAATGACCGCTTCTCCAAACTCACTCTGCAGTAATTTTTGTTTTACCTCATGCTCACTTCTCATTCGAAAGCTTAAATAATTAATCGCCTTATTATATGCTTTTCTCACTTCATCATCAAAAACAATCTCATCTATAGTAAAGGCTTCTATTACTTTTCCCTTAGTAAGCTGGTATTTTATCAAAACTGCCTCGTCCACACTAAAGGCATACTTTTCATCTAAATAAAGATTATACCGTTCATTGTTTTTTTTCTGACGTCCTATCTTTGTAATAACCGGCATCTTACAATCTCTCCATTCGACTTTCCTCAATTATAACGTATAAATTCATATGTGATAAATGATTGAACTGTTATTATAGTGTAAAGAGGAGGCTGATATTAGATGAAGGTAGCAATTACTGGTGGATCTGGTTCTGTAGGAAGAGCTTTAACTGAGCTATTGCAGCAAAAAGGGCATGAGGCTATTATTTTATCTCGATCAAACTCACATGAGGAGAAGCATGTCACTTACATTAACTGGCTTACGAAAGATTCAAAGCCCGAGGATTATTTGGAGGGAATCGATGCCATAGTAAATCTAGCTGGGGAATCTATTAACAATGGCAGATGGACAGAAAAGCAAAAAGCAAAAATTTACACCAGCAGGATGAACGCAACGAATGAGGTTATCCGTATCATACAAGCATTAAGGCACAAACCTAAAGTATTAATCAATGCCAGTGCAATTGGTATCTATCCCCCTTCTCTCGACAAAACGTATAGCGAGCAGTCTACTGAGCAAGGACATGATATTTTGGCACGAACAGTTAGCGACTGGGAAAAAAAAGCTTCTAGAATAGAACAATTAGGAGTAAGAGCAGCATTTGGAAGGTTTGGAATTATATTAGACAAAAATGATGGAGCTCTTCCCTTAATGGCACTCCCCTACAAAATGTTTGTAGGAGGTCCTATAGGAAAAGGAGAGAACTGGATGTCTTGGATTCATATCCAGGACGTAGCAAGAGCAATTTTATTTGCCATTGAGCATAATATCCGTGGGCCATTTAATGTTGTTGCTCCTGATCCAAAAAGAATGAATGAATTTAGTAAAATGTTAGCAAAGTCATTAAAAAGACCACATTACTTTCCAGTCCCTGCATTTGCTTTAAAATTAGGGCTTGGTGAGAAAAGTCAGCTTGTTTTAGAAGGACAAAAGGTTGTTCCTGAAGTATTATTAGCCGCTGGATTTAACTTTAAATATCCCGAGCTTCCAGAGGCATTGCATGAATTATATAGAAGTAAGTAAGCTTTCATATGGAGGCTTACTTCGTTAAATTATTATTCAACCGAGCAATTTTAAATGCTTATTTACCGAGATGAGGAGACAGATAAGCCGCTAACAGTGTAATGTCTTCTCAACCCTCATCATTACACATGCCGATATTACTACAAGTCTTTCCTGTTTCTCATTTGTCGAATAAAAACAAGTACAATTACTAGAATAATTAGTCCTGGTAACATTTTTGTTATTATATCCATCCAGTGAAAAGGTGCTTGACGGATATAGTTGGCTTTAACCCATCCGTTATTTTTAACTTCAACAGCAATGACTATAGAAGTGGATTTCCCTTTTATTTCAAAATAATTCGTGCCTATTGGATAAGCATTTGACGCATCTCCGTAATAACTTCCAGTCATATCATTTGGCTTCGTTTTTACTTTTCCTATATTCCGTCCAATATCTTCTTCTGACACCTTTTCCTTAGATACCTCATAGACGTTTCCATCCCAAACTACAAAAGGATATGCCCAGCTCAGTGCATGTACTGACGTGGTCATCAGTAAGATAAGAAAGAAGAAAATGAGTATCTTTTTCATGACCTACCTCCCTTTTTTTCAAACTCCCCTTTTAAATATTTCGCGATTCGGATACAAATACCTTCCCTTATAAACTCTCATTGCTTAAGAGTTGAAAAATTCCTTTAAAAAAACCCTTACTACTTTATTGTTCATGTGTTTTATCTAGTAAAACTAACCAAAGAGTAAAAATGAATAATTAACAATTGCAGGTGCAATCTACTTTTAAGATGATTGCATTGTTTGTATGCAAATTTTATAAAAAGGAGCAAATATCATATGTGGAAGCAGCATGTAATAGGAATTATTATAGCAGCCTTTATCATAAGCCTTGGTTTTTCCTACGAGCCATTTAAGGCAGAGGCAAAAGAAATTCACTGGGGATTTAAAAAAGCTAGAGATGAAGTTCCACCAGAAGCCGGAGCTGAACTGGATGCATTGTTAGAAAAACATGGAGCATTTTATAAAGGTCCCGCTAATAAAAAGGTCATTTACCTTACGTTCGATAATGGCTACGAAAATGGGTACACCGAAAGCATTTTAGATACTTTAAAAGCAGAAAATATCAGTGCCACCTTTTTCTTAACAGGTCATTACCTTGAAAGTGCCACCCCACTTGTTAAAAGGATGATTGAAGAAGGTCATCAGATAGGAAATCATTCCTATGGCCATCCAAACTTAGCAAAACTCTCAAAGGATGAAATAAAAAAGGAACTACAAAAATTTGATAATCGTTTAAAGGAGTTAACCTCTTTAGAACGAACAACTGTTACTAGACCACCTGAAGGAATCTTTGATGAAGACGTACTAGCCGCTGCAAACGAAATTGGACATCAGCACTTTTTCTGGTCCGTCGCTTTTATCGACTGGCATAGAGATCAAAAGAAAGGTGGGCAATACGCTTATAATGAGCTTATTACACAAATCCATCCCGGTGCAATTATCCTAATGCACACTGTATCTCCCGATAATGCCGAGGGTCTCCCAGCCTTTATCAAAGAAGCAAAAAAACGCGGATATTCCTTTGGAAAGATTAATGATCTTAATATATCCAAATTGGATATACCTGAGTATTCTCTTCCACAGTAATTTCCTTTATAATAGAAATAATGTAACTTGGGTGCCAGTTTTTACGAACTGGCACCTTTTGCTTGCAACCAACCCTATAAAAAAGCTATACTATTTTATTGGTTGATAAAGGACGTGAAGGAAATGAAAGAACAAACAGCAATACAGGTGGGACAACAATTTCCACTTACTATAAAAAGACTTGGCATTAACGGGGAAGGAGTTGGCTTCTTTAAACGAAATGTAGTATTCGTTAAGGGGGCACTTCCTGGAGAGGTAGTAACTGCGGAAGTAACTACTGTAAACCCAAAGTACGCTGAAGCAACGATAAAGAAAATTCGCCAGGCTTCTCCAGATCGAGTAAAACCACCATGCCCTGTTTATGAGGCCTGTGGAGGCTGCCAGCTTCAACATATGACCTACGAGCGTGAGCTTATTGAAAAAAGAGATATAGTCATTCAATCCCTTGAACGTTATATGAAAGAGCTTGCACCGTCAATTGAGGTAAGACCTACACTTGGAATGGAAAATCCATGGTTGTATAGAAACAAAAGTCAATTCCAAACAAGACAGCTTGGTAATGACGTAATTGCTGGTTTATATGCGGAAGGATCTAACAAGTTAATCGATATTAATGAATGTATGGTTCAACATCCTGCTACCACTAAGATTACAAATGAAATTAAAGCTTATTTAAAAGAGCTTAAAATACCTATATATGACGAGAAAAACCCTCAAGGTATTGTTCGTACTATTGTTGTCAGAACTGGTATGAAAACTGGGCAAATTCAAGTAACATTGGTTACAACACAAAAGAAAATGCCGCATAAAGAAGATCTTGTACAAATGATCCGTAAAGTAGATTCTAATATTGTGTCCATTAGCCAAAATATCAATCCTGGGAAAACATCTTTAGTATTCGGTGACACAACCTTTAATTTATTTGGCAAAGAAATTATCCACGAAAAACTTGGAGAATTAGCTTTTGACTTATCAGCTCGTGCCTTCTTCCAATTAAATCCGGAGCAAACCGAGCACCTCTATGATGAAATTGAAAAGGCTGCTGAGTTAACTGGCAAGGAAACAGTCGTAGATGCTTATTGTGGTGTAGGAACAATTGGACTTTGGCTTGCTAAAAATGCAAAAGAGGTTCGTGGTATGGACATTATTGAAGAGTCTATTAAAGACGCTAAGAAGAATGCAAAACGCAATAGATTCGATAATACAAAGTATGTTCATGGCACTGCAAAGAAATGGTTGAAGCAATGGCAGAGTGAAGGCTTTGTACCCGACGTATTGACAGTAGATCCTCCTCGAACTGGTTTAGACGAGGAGCTACTAAAAACAGTATTAGAGATAAAACCAAAACGCTTTGTTTACACTTCCTGTAACCCATCTACTCTTGCAAAAGATCTACAGGAGCTAACGAAGCTATACGATGTAAAATATATGCAGCCTGTGGACATGTTCCCTCAAACGGCACATATAGAAGTAGTTACACTACTTACACTTAAATAATTGCACATTATGTAAGAAGGATCCGAGAATCTGAATGATTTTCGGATTTTCTTCTAATCGTTTAACCCTTTATCGGGAAGGCTATTACATAACTGAGCACGTATTTTGATAATGCTGGGAGGATTTATATAAATGGAAAATAACGATATATTAATACGCTTACGATATGCTTTAGATATCAAAAACAAAGAAATGGTAGAAATCTTCAAGCTTGGTGGAGTAGAAATTTCAAAAGAAGATGTGATGAAGCTTTTAACTAAATCCAAGGATCACTTTGATAGTGAATATGAAGACGATGCTGAGGATGAAGATACTCAAATCAAGTGCAACAATAAAACATTAGAGGCCTTTTTAAATGGTCTCATTACTTTTAAAAGAGGACCTCAAGAATCTAAGCCGGGACAACCAGTATCCCCTCCTTCTACCTCTGGAGGTACAGAAAGTGTTAATAATATGCTTCTAAAAAAAGTAAAGATTGCTCTTGCTTTAACAAGTGAGGATATGATTGATATTTTAGAAGAAGCTAGAGTGGCGATTACGAAAAGCGAACTGAGTGCAATCCTACGCAAGGAAGGTCACCGCAACTATAAAGAATGTGGCGATAAATTTGCCCGCAATTTCTTAAAAGGATTAGCTATTAAATATAGAGGTTAAGATTTCCCCCTTTATAGGGGGATTTTTTATATTAACTAATATAAAATTCCAATTGATTGTGTAAAAGTAATTTGAGGGATTTTTTAGGAAAAATAATATGCATCTGGCTAACGAAGATCACCCCTACTTTAATCTTTATCAATTATTTCTTTGCTCATTAAAATAGCATTAATAATTAATTAAATTGTATAAAAATACAACCATATTCATTTCCTCCCTGTTATAAGACACGCCCACCTCCCTTATATTATTAGCTAAATCTTGTTATACACCAACTACTTCTAGCAATTTATAGCAGTAAAACCAATTGTATATTTTCAATATTAAAAAGAAACTTTTATTTTAAAATGTGAATAAAAATTGAAAATTCATCTTGCATTCTTTTTTTAATTGGTGCATGATTTGATTATTGCTACGACGTCTGACGTCTAGCAGATCGTACTATAAAAATTTGGGGGTAAGAATATGATTTATGCTAATCCTAATACTGCTGGTGCAGTAGTTGATTTTAAAGATCGTTATGACAACTTTATCGGTGGGGAATGGGTTGCTCCAGTTAATGGAGAATACTTTGATGTAGTTTCACCACTTACAGGTAAAGTGTTTACACAAGCTGCTCGTTCTACTGAAGCAGATATCGAGCTTGCATTAGATGCTGCTCACGCTGCAAAAGGTGCTTGGGCTCAAACATCTGTTGCTTACCGTGCAATTATTTTAAATAAAATTGCTGACCGTATGGAACAAAACCTAGAAAAAATTGCAGTTGCTGAAACTTGGGACAATGGTAAAGCTGTTCGTGAAACATTGAATGCAGATATCCCTCTAGCAATTGATCACTTCCGTTATTTTGCAGGAGCAATCCGTGCTCAAGAAGGTGGAATCAGCCAGATCGATAACGATACTGTAGCATACCACTTCCATGAGCCAATCGGTGTAGTTGGACAAATTATTCCTTGGAACTTCCCATTATTAATGGCTGTTTGGAAAATCGCTCCAGCTTTAGCTGCTGGTAATACAATCGTTATGAAGCCTGCTGAACAAACTCCTGCTTCATTAATGGTTCTTTTAGAGCTTATTCAAGATATTTTACCAAAAGGTGTACTAAACGTTGTAAACGGTTTCGGTGCAGAAGTTGGGAAACCACTTGCAACTAACCCACGTATCCAAAAAGTGGCGTTCACTGGCTCTACTGGTGTTGGTCGTTTAATCATGCAATATGCAACAGAAAATATTATTCCTGTAACATTAGAGCTTGGTGGTAAATCACCTAACGTATTCTTCGAAGACGTTATGGATGCAGACGATGAGTACTTAGACAAAGCAATCGAAGGTTTAGTATTATTTGCACTTAACTCAGGTGAAATTTGTACTTGTCCATCTCGTGCACTTGTTCAAGAATCAATCTATGAAAAATTCATGGAGCGTGCATTAGAACGCATTAAAGCAATTAAAATTGGTAACCCACTTGATACAGAAGTTATGATGGGTGCTCAAGCTTCTAACCAACAATTACAAAAAATCCTTTCTTATATCGAAATCGGTAAAGAAGAAGGCGCTGAATTGTTAATCGGTGGAACTCAAAACAAATTAGAAGGTGACCACGAAGGCGGTTACTATGTTGCTCCTACAGTATTTAAAGGCGACAACAAAATGCGTATTTTCCAAGAAGAAATCTTTGGACCAGTACTTTCTGTTACAACATTCAAAGACTTTGATGAAGCAATGGAAATTGCTAACGACTCTGAGTTTGGTTTAGGAGCAGGTGTTTGGTCTCGTAACATTGACACTGCTTACCGTGCAGGTCGTGCAATCCAAGCAGGTCGCGTTTGGACAAACACATATCACCAATATCCAGCACATGCTGCATTTGGTGGTTACAAACAATCAGGTATCGGTCGTGAAAACCACTTAATGATGCTTGAGCATTACCAACAAACAAAATGTATGTTAGTAAGCTACAATAAATCTGCAATGGGCTTCTTCTAAAAAGTTAGAAAAGAGATGACAGAATGGTAGAACGCATCGTAGCAACAGATAAAGCTCTTGAGCTAATTGAAGAACTTGAGGCAAAGCATGGAGCAATTATGTTCGTACAGTCTGCTGGCTGCTGCGATGGTTCTGCTCCAATGTGCTATAAGCAAGGCGACTTCTATATTGGAAGTCGTGACTTGCTTCTTGGTAGAGTTGGAAATGCACCCTATTATATGCATCAATCCCACTATACTTATTGGCAGCATACACAGCTAATATTAGATGTCGTGGATGGCATGGGGGCTGCCTTCTCCCTTGAAAGTACTGAAGGAATTTCATTTCATATACATTCTCGAGTATTTACAGATCAGGAAAGAGCAGAGCTATCTCCTCTTTAACTAATTTATGGATAAAAAGGATTATCTTTTTATCCATATTTTTTATACCTTTGTACAAATAGTATTTTTACACTTTCCTCTTTCATTTTTTTGTTATAAAATTATTAGTAATTGTAATATTTCTGTTTGTAAATAGAGAGTTGGTTTTTATAAACCAGCTCTATTTATTTATCCAACACATATCACTTTATGCAATAATTTGTGGCATGTTATAGAATAGCGAAATTAAAGCAATCTATATATGAAGATTACATAACTAGCGGTACCGATTTTTAGGAGGAATTCAAGATGGGTTTGTTTGAAAGTATGTTACAGGATGTGAATAATGCTTTATATTCTTACGTCTTGATCGTGCTCTTGGTAGGAGTAGGATTGTTTTTTACAATAAAAACTAGATTTATTCAAATTAGATTAATACCAGAGATGTTCCGTGTTGTTTCGGAAAAGGCTACAATGGACAGTTCAGGCAAAAAAGGAGTTTCCTCCTTCCAGGCCTTTACGATATCAGCTGCCTCTCGTATTGGGACTGGTAACATAGCTGGTGTTGCAACCGCTATCGCACTAGGGGGACCTGGAGCAGTATTTTGGATGTGGATGATTGCTATTATAGGTGGAGCGTCCTCTTTAATAGAAAGTACCTTAGCGCAAGTATACAAAGTTAAAGATGGTAGAATGTATCGTGGTGGTCCAGCATATTACATGGAAAAAGGTTTAAACAAACGGTGGATGGGAATTCTGTTCGCTGTTGTTATTTCTCTTACCTATGGCTTTGTGTTTAACGCTGTTCAAGCCAACACAATTACTATTGCCTTTGAAGAAAGCTTCGGATCTAGTCGAGTAATAGTTGGTGTCATTTTATCTATACTTACTGCGGTCATTGTTTTCGGTGGGCTTAAACGAATAGTTAGCGTCACCCAAATCTTAGTACCAGTTATGGCAATCGCCTATATTGCCGTTGCACTTCTAGTAGTATTTTTAAATGTTAGTGAGCTACCAAATGTGTTCGCCCTTATATTCAAATCTGCTTTTGGCTTGGAAGAGGCTTTTGCTGGTATGGTCGGAGCTGCTATCATGAATGGTATTAAACGAGGACTCTTCTCAAATGAGGCTGGTATGGGTTCTGCTCCTAATGCAGCGGCCACTGCCTCTGTATCTCACCCTGTAAAGCAAGGTCTTATTCAAACACTAGGTGTATTTATCGATACAATAATCGTTTGTACATCAACAGCTGCTATTGTTTTACTGAGTGATGCTTACCTTCAATCAGAAGCTGCTTCAGTAAACTTAACACAGGTATCTTTAGTGGATAACTTAGGCAGCTGGGCAAGTACGTTTTTAGCTATTGCGATATTTATGTTTGCTTTTAGCTCAGTAATAGGAAATTACTATTATGGTGAAACGAACATCGGATTTATCAAGGAATCAAAAACTATGCTACTTATTTTCCGTGTGCTTGTTGTTGCATTCGTTATGTTTGGATCAGTTGCAAAGGTTCAACTAGTTTGGGACTTAGCGGATCTCTTTATGGCTGTAATGGCTATCATCAACCTCTTAGCTATTCTTATGCTATGGAAGATTGCCAAACGCGTTATAAATGATTATGTGTTGCAACGTAAAAAAGGTTTAGATCCTGTATTCTACAAAAAGAATGTTCCTGACATAGGAGAAGTAGAATGCTGGGGCGATGAAGATAAAAATCGATAATATGTAAAACAAAAGGCCTCGAAAAATTTACGATTCGTAAAATTTATCGAGGCCTTATCTTTGTTATTTGTTTTAACTTCATTAGTTGCTTAAGCCTCTCACCTTTCTTTCTTATGCATTGCTATTTTTCAGAATTTATTATACAATAAAAATAGAATATATGTTCTATCTTTGAAAGGTAAGGTGATAACATTGGTTACTAGATGTGCGTGGGTTGTTGGAAAAGACCAGTTATACTTAGACTATCACGACAAGGAATGGGGAGTTCCTGTGTATGAGGATAGGCTATTATTTGAAATGCTATGCCTCGAAGGAGCTCAAGCCGGCTTAAGCTGGTGGACGATCTTGCAAAAACGAAATAATTATAGACAAGCATTTGATAATTTCGAAGCTGAGAAAATTATTCAATACAACGAAGAAAAAATTCAATCTCTACGGGAAGACAGTGGGATTGTCCGAAACCGTTTAAAAATCCTCAGTGTGTTAACCAATGCACATGCTTTTCTCAAAATCCAAAAGGAGCACGGATCTTTTTCTAATTATATTTGGAGCTTTGTAAATGATAAACCAATCATCAACCATTGGAGCTCAATAAGTGAAGTACCCGCCTTTACTGAGCTAAGCGATACAATGGGTAAACGTCTGAAAAAGGATGGATTTGTTTTTGTAGGTAGCAAAGTTTGTTATTCGTATATGCAGGCAGTGGGTATGATTAATGACCACACAGTAGACTGCCACTGTCACCCTTCTATAGAAAAATCAGAGGTTTTATATAATAACTAGCTCGCGAATTTTTTTCACGAGCCTATTTTCTTATACCAGTTCACTATGCTTCAAAGAATTCATTTGTGAGTCTTTCCATATATTCTGCCTCACTTTCCCCCCCACCTTGTTGATATTTTTCCATCAATATAGGTGTCAGCTTGGACCATAGGACATCCATAATATAGATATCTCTATCAAAAATGTTATCTAATTCTTCCAAAGTTACTCCTATACTTTGAGCGTATAGCTTTTTTTCTTCTGGTACTACTTCTTTTACATTCTCCTCTATAAAATTAGTAACCTCTGCTTGGGTAACCTCAACGTTATATTTTTTCTTTGCTATTTCAATGGCCAGCAAATTTTCGTTTACATAGTACTGAGCGTATTCATCTAGCTCTTTGCTATTGTAAGCTTGGTTGCCTAACAAACTTTCTACTTTCAAGCGGAATGCCATTTTGTCTACGTTAAAATAGTTAAATAGCTCACCTGATACCCCTTTATCCACTTCATGTTGAATGGAAAAGCTAGGAGTTTCCTCTAAAACCTGTCCGATAGCTTGATCCAATTTCGTATAGTCTAATGCAGCAGTATCTTCTTCGTCTTCATGGTCATGTCCATCATGCTCGTCATGATCATGATCCTCCTGTTCTTCTTCGGCTACATTAGCTTTATTTGGACTATGAGTCTCCTCCCTATTACAAGATACTAGTAAAAAAACAAATATTAATCCTAACAAATACAAATACTTATATTTCATCAGCGAGTCTCCTCTAATTTAAAATTTTGTTTTACTTTATGACTTGGTGGTACATAGAAATTAACAATCAAGTGAAAGGAGGCAAATTATTGTTTGAACTAAATTGGATGGAAATTGGTCGTATAAGCCTGCTTGGATTAATGGCTTATGTACTCTTAATAATTTTGCTAAGGATTGCTGGTAAGCGCTCATTAGCACAGTTGAATGCTTTTGATTTAGTCATTACAGTATCTATTGGTTCTGTTTTAGCTACTATTATGCTTGACAGTAAGGTATCTATTTTTGATGGCTTTGCAGCATTGCTTGTTTTACTAGCACTCCAATGGATCTTTGCGTTAAGTAGCAAAAAAATAGAAGCGTTCAATGACATAGTTACGGACGATCCAAGTCTACTTTATTACAAAGGAACCTACTGCCAAAAAACGATGGAAAAGGAAAGAATTCGCAAAGATGAGATTATTAAATCCGCTAGGTTAGAAGGAAACTTATCTATGGAAAGTGTTCATGCTGTGATACTAGAACCTAACGGTGAGTTATCCATTTTGTCTAAAAGAAAAGACAAAAAGGAAGACACAATAGAATAGTTATTTGGTGATTAAAGAGAAAACATTAATAGCCTAAATACTTGTGTTTGCATATAAATTTTAGATAATGCTAAATTAGTTCATTAGTTTAAAGTTTTTTTTTTACTTCTAAGGGTAATAACTAAATTAGAAAGAAAAAAGTTATTAGGAGGAGATCAATTGAAGGCTGTAACATACCAAGGTGCAAAAGATGTTCAAGTAAAAGAAGTACCAGACGCAAAGATTGAAAAAAGTGATGATATTGTCGTTCGTATTACTACTACAGCTATTTGCGGGTCCGATTTACATATTTACAGAGGTGCAGTGCCAGCTCGTAAGGATTATGTAATTGGTCACGAACCAATGGGAATAGTTGAAGAAGTTGGCCCCTCTGTAACAAAAGTTAAAAAAGGTGACCGCGTTGTAATACCTTTTAACATTTCCTGTGGAGAATGTTTTTATTGTCAAAACGAAATGGAAAGCCAGTGTGATAATTCCAATGAAAATCCAGCACTAGATTCCGGTGCATACTTTGGATTTACAGAAAGATATGGTGATTTCCCTGGTGGGCAGGCTGAGTATTTACGTGTGCCGTACGGAAATTATTTACCGTTTAAAATACCTGAATCATGTGAGCTTGAGGATGAATCATTGCTATTCCTATCAGACGTACTTCCAACAGCTTACTGGAGCGTGGAGCATTCTGGCATGAAAGAAGGCGATACCGTTGCAGTGCTAGGATCTGGACCAATCGGATTAATGGTACAGAAATTTGCTTGGATGAAAGGTGCAAAGCGTGTTATCGCTGTAGATCATTTACCATATCGTTTGAATCATGCAGTAAAGATAAATAAAGTTGAAGCATATAACTTTGAAGAATATGATCACATGGGAAAATATATTCGTGAAATTACAAACGGTGGTGTAGATGTTGTAATCGACTGTGTAGGTATGGATGGTAAAATGTCTACATTAGAAAAAGTTGGACAAAAACTAAAACTCCAAGGTGGTACCTTAAGTGCCCTTGACATCGGAATTGATGCTGTACGTAAATTTGGTACAATCCAATTAACCGGTGTGTATGGATCAAATTACAATATGTTCCCTCTTGGAAATATTTTCGAACGTAATATTAATATTAAAACAGGACAAGCGCCTGTAGTACACTATATGCCAAAGATATATGAAATGATTACTAAAGGTGACGTTGACCCTACACAAATCATTACCCATAGCGTTCCACTTGAGCAGGCTAGTGAAGCATATAAAATATTCCATGATCATGAAGAAGAAAGCATTAAGTTTGTTTTGAAGCCATAAAGACTAATCTCGCTGAATTATAAAAAGCTCTAAAGATTTTACAATTGTAAAATTTTTAGAGCTTTATTTATTCATCTTTAAACCCGATGATAATAGCTATTATTTTTACATCTCATCTGCTATTCCTAATAAAGCAATACCAAGAATGACGATAATTATTACAGCATATTGTTTTTTCGTGAGCTTTTCTTTCAAAAAGATTCTTGAAAGCAACACTGAAAAAATACTATAAGAAGCAATAATTGGAGCCGCAATAATCGCATTTGAGGACATCGCAAATACATAGAAAAATTGGCCAATCGTTTCTAAAATAGCTGCACTTGTTTTATCTCTCTCTTTAAAGATATTAAATTGAACTTTTTTAATAGCCTTTAGATAAACAAAAGCAACTATAGCACAAATAAAGAATGTAAACTCATAAGCAAGCAGAGCTGCATCCTCTCCTATTAAACTAAGCTCGTCCAAATACACCGCATCTGCAAAGGTACCTAGTCCATCTATCACGGCATACAAAATCGGGAAAATAATAGCCATAAAACCAATTGTGTACTTCGTATCGATTGTCTTAGGATTTGCTTGAAGTACTTGTTTTTCCATTTGTTTCTCAAAGACAGCTAGACCAATTACCCCTAGCGTAATGATAATAATAGCCATAATTTCTAGTACACTTAGTGAGTGAGTAAAGAAGATAAATAATAGAATGGTTGTAATAGCTCCAGATGAATTTTGAACTGGCGACGCTATTGATAGTTCTAAATATCTCAAACCTATATAACCAATCGCCATTGATAATATGTAAAGTGCTGATACAGGTAAGTATAACAACATATCCATTGGATCAAATTGGACACCCTTTAAGAGCATATAAAACGTGCCATGAATCCCCATGACTAAACCTACCATTACAACTATTTTAAGGTGACTAAATTTATCCTTTGGATCTGTTCCTTTTTTATAAAATAAGTCTGCTCCTCCCCAGGCTAGGGCAGTTACAAGAGCAAATATAAACCACATAAGTTTTCTCCTTTTCTTAGTAAAACTATTGTAAATGAAGCTTTACAATTATAATAAATGAAACCGGAATGTCAATAGAATTGGAAGAAGTTAGAATACTAAATAAAATTAGACCACCATAGCTCGTTGGCTTATGGTGGTCTGAATTCATTTTTTAAAATTGGCTATACTGTAGTGGAACGATTAGATTTCGTAAAAAATATAACAATGGCCAGAACGCCTAAAAGTAGGGATATGAGTAACAAAAAGCTTAATCCTTCAAATACTTGAATGAATAACCCACCAAAAAATGGACCTGATAGACTACCTAAACTAAAAAATATACCACAAATCAGATTTCCTGTTGGCAAAAGTTCCTTTGGCGTAAGGTCGGTCATATATGCAATACCAAGAGAAAAAGTAGAGCCTACAAAGGTTCCTGCTATGAAGAAAAATGTACCAACAACTATCGCAGACGTCTCAAAAAAACTGGCTAATCCGAAGGTAATGGCACCTAAACCAAGCATAGTATATAAAACCTGTCTTCTTCCTAGGCGGTCACTCAACATACCAAGTGGCAATTGTGAAGCTACCCCACCAACTGAAAAAGCAGTTAGTATATACGATAATTGACTAATTTCGATAGAATTTCGAAGAGCGTAAACAGGGTATATTGCATTTAATGATGACTCTAAGAAGCCATAGCTAAACGGTGGGATAAATGCTATCCATGCTACTCCAAAAGCTGCTCCAAATCGTTTCCAAGTGCCTGCCGTTGAATTCGAAGAGGCAATAGACTCGGGCTTCTCGTTTTTTATAAAAAATACTAATACCCATGCAACTAAGCATAATAGTCCAGAAACAATAAAAGGAAGTCCTTCAAAGATTTCAACAAGTTGAACAAATAACGGACCAACTGCAAAGCCAACTCCAAACGACAACCCATAGATAGCTATATTTCTTCCCAAGCGATGATGTGGAGAAAAGCTTGTTATCCAAGTTTGAGTAGAAAAATGGAGAGCGTGATCGCCAATTCCTATTAACAAACGAAGGACAAACCAAAATGCAACACTTTTCCATAATGGGAATAGCAGCAGTGAAACTATAACGATGAGCCCCCCGACTACAATCATCGGCTTGTACCCATATTTACGTAATGGCAGCTCTATGAAAGGAGATATTAATAAGGTACCTATGTATAAACCTGTAGCACTTAGCCCATTTAGGGTAGCACTTACACCATCCTGTTCAAAAATAACAGAGATTAGTGGTAAAAGCATTCCCTGAGAAAACCCTGAGATAGAAACAATAATTACTAAAATTTTAAAACGTCTGCTCTCTACTGCTGTAAATTGTTGCATTAGATAACCTCTTCACTATTTAATTTCATACAGGTTATCATATCAAAATTTAACTGATCTATAAACAACAAAAGACTCAGTCAATATCGATTAAGATTGACTGAGCCTTCATATATTACATATATCCTTGTGAGTATTCATAACTGCATTTGCGGCTAGTTTGCCGGTGAAATGTCTGAACCGCCTCCTTCTAATGGTTAATTGGTTTTCGACTCTTCACTACGGCCTCCTTTCGTATAACTTAATGTTACTTTATCATATAAACTGAATAGTGTAAATATTTTAAATACACTTATTAGTAAAATAACTCTTTTTACCTATCTTTTACTCCCATCTTGTTATATTCTTATCTTATAAAGTGAGGTGTTATTCTGTGGGCAATCAAATATCAAATTCAGAACAACAAGTATCTTATTTAAAAGACCGACTTCAAATGTTTTTAGAAGTACTTGATTCTATTGAACCTGAGACGACTAATTTAGAAGATATAGACAGACTTATTCAAATGATGGATGACTTAGAACTAAAAATGGAACAATTTAAAGAATCTAAGGAGTAGTATTTATTAAAAGGCATCGGAAAATTAATCCGATGCCTTTTATACTGCTCTTTTTTTCGCTCATGTAAAATAGTATACTTGTAAATGTTTGTAACTACATATAAAGGGGCAATAACTAAATGGAAATGAGACAATTAGAAAAAAGTATCTATGAACTGATTACGGAGACCTCTACCAACTTACCGAAAGATGTAAGAAGAGCGATCCAAAAAGCAAAAGCTGCTGAAAATGAAGGTACACGTGCGGCTATGAGCTTAGATACAATTACCAATAATATTCAAATGGCCGACGATAATATTTCTCCTATTTGCCAAGATACTGGACTACCTACTTTTAAGGTAAAAACTCCAGTTGGAGTAAATCAATTAGAGATTAAGGAAGCTATTAAACGAGCAATCGTTGCTGCTACGAAAGATGCCAAGCTTCGTCCTAACTCTGTTGACTCATTAACTGGGAAAAATAGCGGAGACAACTTGGGAGAAGGTGTTCCCGTAGTAAAGTTTGAACAATGGGAAAAAGATTACATAGAAATGAAGCTAATCCTAAAGGGTGGCGGATGTGAAAACAAAAACATACAATATAGCCTACCTACTGAATTAGAAGGGCTTGGACGTGCAGGAAGAGACTTAGATGGAATACGTAAATGTATCCTCCATTCCGTATATCAGGCTCAGGGTCAAGGCTGCTCAGCGGGCTTTATAGGAGTAGGAATTGGTGGCGATCGTTCTTCAGGATACGATTTAGCTAAGGAACAGTTATTCCGCTCTGTAGACGATATAAATCCTAATGATGACTTAGCAAAACTAGAAGCATATATCGTAGAAAAAGCAAACACGTTAGGAATCGGAACAATGGGCTTTGGTGGAGAAGCAACACTACTTGGCTGTAAAATCGGTGTTATGCATCGTATTCCTGCCAGCTTCTATGTATCAGTGGCATACAATTGTTGGGCTTACCGTCGAATGGCTATTAATATCGATCCTTCCACAGGAGAGATTAAAGAATGGCATTACCAAGATGGGGAAAAAATTGAGTTTAAAGATGAAGCTCAAAAAGAAGTTCCCAAAAAAGTTATCGAATTAACTGCTCCTATTACGGAAGAACAAATCCGTACACTTCAAGTAGGAGATGTTGTTTCCATTACAGGACGTATGTATACCGGTCGTGATGCTATCCATCATCACCTAATAAGCCATGATGCACCTGTTGATCTTGATGGTCAAATCATCTATCATTGTGGACCAGTTATGCAGAAGGACGAGGCTGGAAAATGGCATGTACGTGCTGCTGGCCCTACCACCTCTATTCGAGAAGAGCCATATCAAGGTGACATCATGAAGAAGTTTGGTATACGGGCAGTGATTGGGAAAGGCGGAATGGGACCTAAAACATTAGCAGCTCTTCACGAGCATGGCGGTGTTTATTTGAACGCAATCGGTGGAGCTGCTCAATACTATGCAGACTGTATTAAAGATGTTGAAGGCGTTGATTTGATGGAATTTGGAATTCCTGAAGCAATGTGGCATTTACGTGTTGAAAACTTCACAGCTGTTGTAACAATGGATTCTCATGGCAACAGTCTTCATGCAGATGTGGATAAATCCTCATTAGAGAAATTAGCCTTGTATAAGGAACCAGTATTCTCTTAAATCAAATGGTTGACAGTTAAATTTCCCTAGATTATAATCATTATAAAGTAATACTTAATTTAATTTACTGGGTTTTCCATAGTGAAAATCCAGTTTTACTCTATTTTAGAGAGAAATATTAATGAAAATCACTATCAGTAGGAGGATTTAAATGTCGACTATAGAAGAAAACGATACATTCTTATCTAAAGTAATGCCCCATATAGAACTGGTTGCAGCACTATTTTCAGGTCTTTTAATATTAATCGCCTGGCTTATAGGCAACTCAGGTTTTGAAACAGCCTCCATTATCTTTTACTTGCTAGCTTTTGTAATTGGTGGATTTGCTAAGGCTAAAGAAGGTATAGAGGCAACCATAAAGGAAAAAGAATTAAATGTAGAAATGCTAATGATCCTTGCGGCAATTGGTTCATCTATTATTGGCTATTGGACCGAGGGAGCAATTCTTATTTTTATATTCGCAGTAAGCGGAGCGTTAGAAACTTATACGATGAATAAAAGTCGTAAAGAAATTTCTTCGTTAATGGAGCTCCAGCCCGAAGAAGCTTGGAAGCTTAACTCCGATGGCAGTACTACACGCGTTTCTATAAAAGATTTAACGCTTGGCGACAAGCTAGTTGTGAAACCTGGAGAAAGAATTCCTGCGGATGGTATCGTTGTTAACGGTATAACATCCGTTGATGAAGCAGCTATAAGTGGTGAGTCTCTCCCCCTTTCTAAGCAACCGAACGATACGCTTTTTGCCGGTACCGTTAATTTAAGTGGTGCTATTACGATGGAAATGACGAAGACCAATGAAAATTCCTTGTTTCAAAAGATAATCGACCTTGTCCAAACGGCTCAAGATGAAAAATCTCCAGCACAACAGTTTATCGAACGTTTTGAAGGAACGTATGTAAAAGTAGTTTTAGCGGCTGTTGCATTGATGATGTTCCTCCCTCATTACTTACTTGACTGGGATTGGACCACTACTTTTTATCGTGCAATGGTTTTATTAGTAGTCGCATCTCCTTGTGCCCTTGTAGCCTCCATTATGCCAGCTACATTAGCAGCGATTTCAAACGGAGCAAAAAGTGGAATTTTGTTTAAGGGCGGGATGCACTTAGAAAATATTAGTGAAATGAAAGCTATTGCGTTAGACAAAACCGGTACTTTAACGCAAGGGAAGCCAGTAGTAACAGACTTCTTTGTACGAGAAGACTTAGATCGCAAGGCTACGCTCACTACTCTTGCAACAATTGAGGCACAGTCTAATCATCCGCTTGCGCAAGCAATTTCTACTTATGCATTATCAGAAGGAATCAGCCAGCTGCCAATAATTCCTATAGAAGACAAACCAGGATTTGGTCTAAAGGCTATTGTGAATGACGAAGAAATCTTAGTTGGAAAGCCTGAATTTGTAAACAAAGCCGAGGCGTTCGCTTTCCAAGGAGGCGTTGCCGCTGCTCTAGCGGAGGAAGGAAAGACCGTTATATTTATGCGTGATAGCAAAGGAATAGCTGCCGCAGCTGCAATGAAGGATACAGTACGGGAAGAAGCTAAAGAAGCTATTAAGCTTTTGCAATCATTAGGCATTAAAACCGTTATGCTTACTGGGGACAATGAAAAAACGGCAAATGTAATAGCTAAAGAAGCAGGAATTGACCAATATATCGCTGAGTGTCTTCCAGAAACAAAAGTTCAACATATGAAGGAGCTCTTAGCAGAGCATAAGTTTGTTGGAATGGTAGGCGATGGCATTAATGACGCTCCGGCTCTCGCAACAGCCACAACAGGCTTTGCGATGGGTGAAGGAACTGATGTTGCTCTTGAAACTGCTGATGTCATCCTGATGAAAAATGATTTAAGTAAAATAGCTTATGCTGTAAAAATGTCTCGGAAAATGCAACGAATCGTCAAACAGAATATTTTCTTTTCAATCACAGTAATCGCCCTTCTAATCATCTCCAATTTCTTGCAAGTAGTAGACTTACCAATGGGTGTCATTGGACATGAAGGAAGCACCATTCTAGTTATCTTAAATGGACTAAGAATGTTAAATCGTAATATTTAAAGTAACGAAAGTATCCTGCCTTTAATTAGGTTGGATGCTTTTTTATTAGCTAGCTTTTGTAATGATTAAGATGTTTAGAAGTTATAGTGACCACCACATAAACCCCTTCTAGGGGGAGAAATCTGGCTTTATGGGGCAGTTACGCTCTGCTTATGGGCGTTACTTCTCTTATGGGCGTTACTTCTCTTATGGGCGTTACTTCTCTTATGGGCGACTTGCTCCTTTTTATGGGACACTTGCCACTTGTTTATGGGTCACTTTCCATACTTTATGGGGCAGTTACGCTCTGCTTATGGGCGTTACTTCTCTTTATGGGCGACTTGTTCCTTTTTATGGGGCACTTGCCACTTGTTTATGGGACACTTTCTATACTTTATGGGGCAGTTACACTCTGCTTATGGGCGTTACTTCTCTTTATGGGCGACTTGTTCCTTTTTATGGGGCACTTGCCACTTGTTTATGGGACACTTTCTATACTTTATGGGGCAGTTACGCTCTGCTTATGTACGTTACTTCTCTTTATGGGCGGCTTGCTCCTTTTTATGGGACACTTTCTACTTGTTTATGGGTCACTTTCTATACTTTATGGGGCAGTTATGCTCTGCTTATGGGCGTTACTTCTCTTATGGGCGACTTATCACTTTTTATGGGACACTTTCTACTTGTTTATGGGTCACTTTCTATACTTTATGGGTCACTTCTCTACTCTTTATGGGTCACCTTCTAAACTTGTTAAGACACTCCTCAACAATTTATTCTCGGGTCGCCATCTCTTCTTTTATTACATCAAAAAAACACCCATGGTCTGGAGTTATAAAATCTCCAACCCATGGGTGTTTAGTTAATTTATCTTCTTCGTTTTTTATTATCCATCTGTAGCTTTCTTTCCTGCATAACAGAATTTATTTGTCCACCAACCAAGAGAATTATACCTGAAATGTATAGCCAAAGCATGAGGATAATAATCCCCCCGATACTTCCATACGTAGCCGAATAGTTCCCAAAGTTACTAACATAATAAGAGAATCCTAGAGATACGATAATCCACCCTAATGTTGCAAATGCAGCACCCGGGAAAACACTCTTAAGACCTAACTTTATGTTAGGAACAATCCAATATAATGCAGAGAGCACCAAGAACATTATAATAGGTGTTAATGTCCATCTAATATTATTCCACAAATTAACAAAGTCGTCTTGGAAACCAAAATAAGAAAATAAGATCGTACCAATTTGTTGACCGAAAACTGGTAATACTAGTGCAACAGCAAACAGTAAAATCATTAGTAAGGTAAATACTACGGACAATGCTCTAACGATAAAAAAGGGTCTCGTTTCCTCAATATCATAAGATCTATTTAAGGATTTTACAATTGCGTTCATCCCATTAGAAGCAGACCAAATTGTACCTAGAATCCCTAGAGATAATAGTCCTCCGTTACGACTTACTAAAACATCTGAAATAGTACCTTCTATTAGTGTATACACCTCTCCTGGTGCATAATTTTCTAAAAAGCGGAAAATTTGAGCCTCATCGAGATTTAGATAAGGCAATAATGTAACTAAGAAGATCAGTAAAGGAAATAGAGATAGTAGGAAAAAGTAAGCTAATTGAGCTGCAAGCCCGGCAATATCCGTTCTCTGTATATGGGTTATTAAATGCTTAAAGTAGCCTGACCATGTAGTTAAATCATGATTTTCCGTTTTCTTTTTCTCCTTCTTTTTAAAGTTTAAAAACTTTAACTTAGTGTACCAATTTGGAGAGGAAGATTTTTTGTTGTTCCGATTATTTTTATTCATGTGTGAAACCACCTACTCCTCTCCCTTCATTATTTATTAGTTATTGTAATTTAGGCTCGTAAATACTTTTAGGTTCCTCTTCCTCTGGGACAACAATAGATTTATACTCTTCCTTCGATTGGGAAAATGTATCTTTAGTCTCAGAAACAAGTGTCTTTACTTGAGGTGTAATTTCTTTTACTTCATTTACTTTTTGTGAAATATATTTGGCGTCTGATGAAAATTGATTGTACACAGATTGCCATTTAGTTACTTGTTGATCAATCACCTTTTTTAACTCGTCTCTATTACGGTTGTAATACTTAATTTCATTTCTAATTACTCTAGATCGGTTCATCACAGAGTCTCTTGTTTTGCGATCTAACATAGTTAATGCACCGCCAAGAACTGCGCCACATAATACTCCTTTTACAAATTTACTTTCACTCATACTAATTACCTCCATAGATATCAATTTATATTAATTTTATTATACCCTGGCTTCTCCAAATCAAACTATTAATAATAATATTTTACAAAAATAAGCTTGACTATTTAAGAGAATTTTACGAATATTGTTAAAAGGATAAAATTATTTGAAAGGATATGAAGGCTATAGAATTTTTACTAAAGTAAATTACATTCAAGGAGGTTAACAATTGGATAAGTTACTAGAAGTTTTAAAAAGTGTTTCAGACGTGCTATGGGGTATCCCTTTATTAATACTAATCGTAGGAACCGGAATATTTTTAACAGTTAGAGTTGCCTTCCTACAAATAAGATTGCTGCCGGTGGCTTTAAGACTTACTTTCTCACGAAAGCATGATAAAAAGGCGGAAGGAGACATTTCGCAATTCCAAGCATTGACGACTGCACTTGCTGCAACTGTTGGTACGGGGAATATTGTCGGTGTTGCAACTGCTGTATTACTAGGTGGTCCTGGAGCAGTTTTCTGGATGTGGTTTTCGGCTTTGTTTGGAATGGCCACAAAATATAGTGAAGCTATCCTTGCTGTTAAATACCGAGTAAAGGATGCTAAAGGTCAAATGGCAGGCGGGCCAATGTATTATATAGAACATGGTCTAAAGCAAAAATGGCTAGCAGTCCTATTCGCTATTTTTGGGGCATTAGCTGCTTTTGGAATTGGAAACGGAACACAGGCTAATTCTGTTTCTTCTGCAGTAGCATCTACTTTTGGAATAGAGACTTGGATTACTGGTCTAGTTCTCACGGTTTTTACTGCTCTTGTTATTTTGGGTGGTATTAAATCGATTGGTAATGTCACAGCAGTATTTGTACCGGTAATGGCTTTGTTTTACATACTAGCTGGTCTTTTCATAATGATTACGAATATTACAGCTGTTCCTGAGGCATTTGGCATTATTTTCAAATCAGCATTTTCAGGAGAAGCAGCTGCTGGAGGAGCTATTGGTGCAGCTATCCGTTATGGTATTGCTCGTGGTGTATTCTCCAATGAGGCCGGACTTGGGTCCGCTCCGATCGCTGCTGCCGCTGCAAAGACAGATCTACCTGGTCGTCAGGCGCTTGTGTCAATGACTCAAGTATTCATCGATACTTTTATCATCTGCTCTATCACAGGGGTAACAATCGTAATGTCCGGTATGTATAAGGATACTAGTATAGGCGGTGGTGATTTAACCTCCGCAGCCTTCGGTCATTTCCTTGGAGATTGGGGGCCAATTATAATTGCTATTGGTTTAATTTTCTTTGCTTCTTCCACGATTTTCGGTTGGGCATATTACGGAGAAAAGTGTTTCCAATATTTATTTAAGAATCCTACGCTATTAATTGTTTATCGTATTGCATTCGTTGCTATGGTATTCATAGGCTCTGTTGTTTCTCTAGATTTAATATGGACTTTCTCTGATATTACCAATGCCTTAATGGCTATTCCTAACTTAATAGGCTTGCTTGGACTATCAGGGGTTGTAGTTTATGAGACAAAACGAATACAGAAGAAATTGAAGGAAGAAAAACTAGCCAGCAAGTCTTAATTAGTATTTGACATTCTAGGCTATGCGTGAAATGATAATTCTAATGTATGAAAGGCAGGTACAAAAGAATGGATTTAAATCAACCTTCCGTTGAAAATGTCAGCTTTATGCTTGAAACTATCAAGGAAAAATTACGTATGGTCAATGTAGATGCAATGAAATCTGAGGACTTTAAAGCTACAGCCTATGAGGATCTTGTCTATTTATATGAAATGGTCAACAAAAGAGATTCCTTTAGTCCAAGTGAAATGCAAGCAATCGTCGCAGAACTTGGTAGTTTAAGAAAGTAATTCCTTTATAATTCTAATAAAAGAGAGGTAACCTGGTTATTCAAAGGTTGCCTCTCTTTTTATATGTATAATAATTAATCGTCCTTCTGAAGTCTCTTTTCCATTACACTTGCAACTTGTTGAGAATTCACATCCTTTTCCTCGTACAATTTATTAATGATGTTCTGGTAGTCCTCTTCGTTACGATTTTGGCTTAGTTTATCGACAGCCTGAATTTCTTCAACTCTAATCATAAATCCAACAATACCCTTCAATTCTTTCTCTACTAATTGTGGGGAAAGATTTTCCCATAAAACAGGATTTTTTCGATGCTTCTCATATTTTTGGAGCAACAATGTTAGGTCTTGTTTCAACTCTTCCTCACTCAATATCCTAGCCTTCCCATATACATGGACAGCTTGATAGTTCCACGTTGGGACATTTTCATGCTCATACCATGAGGAAGACACGTACGAGTGGGGACCTTGGAAAATAACCAATACATCTTCAGCTGTTTCAAATGTCCGCCACTGGGGATTCCCATAAGCCATATGCCCTGTTAGATAATAATCATCGTCTTCTTTATGAAGCTGTAAGGGTAGGTGAGTTGCAATAGGCTTGCTTTTTTTAGTTGTAATAAGAGCTCCGAATGAGTTTGTTTGAATGAATCTCTTAATCTCATCCAAATCTGACACCTTAAAATATTTTGGAATATACACGATGAGCCACCTTTCCAATGGATACATGATGATGATCATTATTTACTTCGGTACTAACGACAGAAAGTCCTTCCCAAGCTTCTAACTTACTATTACTCATCCCATGGAAAGCGGTTGCTAGTGGAAACTATTTAATCATTTAAATAAAAAAGTCCTCCCCTATTTTATAGGGAAGAACTAAGCCTTATTTAGATAGCTTGTTTAATTCAACTGCAATTTTAGCTCCAACTCTTGCATTATTATATACAAGCTCTATGTTAGATTCTAATGACTTACCTTCTGTTAATTCTTTTACTTTACCAAGAAGGAAAGGCGTTACGTCTTTTCCTTTAATGCCATTAGCTTCTGCTTCTTGCAATGCTGTTTGAATGATTCCATTCATGTATTCCTCGTCCAACGAATATTCTGCTGGGATTGGATTGGCAATGATTGCTCCTCCATTTAAGCCTAGCTCCCATTTAACATTTAACATCTCAGCCACTTCTTTTTCCTCATCGATACGGAAGTTAGATTTAAAAGGACTAGTAGCAGTATAGAATGCTGGGAATGCATCAGTTTGGAATCCTACTACAGGTACACCTTTTGTCTCCAAATACTCTAATGTCAATCCGATATCTAAAATGGATTTAGCACCTGCGCAAACAACTGCAACATTTGTAGAAGCTAACTCCTCAAGGTCAGCAGAAATGTCCATCGTCGTCTCTGCTCCTCTGTGCACTCCTCCGATACCTCCAGTTACAAACATTTGAATTCCTGCAAGATCTGCACAAATCATGGTAGTAGCTACAGTTGTAGCACCAATTTCCTTAGAAGCAACTACATATGGTAAATCTCTTCTAGAAGTTTTGCGAGCATTACTGCTAGTTGCTAAAGTTTCTAATTCTTCATTGGATAAACCAATTTTAATCTTCCCGTCCATAATTGCGATTGTTGCAGGGACTGCACCATTATCACGTATGATTTGTTCCACTTTTCTTGCCATTTCAATGTTTTGTGGATAAGGCATCCCATGAGAAATGATTGTAGATTCTAATGCCACGATCGCTTTTCCTTCTGCCATTCCTTGTTCCACTTCTTGTGAGTATGTTAGATATTGTTTCATTGTATATATTCCTCCAGTTCATTAGTTAACTTCAATTTAGTTAGTTCTGTTCTTACGGTGTCTACAGATTGGAGTGTTTTGGTTGCATTAACCATTCCAGTCAGCACTGCCTGCTTTACGTCTACTCCATCCAACGAAGCATGAAGGACACCAGATACAAAGGCATCTCCTGCTCCGGTTACGTCTACTACCTGCTCCGTTTGAATAGCAGGCATAAAGATTGTCTCATGTTCTTTCCCGGCAAATACTACGCCCTTACCGCCATTGGTTATAATGACATGGCGTATGCCCTTTTGTATAAATGCCTCTGCAGTCCGTTTCCAGGACTCCTCATCGACAATCTGCGTATGAAAGTATGTTTCAGCTTCATCCTTATTAGTGATAAGCCACTCTATTCCTTCCAAGTTCTCCGGCATTCGATTCATCTTCGGGGAAGACACTGGGATAATCGCAAGAGGAATCTTATTGCCTACAGCCAATGCGTGAATGTATTCCATTACATCCTTCGGACAGTTCAAATCTATTATGAGCATTTGCGCATTGGTAAGATAAGCCTCTTGTTTTTTCATATATTCCACTGTTAACTGATCATAAATATCCATATTAGCCAGAGCAAAAAGCATCTCCCCCTGTTGGTCTAAAACGGCTGAGTACGTTCCAGTAGAGTAGTTCACAAGCTTTTCTACAGAGAATAAGTTCATCCAGTGGCTAGATGCCTTTTCGATAGAAGCGTATTCCATATCGTTACCGACAACTGTTAGCAGCCTGACCGTATTACCAAGCCTCCCTAGATTTTCAGCAATATTTCTAGCAACACCGCCTATACTTTGGAGGCTTGTAGTGGGATTAGAGGTGCCCATTTGTAATTGATCTTTTACAATATACTTTCTATCTACATTAGCTCCACCTATACAAATAATCTCTTTATTCTCAGGTAAGATGTATGCTCTGCCAATAATTTTCCCATTCTTAATAAGCTGAGAGATAATATTAGCTACTGCTGGTCTGGACATCTTTAAGGTATCCGCCATTTCTTGTTGTGATGCATAAGGATTATTACGTAAATGGGTCAGAACTTTTAATTCTTTAGATTCCATTAGGTTAACCTCCTCTCTTTAAACATTTGTTTTAATTATAAACTTTTGTTTTAAAAAGTCAAAGAAAAACTGACAACTATTTAAAATAATTGTCAGTCTCTATGTTATTGCGGTTGGTCGTTTAAGCTTCCATCCTCTAATACACGTGGTTGTATCAACACTTCAACACGTCGATTTTTTGCTCTACCTTCCTCCGTGTCATTAGGGGCAACTGGTTTAAATTCACCATACCCCTTTGCACTGAAGTAAAGGGGATCAATCGTGTTATTATTAACTAAAATTTTCAAGAAGTTAACCGAGCGCATGACGCTTAGCTCCCAGTTAGATCCATATACATTACTAGATATCGGAATATTATCCGTATGTCCAGTAATTACGACATTACGTGGGGGATCAAAGACCAGTAAGTCAGATATATCTTCTGCAATCTGTCGGTACTCTTGTTTTACCTCTGCCTGTCCTAAATCAAATAAAATACTATCTCTAATCGTCACTAAGAGACCTTCGCTTGTTAACTCCGTCGCAAATTGTTTCTCCAGGGCATTAACCGCTATATATTCATCGACACTGTCTTGAATCTCAGACAAAGCTTGCTGATCCTCCACATAAGCCATGCTTTGATTGGAATCACCACTATTATTATTTCTAGGTACATCCATTGGGGAAGGCTGTTCCATTAGTCCAGTTCCACCATCAAACACTTGATTGAAAACAGCAGACATTTGGTTTAGCTTTTCTTGATCAACGGTACTAGAAGCAAATAATACTATAAACAGTGCGAGTAGTAACGTTAAAATATCTGCATAGGGAAGGAGCCAAGATTCACTCATTTCCTCTTCATGCTGATGTTTTTTATGCTTCTTTGCCAAGGCCTGCCTCCCCGCTTTCATTTAAAACTTTTTTACGGTCAGACATAGATAGATAAGAAGCCAGTTTCTGTTCTATCACTCGAGGTGCATCTCCTTCTAAGACAGAAAGGATTCCCTCTAACATCATTGTTTTTTGTCTAACCTCTTGCTTTGACTTTCTTTTTAACTTGTTAGCAAATGGATGCCAAAGTACATAACCCGTGAATATCCCTAATAATGTAGCGATAAAGGCAGCGGAAATGGCATGTCCTAATTTTTCTACATCATTCATATCTCCTAAGGCTGCTACTAGTCCAACTACTGCACCTAGTACACCTAGAGTAGGTGCATATGTACCTGCCTGTGTGAAAATCTGAGCACCAGTGGAATGTCTCTCTTCTAGGGCATCAATTTCTTCTGTTAACACATCTCTAATATAATCAGCATTTTGTCCATCAATAGCTAAAGTAAGACCATTTTTTAAAAATGGATCTTCTACATCTGTTGTTTTACTCTCTAATGCAAGTAATCCTTCTCTTCGAGCAAGATCCGCCCAGTTAGAAAACAGTTTAATTACTTCATGATCTGGTACTAGCTTCTGTTCTTTAAAAATAACTCCGAAAAGCTTTGGTATTCTTTTTAGCTCATCCATCGGGAAACCAATTACGATAGTCGCAATCGTTCCTACGATAATAATTAAAATAGCTGCTGGATTCAACAGGGCGCCTAATCCTACTCCCTTGAGAACCATTCCTACTCCTAACGCAACAAATCCTAAGACGAGACCAATTACTGTAGACTTATCCAATTCATAAACCCCCACATTCTATTTCTGTTCTTTATTTCGGTTAATATATCAGGATTTTAATATTAGTTTCTAACTATAAATTTTATTTCCATTAATTTGAACACTTTTTGTCATAATCATCAGAGAGTCATTGATAAATCACTCTAAAAACTGATAATATATTCTTAAGAAAAGAAAGGATGTATCGATAATGTCAACCTTTGAAACTAATTTAGAAAAGTATGCTGCTTTAGCTGTTGAAGTTGGGGTAAATATTCAAAAAGGGCAAGATCTTTATATTGCAGCTTCTACAGAAACAGTGGAATTTGCTAGACTTGTAACAAAAAAAGCTTATGAAGCTGGAGCTAAGACTGTATACGTAGATTTTTCTGATGATGAGTTAACACGCATCCGTTACGAGCTTGCACCAAAAGACTCTTTCGATTTCTTTCCACCTTGGAAGGTTCAAGAAAGAGAGCAGCTAGCTGAATCAGGTGCTGCTTTTATGAGTATCGTTAGTCAAAGTCCCGATTTACTGAAGGGTATAGACTCTAGTAAAATCTCAACTTTCCAAAAAGCTGCAGGTCAAGCTATGTCAAAATACCGTCAGTATGTTCAGTCAGATAAAATTAGCTGGTCTGTCGTTGCGGCACCTTCAAAAAAATGGGCTGCAAAAGTATTTCCAGAGCTTCCACAGGAAGAACAGGTTCCAGCACTATGGGAAGCTATCTTTAGCGCGGTAAGAGCTGACTTGGAAGACCCAGTAGCTGCTTGGAAAGAGCATGATCGTTTGTTGCATACGAAAGTAGACTACTTAAACGAAAAAAATTATAAGAAGCTTCACTATACAGCTCCAGGCACTGATTTAACAATTGAGCTTCCAAACGGTCATCTTTGGTGTGGAGCAAGTAGTACAAACGAAAAAGGCGAAGATTTTATGGCTAACATGCCAACCGAAGAAGTGTTTACAGTTCCTTTGAAAACTGGTGTAGATGGATATGTAGCAAGTACAAAGCCTTTAAGCTATGGTGGAAATATTATCGATAACTTCACTATCACGTTTGAAAAAGGACGAATTGTTAAGGTTGAGGCAGAAGAAGGTCAAGAAGTACTAGAGCGTTTAGTTGATACGGATGAAGGCTCCCATTATCTTGGAGAGGTTGCACTTGTACCTCATGATTCACCAATCTCTAATTCTAATCTGTTATTCTATAACACATTGTTTGATGAAAATGCTTCGAACCATTTAGCAATCGGTAGTGCCTATGCGTTCTGTATCGAGGGTGGCAAAAAAATGAGTCGTGAAGAGCTAGCAGAAAATGGACTAAATGAAAGTATCACTCATGTAGACTTCATGATTGGTTCTGAAAGTATGAATATTGATGGAATTAAAGAGGATGGCACCAAGGAACCGGTCTTCAGAAACGGTAATTGGGCATTTTAATCACAATCTATTCACAAATTTTATGTTTTAGTATTACAAATCTAGTGTAAATAAGTTATAATGATATTAATATGAATAGTGAGGTGTTAAAAATGGGCTTATTCATAGCTACAATTCTTGGTTTCTCAGGTGGTATTTTAGCCATTGGAGCAGTAATAATGTTCTATTTCTCAGGACCAATGAACAACCAAGATGCAATTATCGTCGATCCAAAACCAACTAATAAGTTTTAATATGTCAACCGCGACCTAAAAGTCGCGGTTGTTTTTTTATACTAAAATACCTGTAGCTGCCTACTAACTTAAGCCGCTATAGGCTTTACTTTATATGTAGGGGTAATTGGTGGGTGACACACTTCTTTACGTTAGGTGCGGTTTTGCTTAGCCTAGGTGACACTTCTTTTATTTTACGTGCGCTTTCTCTATTTAGGTGACAATTTCTACTTTTTAGGTATCACTCTTCTACGCTTTAGATGCGGTTTTGCCTAGTTTAGGTGACACTTCTTTTATGTTTATGTGCGTTTTCTCTATTTAGGTGACAATTTCTACTTTTTAGGTATCACTCTTCTACGCTTTAGGTGCGCTTTTGCCTAGTTTAGGTGACACTTCCTTTATGTTTACGTGCGCTTGCCCTATTTAGGTGACAATTTCTACTTTTTAGGTATCACTCTTCTAGGTTTTAGGTGCGCTTTTGCCTAGTTTAGGTGACGCTTCCTTTATGTTTACGTGCGATTTCTCTGAAGAGTTGCCTCCTCGCTTTTCTTTATTTGCCTGTCGGGGCAGATCAGGCTCCTCCGCTTTTCTTATTGTCTAGCTTCAGTGCCTTGCCCCTCGGGGTCAAATGGGAAAATACTGCGGTGGCTGAAGAGCTGCCTCCTCGCATTTTCCCATTTGCCTG
>JBEMAY010000021.1:0-49602 GCA_040274765.1 Psychrobacillus sp.
ATAAGCAAGTGACCTTGGGACAAGACATTTAGCCATAACAAGCGAGAATCGGTCGGTTATATCCAATAATCGGTCAGTCCGGCATAATAATCGGTCGGTTCCACGAAAAAATCGGTCGGTTTCACCCAATAATCGGACGGTCAATCACCAATAGGAGAGAATTCACTCACCTAATGATAAATAAACTCTCTATTTATGAAGAATTCTTGCGCCGTCTTTTTTGTTTTGTCTTTACACAAGAAAAAAAACCGAAGGCGACCTCTCTCCATAAGCAAGTGAGCGAGAAGGTAGAGGGGCAAATAGTTAAAGGAAAAGTGTTATAATAAAAGTCATTAAAAAAAGATCAACCAGATCTGGCTAACCTTATAATATGAACGAGTTAGTTGGAAAAATATTATTGTGAGGAGGCATTTCATGGAACTCATTAATATTTTGGTCGGATTTATAATATTTATTTGTATTGGATCTGTATTAAATATATTAATTAAAACAACCCAAAAAAGAGATTGGCTTATTACATTCTTAATAAGTTTAGTATTATCAATAATAATAGTGCCTTTGTTAGGTTAACGATAAGACTATTTTATAGAACTGACAGTGCAATTTAATCTAAGAATAATTCACTTATAACCTTTGGTAAACCTCAACAGGGAAAATAGAGAAGCTGAAAATCATTCTCTCGCTAAGTAAGTGTGAAAAAAATATAAAAGAGACATAGGAATAGTACATGTGGTCTTGTCTGCAATTCATTATGTTAAGAATTAACTTTCAGTAGTTTTGTTACAGCTCGCAGGTGGACCAATAAATGTGGAAGGGACTACTGGTGCAATTGCTTTTTCCCAAAGAGTTTCATCTAAACAATAGGTCTTGGCCATTATATTCGCTGGAGTCAACTTGAGGATATCTGAACCGAGTATTACCTCGGGTGTTGGTGCATTAAAAATGGCCAGTAGATGTGTATGTTTCTCTGTAGCGACTTCATAATGCCACCATCCTTTGGGTACATTTGCTACTTGGCCAGGTGAAAGAGGAAAGTGTTGCAATTGCTTGGTAAATGGGTTCAATAATGAGACAGTTAATGCACCCGAAATGCAATAAACAAGCTCTGCAGCATTTTGGTGGTAATGAGGCTCAATCACATTGTTTGGACTAAGAAAAATATCAAGTAAAGATACATTGTCTAATGTGTTTAATTGCTGAATCCCTAAAACATTAATAAAGTTTTGGCTATCTTTTTTAAACAAGGTACTTGTATTCACTTCAAAAGTGAATTGAGTGGATGGGGAGGTGTAGTCAAATGGGAAAACCATAATAGCAGTTCCTTTCTATATTGTCATATGCATTAAATACATTCTTCGCATAATATGTGCGCATCCAATTTGTTGTGCAGAGGGAGTCATATTCATATCATAAAATAATTTCCCGGAAAATAAATATTTAATAAAGTTCAGTCCTTTCTTGGCCAAAAATAGGTTCAAACCATCTGTACCTATTTCATGTATAATAGAAAGATAATAAAGATTGGTGAGGTATAAGAAATGCATGAAAAACGCCCATTAGTGGAAGCACTTGAAAAATTTCATAGTCAAAAGAATATATCCTTTCATGTACCAGGACATAAACATGGGTTGCTATCTAATCTTCCTGATGCTATTAAAGAAGCACTATCATATGACCTTACTGAGCTTAAGGGTCTAGATGACTATCATCATCCAGAAGAAGCGATTAAGGATGCGGAAGAATTATTAGCCTCTACATATGGAGCCACAAAAAGTTTTTTTCTTGTCAATGGATCAACTGTTGGGAATTTAGCTATGCTATATGCAACATGTCAGTATGGAGAACAGTTAATAGTCCAGAGAAATGCCCACAAGTCAATCTTTCATGCAATGGAGCTAGTAGGTGTTGAACCTATCTTTGTTATACCAGAATGGGATTCTCACACGAAAACAGCAACCTTTGTTTCGGCTAATACCATTAAAAGCGCAATAGAAGAATATCCTTTAGCAAAAGGCGTTCTTCTCACATATCCAACTTACTACGGAATGGCTTCTAATGAAATAAAAGAGATCATTGATTATTGTCATACAAAAGGTATTCCTGTCCTAGTAGACGAAGCACATGGAGCCCATTTTAAGGCTAATGGAGGTTTTCCATTATCTGCTTTAGAACTCGGTGCAGACATAGTCGTACAATCTGCACACAAAACACTACCATCCATGACAATGGGATCTTTTTTACATATGAATTCTTCTATTATAAGAGCTTCCCAAGTAAATAAGTATTTAAGGATGCTTCAATCAAGCAGTCCTTCTTATTTAATAATGGCTTCCTTAGATGATGCAAGAAGTTATGTACAAAGATATAATCAAATGGACTTTAAACAATTAATATATAGAAGAGATTTATTTATTCAATCCCTACAAACGATTCAGCTAGTGGAAGTCATAGAAGTGGATGACCCCTTAAAATTATTAATCCGTGTAGGCAATTACTCAGGTTTTCAAGTTCAGCGGGCTTTAGAAGCACAGCATATATATGCTGAACTTGCTGATACCTATCAGGTTTTAATCCTTCTTCCTTTACTAAAAAAGGACCAAGACTATCCTTTTGCAGAGGTAAGAAAACGTATAAAAATGACCGTAGATGAACTAAAAAAAGAAACACCAATAATTCCTAAGGATATAAGAAATAACTCATTAAAATCTATTTCAACAATTGAAATAAATATTAACCTATTGAATGAGAAAAGAGGGGAGTGGGTTCCCTATGTCCGTTCCATAGGTAGGATAGCAAAGGGACTACTCATTCCGTATCCACCAGGTATACCGTTATTCATTCCAGGGGAAAAGATTACGATTTCTATGTTAACCGAACTGGAGGAATGGATTGAAAAAGGAGCTACCTTCCAGGGAAATCACAGACTCGATGAAAAGTTAATTTATGTTGTGGAGGATTAATAGTGCAAAGAAAAGGGTATTTTATAACAAGCGAGGGTCCAGAAGGTGCAGGCAAGACGACTGTCATGCAATTACTTGGAACAAGATTAATGGAAGAGGGCTTTGATGTTGTGATGACAAGAGAGCCTGGAGGCATTAATATCTCGGAGAAAATAAGAAGCATAATCTTAGATAACGAGCATACAATGATGGATAGCCGTACGGAAGCATTATTATACGCTGCAGCTAGAAGACAGCATTTAGTTGAAAAAGTTTTGCCTGCTCTAGAGGCGGGTAAAATTGTTATCTGTGATCGTTTTATTGATAGCTCCCTTGCATACCAAGGTCATGCCAGAGGAATAGGTGTAGAAGAAATATTAGCCATCAACCAATTTGCAATTGGACAGACCATGCCTAATCGAACACTTCTTTTTGATATTGAACCAAGTGTTGGTCTAGAAAGAATTAATGCACATAGCAGTAGAGAAAAAAATAGGCTAGACGTAGAGAGTCTTCTATTTCATGAAAAGGTTAGAGAGGGCTATCTTAACTTAGTAAAACAGTACCCGGACAGAATTAAGGTAATTGATGCTTCTCAAAAGCTAGAACAAGTATTAGAGGATACCTATAAAGTAGTAAAAATGGAATTAGAAATTTTTAGGTAATAAATGCTATAATAAAATAAACAGAATAGAAAAGTGGGAGTGAGTAGCGATGAAATTAATAGTAGCCGTAGTGCAGGACCAAGATAGTAATAGATTGTCAAATGCGTTAACGAAAGCAAAGTTTCGTGCAACAAAACTTGCTAGTACAGGTGGGTTTTTAAGATCTGGAAATACTACGTTTCTGATCGGTACAGATGACTCCTTAGTATCTTCTGCGTTAGAATTAATAAGAGATAATTGTAGAGCACGTGAACAGATGGTAGCCCCAGTTTCACCGATGGGAGGAAATGCTGATTCTTACATTCCTTACCCAGTGGAAGTAGAGGTAGGAGGAGCTACAGTATTTGTTCTTCCAATTGAACAATTCCATCATTTTTAATAATGAAGAAAAGGATCGAAAAATTTGAAGATAAATCAAGATGTTCGAGTAGGTATAGATAAGATACGCAAGGATACGATGCAGAATAATATTCAATCTGCAAAGTTTGGTCAAATGGTTACGAAGCAGGACCAGCGGATGCAAACAGAAGCCTTAACGAAACTGTTAGGAGATATTACGACAGCAGGAGACCGTTTAGCAAGGTCTAGAAACCTTCGTGACATGGCTAAGTTTAAAATGCTGATTAAAAAGTTTTTAGAGGAAGCTGTAGATTTTGGAATGGGATTAAAGCAATCTCATACATGGAATCGGTTTGGTGAAGGCAGAAAACTAAAAATAGTAGAGACTATTGATGAAAAATTGGTAGAGCTAGCAGAAGAAATTTTAAGCCAAGAAAAAAGCTCTATAGAATTATTAGATAAAATAGGCGAAATTAAAGGATTACTTATTAATTTATATACGTAATGTTCCCGTGTTATCGCACAGTGCGAGACACGGGATTTTTTAGAGAGGTGGAACCACTATGAGCATGGAAGAAGAATGGTCCATTGATGGAATAGAAAAGATACAACCTAAGGCTATTAAACAAATTCAATCTATAGTAGCAAAAGAACGTATTGGACACGCCTATATCATTGAAGGTGCTAATGGAACAGGTAAAACAAAAGTGATGCAATTTTTTGTACAACTTATGTTTTGCGAAAATTCGACAGAAAATGTTCCATGTGAAACATGTCGAAACTGTAAAAGATTAAAATCCTCTAATCATTTGAACATTATTCAACTAGAGCCAGATGGTCAAAATATAAAAAGAAATCAAATAGATGATTTAATACATGAGATGAGTAAGACTTCTATTGAAAGTGGTAGAAAAGTTTATGTTATTCATGAAGCAGATCGCTTAAATACAAGTTCCTCTAATACTTTACTGAAATTCTTAGAGGAGCCACAGAGCGAAATAACTGCCATTCTATTAACCGATAAGATGCATGCCTTATTACCAACTATACGTTCAAGATGTCAGCATATAGGCTTAGCCACAATGCCACAGTCTATATTGAAAAAGAAGATAATGGATGAGGGGATTACTGATTCCATGGCTTCTACAGTCAGTAAAATGACGAATCAAGTTGAAGAAGCTCTAATTTTAGCGAAAGACGAGCAATTTGGACTTGCGAGGAAATCAGTGATAAAATTGGTGGAAGCAAGTGAAAAAAGTGTTCAAGATGCGCTCATGTGTATCCACGAAGATTTTGGTCCCTTGTTAAAAGAAAAGGAAAGTGCAGAACAAGTATTAGATTTACTACTATTTGCTTATCGTGATATAGTAGCTATAAAAGCAACTCCACTCGCAGTATGTACCTATCCAGATATGATTGCTTTCTGGAAACAGGTAGCATTACAAAAGACTTATGAGCAATTGTCTAAACAGTTAGAACTAATTTTAGATGCAAAGCAAAATTTGCATAGAAATATGAACCGAACACTGATGATGGAGCAGCTGATGCTTAACCTGCAGGAGGGGTATAGTTTTGTATAATGTTGTAGGAGTCCGCTTTAAGAAAGCGGGTAAAATATATTATTTTGATCCAGTAGATTATGCTTTAGAAAAGGATGATTATGTAATCGTTGAGACTGCTCGAGGGGTAGAATATGGAAAAGTTGTCGTACCTATTAAGCAAGTTGGAGAAAACGATGTAGTTTTACCTCTAAAGCAAGTAGTTCGTCCTTCTACTGAGAAGGACAAAATCCAAGTGGAAGAGAATCGTTTAGAATCGGCCCAAGCATTAGCTTTAGGAACCGAAAAAATATTACAAAGAGAATTAGAAATGAAGCTTGTAGATGTAGAATATACATTTGATCGAAACAAGATTATCTTCTATTTCACAGCGGAAGGGCGGGTAGACTTTCGTGATTTAGTAAAGGATCTTGCTTCTGTATTTAGAACTCGTATTGAACTCAGACAAATTGGTGTACGAGACGAGGCTAAAATGCTTGGCGGGATTGGTCCTTGTGGAAGAATGCTTTGTTGTTCAACCTTTTTAGGAGATTTTGAGCCAGTATCTATTAAGATGGCAAAAGATCAAAACCTATCACTGAATCCTTCTAAGATTTCCGGATTATGCGGGCGTCTAATGTGCTGTTTAAAATATGAAAATGATGAATATGAGGCTGCAAGAGAGCAAATGCCTGACATTGGTGATAAAATTGAGACACCAGATGGATACGGAAAAGTGGTCAGCATGAATATTTTAGAGAGAGTTTTACGTATTGAGTTAAGTGATCCACTTCGTATATTAGATTATACGTTAGATGAGGTTGTAAACTATGCTAAAAATCCAGTATAATGGACGGGGCAATGAGGTGAATAGGTGATGGACCGTAATTTTTTTGATACCATTATAGAATTTGAAAAACAGTTAGAGTCCACGCAGCTCCAATTTCGCGCTTTGAAAGAATTTGTAGCGATTATGATAGAAGAACGACAAGCTTTGCAAGAAGAAAATAATCATTTAAGACAAAGACTTGATGAGATACATGGAAAAGAAGTAATGGACGAGAAGATACGAGAGAAACGATTAAATAAGGCAGACATCGGAGAAGGCTATGATAACCTAGCAAGACTTTATCAAGAAGGCTACCATGTATGTCATGTTCATTTCGGGAGCCCTCGGAAAGAAGAAGATTGTTTATTTTGCTTATCTTTTTTAAATAAACAAAATGTCTAATCAATTGACTGATGCCACTCCAGAGGTGGGTGTCAGTCTTTTGTTTTATGGAGGTTTAAATTATGGAGCAATGGCTAAAGGATGATGAAAGGTTAGATTATTTATTGGCAGAGGATTTGAGAATTATACAAAGTCCTTCTGTTTTCTCCTTTTCATTAGATGCAGTTTTATTGGCAAGGTTTACATATGTACCATTTAAAAGAGGAAAAATAGTGGATTTATGTACTGGAAATGGAGCTATCCCCCTTTTCCTGAGTGCACGATCACAAGCCGAAATAGTGGGCATTGAATTACAGGAAAGACTAGCAGATATGGCTAAAAGAAGTATCGAATACAACAAGCTAACTGAGCAAATTTGTATTAGGAAAGATAATGTTATAGGTATAGCAAGCAAAATTGGATCTGAGAAATATGATGTGGTCACCTGTAATCCTCCTTACTTTCCAGCACATGTGGCAAGTGATAAGAATCTTAAAGAGCATTTAGCTATTGCCAGACATGAGATACATCTTACCCTAGATCAGGCCGTACAGTCTGCAAGTGAGCTACTTAAACAGGGTGGGAAAGCTGCTTTTGTTCATCGCCCAGGCAGATTGTTGGATATTGTCACTTCTATGCGAGCTAACCGTTTAGAGCCAAAGCGAATTCGATTTGTTTATCCGAAAAAAGGGAAGGAAGCTAATACATTATTAATTGAGGCTATTAAGGATGGTAAACCAGATTTAAAAATTCTACCTCCTCTTTATGTATATGGAGAAGATGGACAATATACAGATGAGGTTAAAGAGATGTTGTATGGAGACAAATAAAGTACATACTTTTTATGTATTACAATGTAAAGACGGCTCCTATTATGCTGGTTATACGAATGATTTGCTTAAGCGTTTAAAGGTTCATAATGAAGGAAAAGGAGCAAAGTATACAAGGTCAAGACTCCCAGTTAAGTGTATTTATAAGGAAATCTTTGAGACAAAGCAAGAGGCGATGCAGGCAGAATATGCCTTTAAGCAACTTACAAGAAAGCAAAAAATAGCGCATATGAGAGGTGAGTAACTCAATGAATTCACAAAAATCGACTGAATATGAAAAGAGTAGCTGTTTATATTTAGTGGCAACGCCAATAGGTAATTTAGAGGACATGACAATGAGAGCTATTCGAATTCTGAAAGAAGTCGACTTTATAGCAGCAGAAGATACTAGAAATACCAAGAAATTATGTAACTACTTTGAGATATCTACACCCTTAATCAGTTATCATGACCATAACCAGCTAGCGGGTGGAGAGAAGATATTAGAAATGTTAAGGGAGGGGAAACAAGTCGCATTGGTAAGTGATGCGGGTCTCCCATGTATCTCGGATCCAGGGGCAGATATAGCAGCAAAAGCAATAGCTGAAGGGTTTGCTGTGGTACCTGTACCCGGAGCAAACGCTGCAATTAGTGCTCTAATAGCCTCCGGAATGAGTACGCAACCGTTCTATTTTTACGGGTTTCTTAGCAGAAATAAGAAAGATAGAAAAGCAGAAATTACATTACTACAAAAGAGGCAGGAAACAATTCTATTGTATGAGTCTCCTCATCGCCTGAAAGAATCATTAAAAGATATGCAAGCCATCATGGATGGAACACGTCAAATTGTTTTAGCTAGAGAGCTAACAAAGAAATTTGAAGAGTTTTTAAGAGGTACAATAGACGAAGCGGTTGAATGGGCAGAAACTAATGAAATTCGTGGTGAATTTTGTATAGTCCTAGCTGGAAACGAAGCTAAAGAGGAAATAGAAAAACCTTGGTGGAGTGATTTAAGTATTGAAGAGCATGTAGAGCATTTAATACAAGAAAAGCAACTAAAGTCAAAGGACGCCATAAAAGAAGTATCTATTCAACGTGGTATACCGAAAAGAGAAGTTTACCAAAGCTATCATATAGAGTAACTAAAGTAGGCTGAATCAGCGTATCCTAAATTCCATTGTTCCTTAAAACTAACATAATCTAAAAAAACATCCGTTAACAACGGATGTTTTTTAGGTCTTATTTTAAGCTACTTTGAATTTCTTTGATTAATTGTTCTGCACCTTCTGGGCTCAAAATTAATTTACCCCCAACAAGGCGAAGATTTTCATCTGATACTTCACCAGTAACTGCACAAGTCATGTTTGGCATATATTTTTTTAAGATAATCTTGTCATCATCAACATATATTTCAAGCGCATCTTTTTCTGCTATACCTAGTGTACGACGAAGTTCAATAGGAATAACTACGCGTCCTAACTCATCAACTTTACGAACTATACCTGTAGATTTCATTATTAAAGTTTCTCCTCTCAAGAGTGTATATTTTTCGCCAAAATTCGACATTAACCTCTTTTATGTACTTAATCATACCAAGTACTACCATATTGGTCAATAATTATTCTTCTGATTTTATTAGAATTGATGATAAAAATATGACTATGTTTACATAATATACCTAATAAAAATAATTATTATATCATTCTTAGGAATAATATTGATATTAATGGAAATAATGTAAGCCATAAAGAAAATTCGACAAAATTGTTACAGAGGTATAGATTGAAACAACTACCCCATTTCGATAGAATAAAGTATATAGAAGATTCAGCATTGGAGGCAATTAGCATTGAGCGCACAAGATAAAACATTTTATATTACTACCCCTATTTACTACCCAAGTGGTAAATTCCATATTGGAACAGCTTATACAACGGTAGCTTCTGATGCGATGGCACGCTATAAACGTTTAAGAGGCTATGACGTTCGCTTTTTAACAGGGATGGACGAGCATGGTCAAAAAATACAAGAAAAAGCTCAAGAAGCAGGAATGGAGCCACAAGCATATGTGGATGAAATTGCATTAGCTGCTAAGAAAACTTGGGCAACAATGGACATTTCTTATGATGACTTTATCCAAACGACAGAAAGCCGTCATACAAAAGCAGTTGAGAAAATTTTTCAAACCTTTTTGGATAATGGTGATATATACAAAGGTGAATATGAGGGGTCCTACTGTACACCATGCGAGTCCTTTTTCACAGAAACTCAATTAGAGGAAGGAAATTGCCCGGATTGTGGTCGACCGGTTCATAAGGTTAAAGAAGAGTCGTACTTCTTCAATATGAAGAAATATGCAGGTCGATTGTTGGAATACTACGAAAATAACGTAGAATTTATCGAACCAGAATCTCGAAAAAATGAGATGATCAATAACTTTATCAAACCAGGCCTAGAAGATTTATCTGTATCTCGAACTTCCTTCGACTGGGGGATTCGTGTTCCTGGAGATGCAAAGCATGTCATTTATGTGTGGGTAGATGCTTTAACCAACTACATAACGTCCTTAGGCTATATGTCAGACGACGATACTCTTTTCAGAAAATATTGGCCGGCAGATGTACATGTTGTAGGAAAGGATATCGTACGCTTCCATACAATTTACTGGCCAATTTTCTTAATGGCATTAGATTTGCCTCTTCCGAAAAAGGTATTTGCACATGGATTTATCATGATGAAAGACGGTAAAATGTCAAAATCAAAAGGAAATGTTGTATATCCAGAGATGCTAGTGGAGCGTTATGGACTTGATGCGACACGTTATTTCCTATTACGTGAGCTACCATTTGGACAAGATGGTGTGTTTTCACCAGAATCCTTTGTAGAACGTACGAATTTTGATCTTGCCAATGATTTAGGAAATCTTTTAAATCGAACAGTTTCTATGATTAACAAATATTTTGATGGTAAAATACCTGTTAACCAAGGAGTAGAAGCAACAGAATTTGATGCACATTTACATCAATTTGCTAAAGAAGCAATTGAAAAATATGAAGTCAATATGGAAAAAATGCAATTTAGTCTGGTATTAGGAGATCTATGGTCTCTTGTATCTCGTACGAACAAATATATTGATGAGACTCAGCCGTGGGTTCTTGCAAAAGATGAAGAAAGAAAAGGGCAGCTTGCGAGTGTTATGATTAACTTAGCAGAAAGCCTACGTCAGATAGCTACTTTAATTCAACCGTTTATGCCAAATAGTCCAGGAGAAATTATTGCGCAGCTAGGATTAACTGAAGAACAGCTACAGTGGGAGAAACTTGGTAATTTTAATGTTATTCCTGAAGGGACACAAGTAATTAGTACAGGAGTACCAATTTTTCCTCGTTTAGACGTGGATATAGAAGTGGCTTATATTCGGGAGCAAATGCGTGGTTCTGTCATCACTCCACAAGAAGAGGTGGAGGAGGAAATAGAGGAAGAGCAATCAGAGGAGATTTCTATTGATGACTTCTTTAAAGTTGATTTACGAGTAGCAACAGTATTGGAATGTGAAGCTATTCCTAAAGCGGACAAGCTATTAAAATTACAGTTAGACTTAGGATATGAAAAGCGTCAAGTAGTCTCTGGTATAGCAAAGCACTATAAACCAGAGGAGCTAGTAGGTAAAAAAGTAATCGTAGTAGCTAACTTAAAACCAGTAAAACTTCGCGGGGAACTTTCCCAAGGGATGATCTTAGCTGGTGAAAAAGATGGTTATTTGACTTTAGCAACTGTTGATGAAAAACTAGAAAATGGTGCACAAGTTAAATAATTTATAAAGGGAAACTGTCGCAATAGCGGCAGTTTTTTCTATGTAAAATAAAACCTTTCTGTTATAGATATTAATATGTCGATTTTAATAGTATTTGTAGCATAGCTTATCCTTAAATCAGTGGGATGAGGAGCAGACAAGCATTATTACAAAAGTGTGCCTGAAGTAATCGCCTATCCACTCTCCTCACTCACTGCTATCTGCAGAGCAGAAATCAAAGGAAATGCTATTCTAGTTAAACTATCTTAAAATGTTTTATTTATTAAAGAATTTTTAAAACTTCATTCATTAGCTTTTTTTTCGGCTGTCGGTTGGTCAATAAATTGATCCACTTGTAAGGTTAGTTCTTCCACTAGTTCTTTGAGTAATTGCTTATGCTCTGTAGATAATTTTCCCTTCACATCATCCAAATTTACGCCATTTTTACGTAGTGTATCACTCACTATTAAATCAATGACCTTATTAGGAATTGCATTTGCTTTTTTTGGTAAATCGCTCACGTCTTTCACTCCTTCTCTAATATCATTCGTATTATTATATGCAACGGTAATTTAAGAGGAGACGTGGAATCTTTAATGTTTTCAAACCCTACTTATAATCAGCCTCAATTCTGTTTTTCTGATATTATAGAATATCTAACTTAGCTACTAGAGAAACTAGAATTTGAAGCATTGCCTGGATGTTTACTGCTAGATCTGTATCTGTTGTCGTTACTTTAACATTTTTGGAGCCTTCAACAATGGTTTTTTGCACGTTTTGTTGTTTAGTTTTTATAAACTGCTTCATATCTTGGGCAACAGCTCTAGCTTGATCTGTATCTCCTAGCGTAATGGTGATAACTGCTGCTATAGCTGCTTGAATTCCTAGTTGTAAGGACAATGCTGCTTGAGTATCTGTTGTTTGGATATCTACGCCTTCTGAGTTCTTTACAATAATCCACTCATAGGATTGCTGCTTAGTTGACACTACTTGTGCTCCGTCTTGCAGTACATCTGCATTATTTTGATTATTGTCATCGCAATGATCTAACGCTTTCCATTTATTCATATTTTCACCTCATTTCACACCTTAAAAAATTAAAGAACATCCAATTTAACAACCAGTGACACTAATACTTGAAGCATAGCTTGAATGTTCACGGCCAAATCTGTGTCTGTAGTCACGATATTAACGTCTTTTGAGTTATAAATAATGATTTTTTGCTTATTGGTTTGTTCATCATTAAATTTTTGGAATATATCTTGGGCAATGGCTTGACCCTGGTTAGAATCCCCAATTGCAATACTTACGACTAGAGCGATTGCAAGCTGTAAACCAACTTGAAGGGCTACTGATGCTTGTGTATCTGTTGTCTGAACAGAAATGTTACAAGAATCCTTAATCCATATTAGTTCATCAGATTCTTGGTCTACAGATACTATTTGATCGGCGTTCTCTACAACTGTTTCATCACTGAAGTTATTGTCATAATCATTATCTTCCTTATGATAATGACAACTTTCGATATCGCTCTCTTTGGCAGCACTGCTGCTACATAGTTGGCAGTCTCTTAACGGTTGATAACTAGTGTCACTATAACGTTTACTTTGTGGTTGACTCATACTAATACCTCCTTTCCTAATTTCTAGCTCGGTTATAAACATATGGTCACCTTACAACCTCACTTCTGTATCATATGAACAAGGTATTTAATGAGATAGTTTGTTTGACTATTAAAAAGACTATATTCTAAAAAGGATAATATTTATTAAACGCTATGGAACGTGATAATCTCCCAATTTCAAGCAAAACAAAAAATCTTACCTATAAGAAATAAGCAAGATTTTTGTCGAAGACGTATCATCCTTGAGTAAATTCTAAGTGTAGGTGAATAGATTTTTAATGATGACCCTATAAGGTCAGCGAAGAGGAATGACATACTGAACATATAAAAAATTATATGAAATGAGGAAATTTATATGGTTGAAGGGATAAATTAATCAAAATATTTGTAAATATGACTCATTTAATGTAATTGTAATAATATTGTGATGTATGTAAATAAAAAATTATGTAAAATAAATTTCAGATAGGAGAATGTATATGCTAATAGATACACATGTCCATTTAAACGCAGATCAATATGATGAAGATCTTCAGGAAGTAATTGATAGAGCCCTAGAGGCTAATGTAAAGAAGATGGTGGTCATTGGTTTTGATCGAAAAACCATTGAGCGAGCAATGGAGTTAGCAGAGACATATCCGTTTATTTATGCAGTGATCGGATGGCACCCAGTGGATGCAATCGATTGTACGGAAGAAGATTTACAGTGGATTGAAGAACTATCTGCACATGAAAAAGTAGTAGGTATTGGAGAAACTGGACTAGACTATTATTGGGACAAGTCTCCTAAAGAAATCCAGCAGACTATTTTTCGTAAGCAAATCCGTTTAGCACAAAAGGTTAACTTGCCAATCATCATACATAATCGAGAAGCAACGGAAGATGTAGTTAGAATTCTTCAAGAGGAAGAGGCTCATCTAACTGGAGGAATTATGCATTGTTTCGGAGGCAGTGTAGAAACAGCAAAGCAATGTATCGATATGAATTTTATGATTTCCCTTGGAGGTCCTGTAACCTTTAAAAATGCAAAGAAACCTAAAGAGGTAGCAATGGAAATTCCTTTAGAGCATTTATTGATTGAAACCGATGCTCCTTATCTGGCTCCACATCCTCATAGAGGTAAGAGAAATGAACCTGCCCTTGTCGTTCTAGTTGCAGAAGAAATAGCTCGATTAAAGGGTATCTCAGTGGAAGAAGTAGAAGAAGCCACAACAAGCAATGCTATGCGTTTTTTTCACTTAAATGAATAACTAATGACCCTCATATTTGTATAGTAAACCACCTTGAGGTAAAAAATGGATAAAAACCTAAAGTGTTGACAAGCTCAAAAGTACTCTATATAATCACACGAGTGAACAAGGAGGCGTTTTTCATGCAAAATAATACCATGAAAAACCTGTTCTTTCATTCATTGAGGAGCAAGAAAACATTAGTAACGATTGCATCTTTACTATTGTTTTTTGCAGTGGTTTCGTTCGTATTATACGAAGGAACAAAGAAAACTGTTGCTATAACAGTTAACGGAGAACAACAAGAACTAACAACACATGCCAATACCGTTGGAGAACTACTAGAAGAAAATAATCTAGTGGTCTCTAACGATGATTTTTTACATCCCTCAGTGAACACTTCAATCAAAAATAATCTTAAGATTGAGTGGGAGCAGGCAAGACAAATAGAAATCACAGTAGACGGTAAAATTCAAACTGTCCAGACTACTGATGATGTAGTATCAGACATACTAGCAAAGGCAAATGTTCCTTATACAGAACATGATGCAATTACCCCTGCTGCTAATGCAGAGGTGGGACCCGATAATCGAATTGCAGTTGAAAAAGCATATGAAGTTACGCTTATAGATGGCAAGAAAGAGCAAAAATTATGGTCCACTTCGACTACGGTCGCTGACTTTTTAAAAAAACATAACATTTCATTAAATGAATTGGACCGTGTAGAGCAGAAAATGGATGAACTTATCCTTCCAAATTCTGAAATACAAATAGTGAGAGTAGAAAAGGTCACCGATGTAGTTGAGGAAGAAACAAACTTTGCAGTAGTGACAAAGAAAGATGATTCTCTGCTTAAGGGAAAAGAAAAAGTGGTTGAAACTGGCGAAAAAGGTTCAGTTGCACGCACTTATGAGGTAGTTAAAGAAAACGGAGTGGAAGTTTCCCGTAATATTATAAGTGAAAAAGTTACAAAAGAGCCTAAAAAGAAAGTTGTTGCAGTAGGAACTAAAGTGATGACTGCAAGCGCGAATGTATCTCGTGGTACTAAAACCTCGGCAGCTCCATCCCAGGGAAGCGAGTTTTACGTCACAGCTACTGCGTATACAGCTAACTGTAATGGATGTACAGGTGTGACGGCTACTGGTATCAATTTAAAGTCTAATCCAGAGGTAAAAGTGATCGCAGTTGATCCTAGTGTTATTCCTCTTGGCTCTAAGGTGTGGGTCGAAGGCTATGGCTATGCGATAGCAGGAGACACTGGAGGCGCTATAAAAGGAAAAAAAATTGATTTATTTATGGCTTCCAAATCCCAAGCCTATGATTTTGGGCGTAAAAAAGTACGTGTAAAAGTTTTAAACTAATACAAAATGTGTGTAAAGCATGTGGTAGCTAGGCAATCTAGGTAATGACTAAACTATATATCCTGCTTTATGCATATATTTTTTCGTATAGCTTTCCCTCTCGTTGATAGGGAGAGCTTTTTTGCGTTATGATAGAGGTTAGTATAGAAGCGGAAATGAGGAAAATGCTTGCGAATAAATGAAATAATCGTCGTAGAAGGAAAAGATGATACGACTGCTATAAAAAGAGCAGTGGAAGCTGATACTATAGAAACCAATGGTTCTGCCATTTCAAAAGAAACACTGATTAAAATTCAGCACGCACAAGATAAAAGAGGGGTCATTGTATTTACCGACCCCGATTACCCGGGTAGAAGAATTCGTGCCATCATAGAACAACAAGTTCCTGGGGTAAAGCATGCTTTTTTATCAAAAGAAAAAACGATAGCTAAAAATGGTAAGGGACTAGGTATTGAACATGCTAAAGATGAAGATATTCGACAAGCTCTTAGTCATGTGTATACCCCTAAAAATGATATAGAAACAACATTACCTGCCATTTCACTAGATGTTCTAATTGCAGGAAAGCTCATTGGACACCCACATGCAAAAGACAGAAGGACCCGACTCGGTGAGTTATTAAAGATAGGCTATACGAATGGAAAACAGCTACAAAAGAGACTAACTATATTTCAAATAAATAAGGAACAGTTGGAAGCAGCAATTTTGCAACTCGATTTGGAGGACAATACAAAATGACACAAAAAGATATAGCGACGCCCATACGCACACAGGAAATACTAAAAAAATATGGTTTCTCTTTTAAAAAAAGTTTAGGGCAAAATTTCTTGATAGACCCTAATATTCTTAGAAATATTGTTGGTCATGCAAATTTAACAAAAGAGTCAGCAGCTATTGAAATTGGACCAGGGATAGGAGCATTAACAGAACATCTAGCAAGAGAGGCTGGGAAAGTAATTGCATTTGAAATAGATCAGCGTCTGTTACCTGTTTTGGCCGATACGCTCTCCCCGTATGATAATGTAGAAATCATTCATCAGGATATTCTAGAAGCAAATGTGCTTGAAGTATTTGAGGACAAGCTAACAGGTTTTAAAGATGTCATGGTTGTGGCTAATTTGCCATACTATGTAACAACCCCTATTTTGCTGAAACTATTAATGGATCGGTTGCCTATACGGGGGATGGTTGTGATGATGCAGAAGGAGGTGGCTGATAGAATTACCGCTTCACCCGGAACTAAGGCTTACGGGTCATTATCAATTGCTATTCAGTATTACATGAAAGCCGAGGTGGCTATGACTGTTCCAAAGGCTGTCTTTATGCCTCAGCCTAACGTAGACTCCGCAGTGATCAAGTTGACACGTCATGAAACTCCGCCAGTTCAAGTATTAGATGAGGATTTTTTATTTAAAGTTTCAAGAGGTTCTTTTGTGCAACGCAGAAAAACGATCATAAATAATCTACAATCCTCCCTCCCTAATGGGAAGGGAAAAAAGGAAATAATAATTGAAGCACTGGAGAAGGTAGGCGTAGCGCCAACGCGTAGAGGGGAAACACTGAGTATTGAAGAGTTCGGAAGACTGGCAGATGAATTGTATCCGAATTTCCATTAATTTTACTTGTTACAATATTAGTAATGTTAATAAATAAAGTGGTCACTCCGAATAATAAAAACGTTGACAAGAGTATATGTAAGTTGATAAAATGTTTTGTTTGACAAAAAAATGGGTATGTGTTAGGATTGAGTCAGTGAGGTGTAAGCGGAATGCCAAAAACTTTAGCTGATATTAAAAAGTCATTAGATCATCATTTAGGGAAACGTTTGCAATTAAAAGCAAACGGAGGTCGTAAGAAAACAATTGAACGTGCAGGTGTGTTAAGAGAAACCTACCATGCAGTGTTCGTAATCGATTTGGATCAAGATGAAAATTCTTTTGAACGAGTATCTTATAGTTACGCAGACATTTTGACAGAAGCAGTAGAAATCACTATTTATGACGAAGCAAATAATTCAATTGTAGTAAAATGATCGTTTAGAACTTTTATTTTTACATTTTTTATATGGTAAAAACTCTTATCCCGTTACAAAATGGGTAGGAGTTTTTTTCTTTTAAATGCACATACTATCCTTGCTAGTTGTTTTGAGGAGGATTCACCATATGGCTAGAAGAGGGATTATGTCTAAGGAATTAAAAGAAGAGATTGCCAAGGATCTTGGATTTTATGATGTAGTCAAAGCAGAAGGCTGGGGTGGGATTAAATCCCGTGACGCAGGTAATATGGTAAAGCGTGCAATTGAAATGGCTGAACAACAAATGAACAACCAAAGTAAATAACAAATTTACCTAACGTTCGTTATCCAAAATAAAATACAACTAGCAAGGAAAAGGCGATTTACGCCTTTTCTTTTTTTTGCTCCTCTTGTATGTCCTATTGGTTTGCTGGTAAGACAATGCAAATACTTTTCTTATTGTTCTCATTTTTTTCAAAAAGGAAGGACTATGGTAAAATAGGGAACAATATAAGTAGGAAAAGGAGCAGATGGGATGTACTATGTGAAAGCACCTGCCAAGATAAATTTAACACTTGATGTATTACATAAACGCCCTGATGGCTATCATGAAGTGGAAATGATTATGACAACTGTGGATTTAGCAGACCGCATCGGGCTAGAAATAAGAGAAGATGGAGCTATACATATTATTTCAGTTGATCGTTTTGTTCCAAATGATCATCGTAATCTTGCCTTTCAAGCGGCAAAAATACTTAAAGAGACTTATAAGGTGAATGCTGGTGTCTCTATTAAAATTGAAAAGAATATACCAGTTGCGGCAGGTCTCGCCGGTGGGAGTAGTGATGCAGCGGCAACTTTAAAGGGGCTTAATGTTCTGTGGGGGTTAAATCTCACATTAGATGAGCTGGCTCAAATTGGAACAAAGATAGGCTCAGATGTGGCATTTTGTGTGTACGGTGGGACCGCATTGGCTACCGGTCGTGGAGAAAAGATTCAAGAACTTCCAGCGCCCGCTAACTGTTGGGTTATACTAGCTAAACCAACATTAGGGGTATCTACTGCAGATATTTATGGGAATCTAAAAATTGATCAAATAGTTCATCCGAAAACAACAACCATGGTGAAAGCTATTAAGAACAAGGATTATGATTTAATGTGCAACTCCTTAGGGAATGTCTTAGAGGATGTAACACTAAAACTATATCCTGAGGTAGCTAACCTAAAAGAGCAGATGCAACGTTTCGGTGCTGATGCCGTACTTATGAGTGGTAGTGGCCCAACTGTTTTCGGGCTCGTAAACCAAGAATCACGCGTACAGAGAATATATAACGGGTTACGCGGGTTCTGTGATGAGGTGTATGCAGTTAGGCTAATGGGAGATAGAGAACCACTTGCTTAAACACGTATAATTGTGGTAAGTTTTGTATAAAACATTCGTGATTAGAGGTGAAAATGATGAAATGGAAAAGAAGTGAACGGTTAGTGGACATGACTCAATATTTAATGGAGCATCCACATACATTAATTCCTTTAACTTATTTTGCTGCGTTGTACCAGTCTGCAAAATCTTCTATAAGCGAAGATTTAACAATAGTGAAAGAAACATTTGAGGAAAGAGGCAAAGGTATTCTTGTCACTGTACCTGGAGCAACAGGGGGAGTAAAATTTATTCCTACAATGACAGACGAAGATGTTAAGAAGATTGCTCAGGAATTGATGGATCAACTCTCTAAAGCGGAACGTCTGTTGCCTGGTGGTTATTTGTATATGACTGACCTTTTGGGTGAACCGATGCTTATGAATAAGATAGGAAAGTTATTTGCATCTGCATTTGTAGATCAAAAAATTGATGCGATTATGACTGTTGCCACAAAAGGTATTCCTATTGCTCATGCAATTGCGAGACACTTAAATGTGCCTGTAGTAGTTGTACGACGAGATAGTAAGGTTACCGAAGGACCCACTGTAAGTATCAATTATGTTTCTGGTTCAGCACGAAGAATTCAAACAATGGTACTTTCCAAAAGAAGTATGGAAAAAGGCCAAAGAGTGCTAATTACCGATGACTTTATGAAAGTTGGCGGAACTATTAATGGTATGAAAAGCTTACTTGAGGAATTTAACTGTGAGCTTGCGGGTATAGCCGTCTTAGTTGAAGCAGAGCATACGGGGGAACAATTAGTGAAGGATTACTTGTCTTTATTAAAATTACATGAAGTAAATGAAAAAGACGGTACGATAGCTTTAACTGAGGGAAATTATTTTACGAGGGGTGGAAAATTAAATGAAAATAGTATCAACGAATAATGCTCCGGCTGCAATAGGTCCATACGTACAAGGTATGGTAGTCAACGGTATGTTTTATAGCTCTGGTCAAATACCATTAACACCAAGCGGCGAAGTTATCGATGGATCCATTACCGAACAAACGGACCAAGTGTTTGCTAACTTAGAAGCCGTATTAGCTGAAGCTGGTTCATCCTTATCTAAAGTAGTAAAAACACTTGTGTTTTTAAAAGATATGAATGATTTTGTTGAATTTAATGCTGCTTACGAAAAGCATTTCGGTGATCATAAACCAGCTCGTTCCGCAGTTGAGGTTGCTCGGTTGCCTAAAGATGTTAAAGTAGAAATTGAAGTAATTGCCGTTATTTAATAGCTCAGCACATGTTTTCTTCGGAAATTATGTGCTTTTTTATTTGTATTTTTATAACTTAGCCAAACTCCAAGTCATTTGAATAGAAGTTAATAATTATAATAGCTATTGAACTTAAATAGATTGTGAAGTGTTTATGTAATAAGTGTATAAAAAGCGCTTTATCGACGAATGAAAGTGGTTTCCATTTATTGATTGGAGCGACAGACGCCGACTCCTGCGGGAGGAGGAGACAGATAAGACATCGCAACCACGCGCTTCAGCGATGGGTGATGGCTTATCGCTCCCCCTGCGGAAAGCGTGCGGCTGGCGCGGAAATCAATTCTACTTTCTGATTTAGAATTTTAGTCTAAAACTATGATTAAAGTTACAAAGCTTTACTTATTTATATTTAAATTCCTCTTATATCACATAGTTTTTAAGCATCTCCCCCTTTAGACCCTTTCTTAATAGATTCCTAATGTATTTAATATTAAAAATATTCTAAAACAAAGAAGGATTTTTTAAATTTTTGTGGAATAGTAAGTTATTATAGATATTTGCAACTAGGGGGAAGGAGAGATTATATGGAAGTGACAGATGTGAGATTGCGTAAAGTATTAACAGATGGGCGTATGAGGGCAATCGCTTCTATAACATTAGATAATGAGTTTGTGGTTCATGACATTAGAGTCATTGAAGGAAACGCAGGTTTATTTGTGGCTATGCCAAGTAAGCGTACACCTGAAGGGGAGTTTCGGGATATCGCTCACCCTATTAATGTAGGCACACGTTCTAAAATTCAGGATGCCGTGTTATATGCCTATCATTTAAGTGATGATGTAATAGCAGAAGTAGAAGAAGCAACTATATAAAACTAGCTTCTAAGAAATCGTTTTTAAAGCAAACTTTCGTTGTATTGAAGAATAGTTTAAGTAAATTTGAACCTCGCACTTACTTTTTACTTTATTCATAGACTACGATATACTATTCAATAAATAAAATACTTTAAATGTTTTCTAGGGTTCCGCAACATTTATGTTGGTCTGGACCGAGAGAGAACTCACAGCTTTGCGCTGTGCCACGGAAGGATAAAAGCCTGGGAGAAACTGTTTATTAGTTTCTCTTAGGCTTTTTTATTTTGAAAATAACATTGGAGGTGTCCTTTAGATGGATAAAGCATGGATAAAAGTATTTATTGCTGCATTTTTTGAGGTTTTTTGGGTGATTGGGTTAAAGCATGCAGAGGATTTTTGGACATGGACGGGGACCATTATTTCTATATTTATCAGTTTCTATTTGATGATTATGGCTGGTCGAAAACTTCCTGTAGGAACGGTTTATGCAATCTTTGTGGGAGTAGGAACAGCTGGTACTGTTTTTTCTGAGATACTCTTCTTTAACGAACCGTTTAAAGTAGAAAAGGTACTCTTAATCTTACTCCTATTAATAGGGGTAATAGGCTTAAAAATAGTTACGAAGGACAAAGTACGGGTAAGGGGTGAATCCTAATGGCGTGGGTTGCTTTAATTTTTGCAGGCATATTTGAAATGTTTGGAGTAGCAATGATAAGTAAATTGCATAAAGATCGCAACTGGCAAGCAGTAGTACTTTTAATTGTGGGATTTGGCGCAAGTTTTCTTCTTCTTGCCTATTCCATGAAAACTCTTCCTATGGGAACAGCATATGCTATTTGGACAGGCATTGGAGCCTCTGGAGGAGCAATTTTGGGCATGGTTTATTATGGAGAATCAAAAGATTTAAAAAGACTAATTTTTATAGGAATGATTTTAGGAGCAGCGGTGGGTTTAAAACTTGTATCATAAATTATATGTTTGCTAGGATATTTCCCTAGTGTAAAGTAATATCAATTAGTATTCCCTGTAGGCACTTCTCAATCCAATTACTGGTTAAAGGTCTTAAAGTGGAAAACTAATATCGAAGAGCAAATATGTCTTATTCACTTTAATATTTCAGGATTATTATATAAAAATAAAGTACGATTCAACAAAAAAATATATATCTTACTTGTTTTGTCATGTATTTGTCAAGAGATAATTCCTTGAAAAAAACCCTCATTTCCTATATAGTCAAAAGAGGAAATTAGCCCACTGGAGGGAATATCAAATGACAAATACCTATGCAGTTGTTTTGGCAGCTGGTAAAGGCACTCGTATGAAATCTAGTCTATATAAAGTATTACATCCTGTGTGTGGAAAACCAATGGTAGAACATGTTATTGATAACATGGATCAGGTTGGGGTAGAAAAAATTGTGACCATTGTTGGTCATGGGGCTGAAACTGTACAAAGTAAGCTTGGAAGCCGAAGCGAATATGCTTTACAATCGGAGCAACTAGGTACAGCGCACGCTGTTTTACAAGCAGAAGAAGTTCTTTCTAACCTGAAAGGAACAACTATTGTTGTCTGTGGCGATACTCCTCTAATAACAGCTGAAACTATTAAGGAATTGCTTCAACATCACAAAGAAACAAATGCAAAAGCTACTATATTGACTGCAATAGCGGATAACCCTACCGGATACGGAAGAATTATTCGTAACGAGCAAGGGAATGTTAAGTCTATAGTAGAAGACAAAGATGCAAATTCTGAAGAGAAGCTTGTCAAAGAAATTAACTCTGGTACCTACTGCTTTGACAACGAAGCATTATTTAAATCATTAAAATTAGTAAAAAATGAAAATACTCAAGGTGAGTATTATTTACCTGATGTTATTGGGATTTTACAACAAGATGGAGAAGTTATTTCTGCATATGCAGCGAAAGACTTTGATGAAACCCTTGGTATTAATGATCGTGTAGCACTATCACAGGCTGAACAAATTATGCGTGCTAGAATAGCCAATCACCATATGCGTGAAGGGGTAACTATTATAGACCCTCAAAGTACATATATAAGCAGTGAAGCAACCATTGGCTCTGACACTGTTTTACAACCAGGAGTTATCATTGAGGGCAAGACTATTATTGGGGAAAAATGTACAATTGGCCCAAATAGCCATATAGTCTCTAGCGTCATTGGTGATGAAACAACCATCCACTCTTCAGTAGTATTATCTAGCGAAATTGGTAACCATACTACAGTGGGGCCATTCGCGCATATACGACCTGATTCTGAACTGGGCGACCAAGTTAAAATTGGTAACTTTGTGGAAGTGAAAAAATCAGTAGTTGGCAATGGAAGTAAAATCTCTCACCTTAGTTATATGGGGGATGCATCTATTGGGACTAACGTAAATATTGGTTGTGGAGCAATTACAGTTAATTACGATGGTAAAAATAAATTTGTAACAACAATTGAAGACGATGCATTTGTTGGATGCAATTCCAATCTCATTGCACCTGTAACGATCGGTAAAAAAGGATATATAGCTGCAGGATCCACGATTACTAAGGATGTTCCAGGTGAAGCCCTGGCTATTGGTCGTGCTCGACAAGAAAACAAAGAAGGCTACGTAAACAAACTCAATCTAAAATAACCACTTACTATTCAGGAGGATTATCATGACTCATCGATATGAAAATGCCAAACTAAAAATATTTACGCTTAATTCAAATAAGAAATTAGCCGAAGAGATTGCTAAAGAGGTTGGAGTTCCGCTAGGTAAAAGTACAGTAACAAGATTTAGCGATGGCGAAGTCCAAATTAATATCGAAGAGAGCATACGTGGATGTGACGTATTTATTGTCCAATCCACTTCAGGTCCTGTTAACGAAAATATAATGGAATTATTAATCATGTTAGATGCAGTTAAACGTGCTTCTGCTCGTACCGTAAGCGTTGTACTACCTTATTACGGATATGCTCGACAAGACAGAAAAGCTCGTGCTCGTGAGCCAATCACAGCCAAGCTTGTAGCTAATCTACTCACTTCTGCCGGAGCAACTCGAGCAATTGTTTTAGACTTGCATGCACCACAAATCCAAGGTTTCTTCGATATTCCAATAGATCACTTAGTAGCTGTGCCTATTCTATCTGACTACTTCTTAACGAAAAACCTAGACCCATCTCAAGTTGTTATTGTTTCACCTGACCACGGTGGAGTTACTCGCGCACGTAAAATGGCTGACCGTTTGAAAGCGCCAATTGCTATTATTGATAAACGACGTCCACGCCCTAATGTTGCAGAAGTAATGAACATCGTTGGTAATGTAGAAGGAAAAACGGCAATTTTAATCGATGATATTATTGATACTGCGGGAACTATATCGATTGCTGCTGCGGCCTTAATGGAAAGCGGTGCAAAAGAGGTATATGCATGTTGTACACATCCAGTACTATCAGGACCAGCAATTGATCGTATTGATAACTCTGTTATTAAAGAATTGGTTATTACAAATTCAATTCAATTACCAGAAGATAAGCATTCACCAAAAATCAAAGAGCTATCAGTTGCAAAATTATTAGGTGATGCAATTGTTCGTGTATTTGAAGAAAAATCTGTAAGTACTTTGTTTGATTAATCTTATAAATGTTTGAATCATCCTTCCGAGGGGTATCTTATCTTTAGTTACCAATAACTCGGGAGGATGATTTTATTTATGGCTACAATTATTAAAGCGCAAAAGAGAGAACATAAAAACAATACTAAATTAAGAAATAGCGGATATATACCAGCAGTAGTATATGGTTTTAAAACTGAATCGCAGTCTATTGCAGTAGATGAAAAAGATTTAGTTAAAACATTACGTGAGGTTGGTAGAAATGGCGTAATGAAAATTGATGTAGATGGTCAATCTCTTAACGTCGTATTGAATGATTATCAAATGAATATATTGAAGGCTCAAATCATTCATGCCGATTTTCTAGCCATCAACATGAAGGAAGAATTAGAAGTGAGTGTAACCGTTAACACTACTGGAACTTCTGTAGGTGTGTCTGAGGGTGGATTGCTTCAACAGCCAAACAGAGAGCTTACAGTTGTTGTAAAACCTTCCGATATTCCTGATTCTATAGATGTAGATGTAACTAATGTCGCAATCGGTGATACTCTAACAGTTGGAGACGTTCGAGAAAAGATAGATTATAAAATTGTTGAAGACGACGATTATACGTTAGTCACTGTATCGGCTCCAAGAGTTGAGACAGAATCGGATAATGAAACAGAAACTGATGCAGATGCCGAAGGAACAGAAGAAGCATCCTCAGAGGAATAAAGTTATTGGGTGAGTCCCTACTAAAATTATGAAAGCAATCCTAAAGACGAGAATGATGTTTAATCTTCTCGTCTTTAGTTATGCAAAGATACAATTATTAGTTTAGGAACTGGGTTCCATTCTTTTGTTTAAGAAGGTGATGTTCCAAGTGAACAAACTGATTTATGGGCTTTACTCATCCCTCTTATGTTAAAATAAAAGAAATATGGTTAAAAGGAATGGAAAGTAATGAAAATGATCGTTGGCCTAGGAAATCCAGGCAAGCAGTATGAAGGAACAAGACATAATATTGGTTTTCATGTAATAGATGAACTGTCAACCCGGCTAAATATTCCCCTCAACCAATCTAAATTTAATGGAATGTATGGGACCGGGCATATTGGGACTGAAAAAGTAATGCTCTTAAAGCCTTTAACTTACATGAATTTGTCGGGAGAATGCATTATTCCAATGATGAACTATTTTGATGTAGAGGATGAGGAACTGGTCGTTATTTACGATGACTTAGATCTACAAGCTGGAAAGTTAAGACTTCGTCAAAAGGGTAGCGCTGGAGGTCATAATGGGATTAAGTCAATCATCCAACATTTAGGTACACAGGAGTTCAATCGTATTCGAATAGGAGTTGATCGTCCGAGAAATGGGATGAAGGTTCCTGATTACGTTCTCTCTAACTTTACCGACGAAGAAAAACCTGAAATTAATCTGGCAATCAAAAAGAGCGCAGATGCATGCGAACAATGGTTTGCTAAGAGCTTTCTAGAAGTAATGAATGTTTTTAATGGTGCATAAAAGTTGAAGTAAAAGCCTATACTTCCTAAAAAGGGGGTTAATGGCTATGCCGATTCGTTATAGATGTCGCCATTGTGAAACAGAAGTAGGTCAGCTACCATTCGATTCCATAGACGACGCTTTTCTGCAAAAACACAATATTGAACCAGAAGAACAACACATATATATACAAACGGGAGCTGAGGGAGATTATACGATACAGTGTATTTGTGAAGAGTGTCAAACATCTTTGCAAAAGTTTCCTAGCTATTACGCATTAAAAAAATGGATACAGTAGATGCTTTGGCACACTTCGTGCTCAAAGCCTTTTTCTGTTTTTAATTGGGTGGCATATATCGTTTGTTTATTTATTAGATAAGGGTGGGTGAAAATGGAATTACTAAGTAATGTGTTAATCGAAGATAAACAAATACAAAAGCTAGTGAAAGATTTAGAGAATGGTATAGACCAAGCTCTAGTCACAGGTCTCTCAGGTAGCGCGCGGGCAGTTTTTACTAAAATGCTTCATAAGGAATTAGATAGGCCAATTATGATAGTGACACCGAACCTTTTACACGCTCAAAAGCTTACAGAGGATTTAGTGAAGCTAATTGGAGAAGAACTAGTTCGTTTATACCCAGCCGATGAATTGATAGCTGCAGATATATCTATAGCCAGCCCGGAGTTGCGTGCACAACGCTTAGAGGCATTAGATCATATGCTAAATATAAAAAAAGGTGTCTATATAGTTCCTGTCTCTGGTCTTAAAAAGCGAATGGGGAGTGTGGAGGATTGGAAAAATAGCTCGATCTCTCTTAACGAGGGAGAGGATCTTCTATTAGACAATTTCCTACAAAGCTTAATAGATATGGGCTATTCCCGTCAGCCAATGGTAACAACCCCAGGAGAGTTTGCATTAAGAGGCGGTATTATAGATATTTATCCGCTACACTTGGAAGATCCTATTCGGATAGAATTGTTTGATACGGAGATTGACTCCATTCGAACCTTTTCAGCAGAGGATCAGCGCTCATTAAAAAAATGGAAGAATGTTCGTATTTTACCGGCGACAGAATACGTATTAACGAAAGAGAAAAAAATGGCTCTTGCACAAAAGCTTGAGGAGGCATTATCCGAAAGCTTGAAAAAAGTAAAGCTATCAGACATTAAGGAAAAGTTTTATCAAAATATTCAACAGGATATAGAGCTTTTAAAGCAGGGAGAACAGCCAAAGGAGTTTATGAAATACATCTCCTTGATAGAAGAAGATAGTTTTTTAGGAAGTTACTTTGATCCAAATGGAATTGTTATGTTCGATGAGCTTGGAAGAATTCAAGAAGTAACAGAGACTTTGGAAAAAGAAGAAAACGATTGGTATCTTTCCCTCTTGGAAGAAGGGAAGACTGTTCATAGCGTAAAACCTTCTTACCACTTGAAAGAAATTATCCAAATGCTTGCTAACTATAAGGTGTATCTTTCCTTATTTTCACGTACCTTTTCTGGCATCGTTATAAAGAAAGCGATGAGTATTTCTTGTAAGCCGATGCAAAACTTCCATGGACAAATGCATTTGCTAAAAAACGAAACCGAGAGATTTGCTCAAGGAAAATTTAGAGTAATCATTTTAGCAGACGGGAAAGAACGTGTTCAAAAAGTTCATGCTGTTCTAGAAGATTACGAGATAGTTTCCCAGATAGGTACGTCTACAAAGGATTTAAGTGAACCAGGAATATTTATCATAGAGGGAGATCTGGAAGCAGGTTTTGAGCTACCCCTTCAAAGAATAGCGGTAATAACTGATTCTGAATTGTTTAAGCAAAAGAGTAAGAAAAAAACTCGTACTCAAAAAGTAACGAACGCTGAACGTATTAAAAGCTATTCAGAAATAAAGCCTGGAGACAATGTTGTACATATCCATCATGGGATAGGGAAATATATAGGAATTGAAACCTTGCTTGTAAACGGCATTCATAAGGATTATTTGCATATTCGTTACCGAGGCGAAGATAAACTATATGTCCCGGTAGATCAAATAGATCTTATCCAAAAGTATGTTGCCTCGGGAGAAAAGGATCCAAAGCTTCATAAACTAGGGGGAACAGACTGGAAGAAAACAAAATCCAAAGTTTCTGCAGCTGTTCAAGACATTGCAGATGAGCTGATCAAGCTCTATGCCAAACGTGAAGCTGAGGTTGGGTATGCATTTGAACCTGATGGAGAGATGCAGCAAACCTTTGAGGCGGCTTTCCCGTATGAGGAAACAGAAGACCAGCTAAGGACTATTCAAGAGGTTAAACGAGACATGGAAAAGCCAAGGCCAATGGATCGTCTTGTTTGTGGTGATGTAGGCTATGGTAAAACCGAGGTTGCGATTCGTGCTGCTTTTAAAGCGGTGATGGAAGGAAAACAAGTAGCATTCCTATGTCCTACAACCATTCTTGCTCAACAGCATTATGAAACGATGCTTGAACGTTTTCAAGATTTCCCCATTGAGGTGGGAATGTTGAGTCGATTCCGAACAAAAAAACAACAGGCTGAAACGATTACTGGACTAAAAAAAGGCCTAGTAGATATAGTAGTTGGAACTCACCGCATCCTATCCAAGGATGTAGAGTACCAGGATTTAGGACTTTTAGTAGTCGATGAAGAGCAACGTTTTGGAGTTAAGCATAAAGAAAAGATTAAGCAGCTTAAAACAAATGTAGATGTTTTAACACTTACTGCTACTCCAATTCCGCGAACACTTCATATGTCGATGATTGGTGTCCGTGACTTATCCGTCATTGAAACACCACCTAAAAATCGTTTTCCAGTGCAAACCTATGTAATGGAATATAACGGGGCTTTAGTTAGAGAATCTATTGAAAGAGAACTTGCTAGAGGAGGACAGGCATTTTTTCTATACAACCGAGTAGAGGATATTACTCGCAAGGTTGATGAGATTCAAATGTTAGTCCCGACTGCTCGAGTAGGCTATGCACATGGGCAAATGTCTGAAACAGAGCTAGAGTCTGTTATTATTAGCTTCTTAGAGGGCGAGTATGACGTCCTTGTTACAACAACCATTATTGAAACGGGAATTGATATACCAAATGTTAATACGTTAATCATCCACGATGCAGATAAGATGGGGTTATCGCAGCTGTATCAGTTACGTGGGCGTGTTGGCCGTTCTAATCGTGTCGCTTATGCCTATCTGATGTATCAAAGGGACAAAGTATTAACGGATGTAGCAGAAAAACGGTTACAGGCGGTTAAGGAATTTACAGAGCTTGGATCGGGCTTCAAGATAGCAATGAGAGATTTATCTATCCGAGGAGCGGGAAACCTACTTGGCTCCCAGCAGCATGGATTTATTGACTCGGTTGGGTTTGATTTGTATACGCAGATGCTAGAAGAAGCTATTCAAGAAAAACAAACTGGAAACAAAAAAGAAGAAGTAATAGACATTGAAATAGTTTTAGGAACAGAAGCTTATATTTCAGATGAATATATTGCGGATGGATACCAAAAAATCCAAATGTATAAGCGAGTAAAGGCTATGGAAACAGAAGAAGAGTATATGGACATTGTAGAAGAATTACAGGACCGCTTTGGAGATATGCCTCTAGAAACGGAAATACTTCTCAGAATTGGTCGTATGAAGGTATGGGGTAAAGCTGCTGGAGTAGAATCTATTAAAGAAGCCAATAAAGTAACATCCATTAGAATTAGTGAGGCAGGAACTCAATCTATTGATGGAGCCTTATTGTTAGAGGAGACGATGAAGTTTGGTCGCGCTGTAGGCTTTAATGTAGATAAGGGCAGCTTAGTTGTGACAATAGATGAACGTAAAATAGGTAAGGTAAAACCATTTGATGTATTAGAAGAAATAATGAGTTTATTACCTAAATCAAAAAAGAAACTAGAAGTAAATTAACGTATTGCATATTATTGGGTAATGTGAGGCATACTATGGCAGAAATGAACTTTTATTTCCATTCTGTCGAAAGAGAGGCACACATTACATGAAAGCAACAGGCATAGTACGTAGAATTGATGATCTAGGTAGAGTTGTAATTCCAAAAGAAATACGTAGAACCCTTCGTATACGTGAAGGAGATCCTTTAGAAATTTTTACAGACCGAGAAGGAGAAATTATCCTAAAAAAATATTCTCCAATCAGTGAGCTTGGAGACTTTGCAAAAGAGTATGCTGAAACACTTTATGAAACGTTAGGTACACCAGTGCTTATTAGTGATCGCGATGAAATGATTGCTGCAGCGGGATTATCTAAAAAAGATTATTTAAAACGTCGTTTAAGCTCCGACGTGGAAGATGTAGTAAATAACAGAACGATGGTAGTGGAAAAGCATGAAAACTCAGTAGAGTGGGTTCCAGGAATAGTTGAGACTGTTAAATCCTACTGTATCGCCCCAATCATTGCTTCTGGTGATCCAATAGGAGCTATATTCCTATTCTCTAAAGTGCACTTTATCGGAGAAGCAGAAATGAAGGCTATTGAAACAGCTGCGAATTTCTTAGCAAAACAAATGGAAAACTAAATGAACCTTCCTCTTGTACAAGAGGAAGGATTCTTTATATTCATGTATAATAGTGCTATTGCTGGATGGAAGAAGGATTTTGAAAATGAGTAATGATTGGAATATGAAAACGTATATGAAGGGTGCGGCCATGCTAACGGTAGCAGCAATTATTGTTAAACTACTTAGTGCAGTTTATCGCGTCCCCTTTCAAAACCTAGTCGGCGATGAAGGCTTTTATATTTATCAACAGGTTTATCCTTTTATAGCGATTATTACTACGTGGACTTCTTTTGGCTTTGCCATAGCACTCTCCAAAATTTTGTCTGATTATAAAGCGACTGGGAAAACCTTTGCAATCCCCAAAATAAGAAAAATTGCTTTTTATTATATCGGAATTATTTCTATTGTATTTTTTCTATTCTTATTTTTCGGTGCAAACTTATTAGGTAGTTTTATGGGGGATGTCCAACTAGGACAGCTTTTAAGAGCAGGATCCTACGTCATTCTGCTTATGCCACTTTTGGCAGTTCTAAAAGGAGAGTTTCAAGCAGAAGGACGCATGGGGACGATTGCTTATGCTCAGGTATTAGAACAGGCAATACGGGTTTCGGTTATTCTACTGGGTACTTGGTTGGTTCTCTTAAACAGTCTGGATTTATATAAAGCAGGCAGTATGGCGATGTATGGAGCAGTTGCTGGAGAGCTGGGAGGAGTAGTTTTCTTAGGTATAGTCTACTGGAAGATAACAAAGAAAACACATATGGAAGATAATTTAGGATCGGTACCAGCATGGCCCATTGTAAAGCAATTGACGATGCTAAGTATAAGTGCAAGTATAAGTGCATTGCTGTTTTTACTTCTTCAACTGGTAGACTCTTTTACGGTATTTCAATTGCTAATAGAAAATGGGATAGGTAGACAAGAGGCTATGGAGAAAAAAGGCATATATGATAGAGGCCAACCTCTTGTGCAGCTCGGTATTGTCATAGCATCTACTCTTTCTCTTTCCATCGTACCTCTTGTTGCACATCGATTAAACAAAGACAAAGGAAGAACTGCACAACCGTTTATGCAGCTGACGTTTAGAGTAGCCTTTACATTTGGAGTTGCTGCAGCAATGGGTCTTATTGCGGTACTACCATTTCTAAATGAAATGCTATTTAAAACACGTGCAGAATCTATTACTCTCATGGTATTTTCCTTGCAGATTATATGGATGTCTTTAATATTGACGCTAATGGCCATGCTCCAAGGAGGAGGTAAGGTAAGGATTCCAACCCTAATCTTATTACTCTGTGTAGGCTGCAAATGGATATTAAACGGTATACTAATACCTAGTTATGGTGTATTAGGTGCTGCCTGGTCGGGTAATATTAGTTTAGCGATTGCAGTTATATTAATGTTGCTTTACTTTAAGAAACAATGGAAATTACGCTTTGCTCCGAATAGTTTCTATATGGGCGTAGCTCAGGCATCAGTCGCTATGTTCGTCATCGTTTTTGCTTATACTAGGCTTATAGATAGTCTTCCAAAGGGCAGTCTATCTAGCAGGACACAGGCAGTGGTAATTTCACTTAGTTCGGTAATGCTTGGTGCTGCAGTTTTTATCTTTTTATTGACAAAAAAACGAGTAATTGCAGAAAAAGAGTGGTTCTTACTTCCCTTTGGAAGAAGAATGGCCAAGCTTCAGCTTTGGCTAAATAAAGAAAAGTAAGGTTGTGAAATGATGCACGAGATCACAATAATCGGACTAGGGGCAGGTGATTTAAATCAGCTCCCACTAGGGATTTATAAAAAGTTAAAAAATGCAACCCATTTATATGTTCGTACAGAACAGCATCCAGTTCTTCAAGAGCTCCAAACAGAGGGCGTAACATGGACTAGCTTCGATGCTATTTATGAAAAGAATGATCAATTTGAAAATGTGTATAAAGAGATAGTGGAAAATATTTTAAAGCTGTCAGCTGTAAATCCAATCATTTATGCTGTTCCTGGCCATCCGTTAGTTGCAGAGCAAACAGTACAATTACTGGTGCAGGCTGAAAAACAAGGCAAGGCAAAGATTCGCATTGAAGGTGGGCAAAGTTTTCTAGACCCTATTTTTGGTGCTCTTCGAATTGACCCTATAGAAGGATTTCAATTATTAGACGGAACGAGCTTTAAGCGAGATGACATACAGATGAATTCTCATGTTTTAATAGGTCAGGTTTATGATTCTTTTAGTGCCTCAGAAGTGAAGCTAACACTAATGGAAAAGTATCCGGACGATTTCGAGGTAACCATAGTGACAGCGGCAGGTTCATCGGAGGAAGTATTGAAAAAGGTACCCTTATTTGAACTAGATCGAGAAATGGAACTAAACAATTTAACTACCTTATACGTTCCACCAATTCCTGAAAAGGAAAGTCGCGTAAAGGAATGGCAAACTCTTCGAGAAGTAGTAGCTCAGCTGAGAGGTCCAAATGGATGTCCTTGGGATAAGGAACAGACTCACACAACTTTGAAAAAATATGCGGTCGAAGAGGTATACGAGTTACTTCAAGCAATTGATGAGGAAGATGATGATCATATTGTAGAAGAGCTTGGTGATGTACTTTTACAGGTTCTCTTACATGCTCAAATTGGGGAAGACAATGGTTACTTCAGTTTAGAAGATGTATTAGCTTCCATAACTGAAAAAATGATTCGAAGACATCCGCATGTTTTTGGAGAGGTAGAAGCAAATAGTACAGAACAAGTATTAAGTAATTGGCAGGAGATAAAAGAAAAAGAAGGTAAGAAATCATCCAAAACTTTATTAGAGAACGAATTAAGAACGGAATCGTCTCTATTGACCTCCTTTAATTATCAAAAAAAAGCTGCCAAAGTAGGCTTTGACTGGCCAGATGTTTCTGGAGCTTGGGAGAAGTTTGAGGAAGAGCTGCAGGAGTGGAAGGCGGAGCTCTCAACTAATGATCAAGAAGCACAAACAGATGAGTTGGGAGATTTATTATTTACAGTGGTGAATTTAGCCCGTTTTTACGGACTATCTCCAGAGCTTGCCATGATGCAAGCCAATCAAAAATTTAAAAGAAGATTTGAATATGTAGAGCAATGTGTTCACCAAGACAGAGGGAGCTTTGAAGATTATAACTTAGAAGAGCTTGACCAGTTTTGGAAGGATGCCAAAAAATTAGAGAGGCAGTGAGGGTATGAGATTAGATAAATTTCTAAAGGTTTCAAGGCTTATTAAAAGAAGAACATTAGCAAAAGAAGTAGCAGATCAAGGACGTATTACCATTAATGGTAAGGTGGCAAAGGCCAGTTCAGACGTAAAGGTTGGAGATGAATTATCTATTCGTTTTGGCCAAAAGGTTGTGACAGCTTCAGTGGACGGTATAAAAGACTCCGCCAAAAAAGATGAGGCTGCATCCATGTTCACTATTATTAAAGAAGAGAGATTAGAAAAGGTAGATCCTCAGTTCATAGACGACGAAGATTAAGCGAAAGATTATCTGGGTATTAAAGGACTACGTATAAGTTGGAAGCTAATAGTCTTTCTTTCCAGCGCTAAATCTATTAATAATAAATTCTTTTAAAAAAAGTATGAGATGGAGTCATGCTTTTTTTATATGGAGCATACAATAGATTAGGACAAGGAGAGGAGAGAGTATATGCAATATCAAGCAGAGAATCAAACTATCACAATTCCGTCGGGGGATCATTTAATTTCACTTAGAAACCGTAAAAGAATGGACCTAACATCTGTAAAAGCAATCGAACGATTTGATCAGCAAGAATTCTATGTACGTACATCTCAAGGAACCCTTCATATTAAAGGAGAGGACTTGAAGATTGTCCATCTAGATGTTGATAAAGGACTGCTAACTTTGGAGGGCATTGTGCGAGCTATGGAGTATGATGAGGAACAAAGTTCAGATGGTGCTAGAGGATTACTTCATAAATTATTCGGATGACGCTTTCTCTACAGTTTTATAGTTTAATGCTAATGATTGGCAGTGGTATATTAGTTGGCGCTGTAATAGAAGGAACGCGCTTTATAACGGAGCATACTCCTAAGCGTTCCTTTGTTTTTAAATACCAGGTTGTTATAGAAATAATCGTTTGGATCTTGATGGGACTAGCGACCTTTTATATTCTTTATAGTGTACGGGACGGAATATGGAGAATTTATGATCCACTTGCTCAAGTGTTAGGAATCCTCCTTTACCAGTTATTTTTTCAGCCCGTCTTTCGGTTAGCTGGAAGAATCTTTTTGCGTTTAATAGTAAAACCAATTTGGTTCATAATTAGGACCATTTTAAGGATTCTTGGAAAAATTATATCCTTTGTCATATTTATTATCAGTTTAATAATAAAACCATTCCGTGCTCCGTACAAAAAATTAAAGCTATTGGCACTACAGAAATTGCCAAAAATAAGTTATAATAAAAGATACCAAAAAGATAAGAAAAAATATAAGAAAAGATAGGAGAGAACGATGTGAGACAGAGACAAATACAAAAAGAACCATACGAAAAACAAGTGGCATCTATAAATACAGATTATTTACGCTCTGTTCAGCGTCGCGAATCTCGTATTAAATCTAAAAAAGTACGATTATTTAGACGATTGGCTGCTTTCTTTATCGTTTCAATAGCGGTAACTGGATTTCTAATAATGACCCTCGTGAACAGTCATCAAACGTTGGCTGAGAAAAAGGAACAGCAGCTCCAGGTAGAAGAGGAACTAGCAAAAGTTCAAGAAGACCAAGAAATGCTGAAAATCCAAATTTCCAAGTTAAATGATGACGACTACATCGGAAAACTATTAAGAAAAGAGTTTTTCCTTTCAGAAGAAGGCGAAATTATCTTCTCTCTTCCAGAGGAAAAAGATAAGTAAATTAAAAAAAAACAATTTGAAGAGAGTGGTCTTGTTGACACTCTTTTTTTGTTAGCTATAATAAAAGATAGGATATGTATAAAAAAATATACAAATTCATTTTTTAAGGACCGCTTAAATTTTAAGGAGGAGCATTTTTTTTATGTCAATTGAAGTAGGCAGCAAGGTACAAGGTAAAGTAACAGGAATCACTAACTTCGGAGCATTTGTCGAGCTTCCAGGAGGCTCAACTGGTCTAGTTCACATTAGTGAAGTTGCAGATAACTATGTGAAGGATATTAATGATCATTTAAAAGTGGGCGACATGGTAGAAGTTAAAGTGATGAATGTTGAAGCGGATGGCAAAATCGGCTTATCTATTCGTAAAGCAAAGCCACAAGCAGAAAGACCAGAGAGACCAGAACGTCCTCAGCGTCCACGCAGTAACAACCGCCCGAACGATCGTGATCGTCCGAGCAAAGAGAATTTTGAGCAAAAAATGGCGAGATTCTTAAAGGATAGTGAAGATCGTTTGACTACGTTAAAACGCGCAACTGAATCTAAACGCGGTGGTAGAGGCGCAAAACGAGGATAACATGCTGTCTGTTTTATCGGTAGAAAAAATGTTTAATAGATGTGAAAAGGTGCTAGCTTTGCTAGTGCCTTTTTTGTATAGTAAATGTTTTCAAAATTCACTTAAATGAGGTAAAGTTTACATAGAACAATTATTTCGACAAAAGGAAGAATACTAATAGATTACTAGGAGGCATGCTATGACTAAGGAAGAAATACTAAAAGCACACCAACAGTATTTAGATTGGTTGGATTATCTAGATGTCATGGATGAAGTAAAGGCTAATACCCCTTACCGTGAAGGAAAATGGACTCCAAACGAGATCATTATGCATCTGGCAGAGTGGGACAAGTTTACCTTACAGGAACGTCTACCTTTAATGAAAGAAGGGGAAAAACATCAAGCATACCCGAATTTCGAAGACTTCAATGCAAAAGCTGCGGCCCTTGCTCATGAACAAACATTTAAAGAAACCCTTGCTCATGCAAAAAAGCAACGTGAAGCGATCATGGCAGAGCTTCAAAAAATTGATGAAGTAGAATGGGACAAATACTTTTACATTGGCGACCATTCAAGTACCATACGTAATTATTTTGCCGACTTCATCGAACATGATCTACATCACCAAAAACAAGTGACACCGGACTATAATAACTAAACTTTTCGAAATCCCGTAGACCAATTAAAAAGGTCTACGGGTTTTGCTCTTTAGGTACATAAAAAATAGTATTTATTGGAGGAGAGATTCTTATGATAACTAGAAATTCAGCAAAGGCTATTATCTTGGACAATAATAGACTATTAACTATTAAGCTCCACGAAAATGATAATACTTATTTTATTTTACCGGGTGGTGGGCAAAAGCCAGGAGAAAATTTACATGAAACCCTTAAAAGAGAATGTAGAGAAGAGGCAGGTGCAGAGGTTACCATCGGAGATCTAATATTTGTAAGAGAATATATTGGGAAGAACCATGAGCTTTCCAAGAAACACGGAGATTACCATCAGACAGAATTTATATTTTTAACAGAAGTGGATGAATTAAACTACGCACAATCTACTTTTCTTGACCAAGGACAAATTGGCTTGGAGTGGATACCTGTTGCAGAGTTAATGGAATATAATTTTTACCCTAAAGGATTGAGAGGACATATCATTACTTATATAGAGAAAGGAAAAACAGCAGTCTATGTGGGCGACATTAATTAATAATTAGTAAAGCTCTGTTTAAAGTGGCTATTTAGAGAATAGAAGAGCTAAAATTTCGTTTGGCATACTGCCGCTAAATAAAGGATTGAGAAGGGGATATTATTTTCTTACTTCTAGTCTGGCCTTAAAATGCTAAGCTAATAGGATATTGATTATGTAGAACATATCTTGGAATAGAAGGACAATGAGTAGATTGAAGTGGAAGGCGGCGACTCCTGCCGGAATAGCATGAGGTGAAGACCCCGCAGGAGCGCAGCGACGAGGAGGCTGAGGCCATGCCGGCGGAAAGCGTCCGACTGGAACGGAAATCGCTGCTCTAAAAACTTTAAAAAGCGAATAAGCGAACGATTTGTGTTCACTTACTCACATAAATATCCTAGATTAATATTCAAGGTGTATTAAATATCCAACTGCTGTATTTGATTAACTATACCTAGTGTATATCACTGGTAGGCTTACCTAAAGAAAATCCTTCAAATAAACGGCCTCCGTACGGCTCAAGAAGTTCTTCGACAATCTCGACAATCTTCTCTTTATTGCGGTGCTTATAATAGGTATCGAAGGCATCTGTAAATTTATTTGCAAATGATTCGTCAAATTGTTTCAAAGCCCGATACCCCCATTTAGACGTACCCATCCACTGGCGATTGGTTCTTAATACAAATTCACTGGCTAGGTCTAAGAGGGAATGGACGACAAATAGCTCCTCTTGGGTATTTGTACAGCCAATAAAATCATCTAAAACATCTGTAAGAAAATAACGTTTCATCGTAATAGTCGCTTTAGACCATTCCATCGGTCCATTCGACAATAGTTCACGAGCCTCTTCTTGAATAGAGGATAATACGGCTTGACCCTTTAATACTACACCCTCCGAGACCATTTTTGGCAGGGATGGCTTAGCCCTTTCACAATCCACCTCAAAGAAATGCTTATAGGAGCTCAAATTATGGGCAAATACCTCAATTGGCCACCCGTCTAAATATAGAGACTCTCTATAAGAGGTGGGAATGTTCTCATCAAATATTACAATATCCAAGTCTGAGGTGGAGGTACCTTCTCCTCGAACGACGCTCCCAGCTATAATAGCTCCTAGACAATTAGGAAAGTATTGCTGAATTAAATGCTCAGCTACTACAAGTGGATCACTTTTCTCCTTAAACATTTTCCTGCCTCCTTTAATAAAAGGATAGCAAAAAAGAGGTTGCATGTATGCAACCTCTTTTTTATGATGACCCCTACGGGATTCGAACCCGTGTTACCGCCGTGAAAGGGCGGTGTCTTAACCGCTTGACCAAGGGGCCGTATAAATGGCGGCCGAGGGGATCGAACCCCCGACCTCACGGGTATGAACCGTACGCTCTAGCCAGCTGAGCTAGGCCGCCGTTATAACAACAAATATCATATTACAAGCGTTTGGACAAAGTGTCAATACTTTTTTAAAAAGATATTTATAAATATTCATTTACGAAAAAAACTGACAATTTATGTGCAGATAATAACCTAGGAATCCGTTGATTTTCGGGTGGTATAGGACCATATGCATCATTCATCATTTAGGAATTTCAAAACGTGGTAGATCAGGTCGAAAAGTTTTTGAGTGTGTTGTCAGGAAGAGACATACTTTTTGAAATCCAGTAGGTATACTTCGAACATGAGTTGAATAGGGAGGAATACAAGATGAAAACTATTTACGAACAAGAGCAAAAAAGAAGTTTCACATGGAGAAGGGTAGTTGAAAATATTCAAGCAAGAAAGGTCACCTTAACATTAATGGTGACATTCTTTGTACTTTCATTTTTCTTAGCCCAGGTTGTTCTATTCGAAGCGTCAGTACCATTTTTCTTACCTATATGGGCATTGGTTAGCTTAAGATTTCAACGATTTATTCCTTGGACATTTGCAGGAGCACTATTAGGAAGCTTGACGCTTGGACTAGGGCAATTGATGATTCATGTATTTCAGGGTATGTTTTTTACGCTTCAAGGCAGGAAGCTGATAAATAAAATACCTATTCCCTTGTTTGTATTAATAGATGTTGTACTGATCCAGTCACTTTGGCAATTCGCTTCATATGGAGGCTCAGTTCCAGTTTCTGTTTGGTTAGCAATAGGTTACGAAGGGGTATTGAGCTTGTTCATGACCATCTTTTTGTTTCAGCTGTTTCTCCCGTTGCCCGAACTAATTCACAAAAAATGGACAATGGAAAGGATGGGCTCTGCTTTATTAATAGGGGCTTTAGTGCTTACAGGTATGTCATCCTTCATCATTGGTTACGTTTCCGTTCCATTAATACTTGCACATCTAGTAATTGCTGTAGCTGCTGCGGTAGGAGGTGTTCAACTTTCTACTGTTGTGGCAGTCCTCGCGGGCACGGTATTAAGCATCTCTACCTTAAGCTTTAGTGGAATGATTGCGGTTTACGCATTGACTGGATTCTTGGCTGGACTGCATAAGAGGTTTGGCAGGCTCTGGCAGGCCTTCAGTATGCTTGGGGCTACTTTTTTCTTTCTACTATACGATCGGACATTACCTTTAGATTCAGTTTATATTGGCTCATTAGTAGCTGCCTCGCTAATCTTTTTTATGATCCCTTCAGCATGGATTAAAGATTTGAAGGACCAGCTTTATCCGGATACAACGCATGTCTTACTAAGAAGACAGAAGTGGATGACGGAAAAGGTGAATCATCAGCTACAGGAATTTCAGCATTTTGTGGATTTTATTACGCGTTTTATATCAGATCGCTTTGAACCTAAAGTAGCAAGCGAGGAGAGGGTAGAAACACTAGTAACTTGTCAGTCTTGCTTTCACTATGAAAAATGTTGGGGGGCAAAATCAAACGGCATACCAAGTCTAATTCAGCAATGGGAGGAGCAACCTAAAAAAGCGAGAGTACAGTTAGAAAAGAAAATGCAATTTAAGTGCGTTAAACCATTACAAATCATGCACGAATTAAAGGAGAGAGAGGCAAAAAGAAAGCTGGCCTATGAAATGCAGCACGGTAAGAAAATGTTTGCCTTAAAGCTAAGAGACATGGGGAATCACATGAGTGAGTTGATGAACAACTTAGAAAGCAATGTTTCGTTATATACATCCCAGGAGGAAGAGGTGAAACAGAAATTCCAACAATGCAATATCCCATTTTATCAAATAGATGTTTTAAATATGGATGTGGGTCAGATGGAGGTAGTCTGCTGTTTGCCGGTAGAGGCAAGAGGTAAAATGATAGGAGAAAGATTAATAATTCCAATCTTGTATGAGTTATGGAAGGAACCTTTTGAAATAACTACGATGAAAGAGGTTAATCACCCCTATGAACATATTCAAGTAACATTTAAGTCTTCTGTTCGATTTAGTGTTTCGCACGACATCTTTACATCCTCTAGCAAAAATACAATCTATTCGGGAGATGCGCATGCCGTTTTTCAGTTACACCCAGGGTTATTAGCAGTTATTTTATCAGATGGGATGGGCAATAATGTAGAGGCACACAGAGAAAGTAGGAGAGTGATGCAGTTTATGAGGGAGTGCCTTCATAAGAAAATGGATCCAGAGACAACCATGCATACCTTGCACTACATGATGAGTTTACAAGACGACTCGGATAGCTATGCAACGGTAGACCTTGCATTAATAGATTTGCAAAAAGGAGAGCTTTGGTCTTGGAAGGCAGGAAGCATGTCTACGTATCTAATTCGAGGCAATCAGATGCGAAAAATCGAAAGTAAGCATGTGCCGTTTGGCTTTTTGCCTACTTTTTCGATAGAGGCAAGAAAGGTTGATATTAAGGATGGGGATATATTATTAATGCTCTCAGATGGTGTCTTTTCAGGGAATACAACGATAGAAAAACAAGAGGCCTACTACAAAAAGGTGTTACAAGATCCATCTATGAATGCAGAAAAATTTGTGAAGATTTTAGAGGAAACATACTCTTTGCCTGGAGATGATCGAACCGTGATTTTCATGCAGGTGAAGCATGCTGTACCCGAATGGTCTATATTTTCACCAAGACAAGCAGCAAAGTTTCAAGAAAAAATGGTACACTAGACTAGTATAAATATTTATAGAGAAGTGAATTATGAAGATAGATTATTAAGGGAGAGATGAGAAGATGCACCCATTCGTTCGAAAGGTGAAGCAATATATAGACCAGCACCGATTGATTGAAGAAAAAGAGCGTCTTCTTATCGCTTGTTCTGGCGGTACAGACTCTGTTGCTCTTGTACTCGCAATGAAGGAGCTGATGGTTTTTTATCAATGTGAGCTTGGTATCGTTCATACGGATCATCAGTTGCGTGGAGAAGAGTCTGCGGAAGACCTCGAGTTCGTAAAGGAATTAGCTAATCGTTTACAGCTTCCTTTCTATTCTGCTGCATTAGAGGTGATGAGTAGAGTAGAGCAAGAAGGAGGGAATGTTCAAGTCATTTGTAGACAGGAGCGGTATTCCTTCTTCCAGGAGGTAATGGAAACCTATCATTATGACAAGCTTTTGTTAGGTCACCATGCAGACGATCAAATAGAAAATGTATTGATGTCCTTAATTAGAGGTACGATTAGTTCCACCATAACAGGGATTCCAAAAAAGAGACCTTTTTCGAACGGTCAAATCATCCGTCCTTTTTTAGGTGTTACGAAGCAAGAAATTGAAGCGTATCTCCAGCATCATCAACAACTTCATAGACATGACCCAAGCAATGACAAACATACATATACAAGGAATCGAATTCGCCATCGATTAGTGCCCATCTTGAAAGAAGAAAATCCAAATATAAGCGATCGTATCATGCAATTTGTAGAGAAACAGCTTCAGGATGAAGAGTACCTTCAAGAGATGGCGACAAAAAAGTATGAACAGCTTGTGACGGTTAATGAGGAAGGGGCAATGGTAATAGATTCTCTAAGCTTTTCTACAGTTCCCATTGCTTTACAAAGAAGAGTGATTCTACTACTATTAGAGTATCTATACAAAAACTCCGATATACTACTTAACGATCGATTGATTGAATCCATTCTTTCCGCTTGCAATAATCAGAAAGGCAATGAGGTATTACATTTACCGAATGCTTTTCATCTCACACGCCACTACAACCATATACAATTTAGCGCTCATAAAACGGCACCTGTTATACGTGGGGAATTTGTTTTGTCGGAAGATTGTTGGATCAATTGCGGTGCTGGCTTTTCCATCTACTTAACGCGAAACTTAACAGAAGATCTTTCCCAAGAGAAGTGGTTTGTACAATTAGAAAACCATCACTTTCCGCTTACTATAAGACAGAAGGTACAAGGTGATCGAATATACATCAAGGGAATGTCCTCTTCTAAAAAAGTGTCCCGTCTATTTATTGATGAGAAGGTCTCACCAGAGGAAAGGATGAGTTGGCCACTGCTTGTGCAAGCTAACAATGATATAATTGCAGTAATTGGCTTACGCTACGGAGAATTATTTTCAAAGCAACACAGCTCGCAGAACTATGTAATGTTTGTTAAGCGAGATAAATGACTAGGGGGACTAGAAATGCTAGAGAAAGATATTCTAGAGATTTTATTAACAGAAGAACAAATTCAAGAGAAAACAAATGAGCTTGGAGCTATGCTTACTGCAGATTATGCGGACAAATTTCCCCTTGCTATCGGAATTTTAAAAGGTGCAATGCCATTTATGTCCGATTTGATGAAACGAGTAGATACATACATTGAAATGGACTACATGGACGTTTCTAGCTATGGGAATGCTACGGTTTCTTCTGGCGAAGTGAAGATTGTAAAAGATTTGAATACAAGTGTCGAGGGCCGAGATATTCTAATTATCGAGGATATTATTGATAGTGGAATGACTTTAAGCTATTTAGTGGATCTATTCAAGTATCGTAAAGCAAAATCTATTAAGATTGTTACATTATTGGATAAGCCGACAGGCAGAAAAGTAAATTTAGAAGCTGATTATGTTGGTTTTATAGTTCCAGATGCTTTTGTTGTTGGTTATGGATTAGATTATGCAGAAAAATACAGAAACTTACCATACGTTGGCGTTCTTAAAAAAGAAGTTTATTCTTTTTAAATTAGAAGCTACAAAGCTCTATGAAAGTCATTGAAAGATATGAACAAATCCTTAAAATATTGTTCTTTTTTTAGAAGGCTTTTCATTGTACGTCAAAAAAAACGTATGTTAAGATAATCATTAGTTTTTCTGTTTACCTTGTGAGGAGGCTAGGAATGAATCGAGCATTGCGCTACGCCATATTGTATTTATTGATATTTTTTGTGATTGTAGGAATATTTGCTACGTTTAACACAAATAATACACCTACTAAAAATATTCGTTATGATGAATTTATGACTTCACTTTCAAAAGGTGATGTTACTAGCTTTTCAATGCAACCTGAACAAGGAGTATACTTTATAGAAGGTTCTATGAAGGGCTATGAAGAAGGAGAAAAGTTTTTAACTAAACTTCCTTACAACAGTGAAAAGGTGCTAGAGAGAATAGATTCACTAGCAACTGCTAATAATGTACAAATTGATGTAATTGAAACTTCAAAAACAAGTGGCTGGGTACAGTTCTTTACCGGTCTACTACCTTTCTTGATTATCATCATTTTATTCTTCTTCTTATTGAGTCAATCTCAAGGCGGTGGTAACCGTGTGATGAACTTCGGTAAGAGCAAAGCGAAATTGTATGATAACGACAAGAAAAAAGTAAAATTCCCAGATGTTGCTGGGGCAGATGAAGAAAAAGCAGAGTTAGTAGAAGTTGTAGATTTCTTGAAAGATCCACGCAAGTTCGTGGAAATAGGTGCACGTATACCAAAAGGGATTCTGTTAGTTGGTCCTCCTGGTACTGGTAAAACATTACTGGCACGTGCTGTAGCTGGTGAAGCTGGAGTACCATTCTTCTCTATTAGTGGTTCTGACTTCGTAGAGATGTTCGTTGGTGTTGGGGCGTCGCGTGTACGTGATTTGTTTGAAAATGCAAAGAAAAATGCACCATGTATTATTTTCATCGATGAAATTGATGCAGTAGGTCGTCAACGTGGAGCAGGTCTTGGTGGAGGTCACGATGAGCGTGAGCAAACACTAAACCAATTACTTGTTGAGATGGACGGTTTTGGAGCAAACGAAGGTATCATTATCATCGCAGCTACAAACAGACCGGATATTCTAGACCCAGCGCTTCTACGTCCTGGACGTTTTGACCGTCAAATTACAGTAGGTCGTCCAGATGTTAAAGGTCGCGAAGCGGTTCTTCAAGTCCATGCTCGCAACAAACCTTTAGACGATACGGTCGATTTAAAAGCAATTGCGCAACGTACACCAGGATTCTCTGGAGCAGATTTAGAAAATCTTCTAAATGAAGCAGCCCTAGTAGCTGCTAGACGAAATAAAACCAAAATTGATATGTCCGATATTGATGAAGCAACAGATCGTGTTATTGCGGGACCTGCAAAATCAGGGAAAGTAATATCTCCAAAAGAACGTAAAATTGTTGCCTTCCATGAGGCTGGACACGTAGTAGTAGGATTAACACTTGATGACGCTGAAGTTGTTCATAAAGTAACAATCGTTCCTCGTGGTCAAGCTGGTGGATATGCAGTAATGCTTCCAAAGGAAGATCGTTACTTCATGACTAAACCAGAGCTTCTGGATAAAGTTTCGGGATTACTTGGCGGTCGCGTTGCAGAGGATATCGTCTTTGGAGAGGTTTCCACAGGAGCTCACAATGACTTCCAACGTGCAACAGGCATTGTCAGAAAAATGGTTACAGAATATGGTATGAGTGATAAGCTGGGACCTATGCAATTTGGTCAAACCCAAGGAGGAAATGTCTTCCTAGGTCGTGACTTTAACTCAGAGCAAAATTACTCAGATAAGATTGCATACGAAATTGATCATGAGATGCAAACAATGATCAAAGAGCAATACGAACGAACTAAACAGATTTTAACAGAGAAACGCGATTTATTAGATTTAATCGCAAATACGTTATTAGAGGTTGAAACGTTAGATGCTGCTCAAATTTTACATTTACAAGAGCATGGAACACTACCTGTTCGTGAATACGATCAAAAAGACCAAAAGGTTGATTTGACTAAGGAAAAGGATTCCGATGCTACAGGAGCTGCTTCTGATCCTACAATGGGTGATTTACCATCAGAAAAAGGCACGTCACATGAGACGGGTCCTATTCTAGAGGAACGCCCAGATGATACAGCAGGTCCAATTCAAGAAAAGCGTCCAACTGATAAATAAATTAGATAGCTGAGTGATTTTCGTCTTTAGGCGAGTCACTCAGCTTTTTTATTTCTCGGGAAATATGGTATGATGTGTTGGAAATCTACGTAAAAGTGAGGAAAAGCTTCATGATACTTGTGCTTGATACAGGAAATACAAATATCGTACTAGGAATTTACCACAATGATGAGCTGATTCATCATTGGAGAATGGAGACGGACCGTCGTAAAACAGAGGATGAGTTCGGAATGCAAGTTAAAGCACTCTTTTCCCATGTAAATATAACCTTCGAACAAATAGAAGGTATTATCATTTCCTCCGTAGTTCCGCCAATTATGTTCTCCTTAGAAGCTATGTGTAAGAAGTATTTTGGTATAAAACCCTTAGTTGTAGGTCCTGGCGTAAAGACGGGATTAAATATAAAATATGAAAACCCACGTGAAGTAGGTGCGGATCGTATTGTTAATGCAGTAGCTGCTATTCATGCATATGGTGCTCCTTTAATTATTGTGGATTTTGGAACTGCAACCACTTACTGTTATGTTAATGAAAAAGGCGAGTACTTAGGTGGTGCTATAGCACCGGGCATTGGGATTTCAACGGAGGCATTATTTGAAAAAGCTAGTAAGCTTCCTCGAATTGAACTTACTACGCCAGAGCATGTAATCGGTAAAAATACAGTTTCCGCCATGCAATCTGGTATTGTATTTGGTTACGTAGGGCAAGTAGAGGGCATCGTAAATAGGATGAAAAAAGTTTCTAAGGTAAATCCGAAAGTTATATCTACGGGAGGCCTTGCTCCTTTGATTGGGAACGAAACAACGATTATGGATGTTATTGATCCTTTTCTAACTTTAAAAGGATTGTATTTAATTTATCAACGAAATATAGATGAAAGAGGTATGAGATAAAATGAATGATTATTTAGTTAGAGCTTTAGCTTTTGAAGGTAGTGTTAGGGCATTTGCAGTCCGTACAACAGAAACAGTAGGTGAGGCACAGAAACGTCATCAAACGTGGCCAACTGCTTCTGCTGCACTTGGTAGATCTATGACAGCTGCAGTGATGATGGGAGCAATGTTAAAGGGCGAGGATAAGTTAACGGTTAAAGTAGAAGGAAACGGTCCTGTTGGTCCTATGATTATAGATAGCAATGCAAAAGGTGAGGTTCGTGGATATGTAACAAATCCTCAAGTGCATTTTGACCTAAACTCTGTAGGCAAGCTAGATGTACGTCGTGCTGTTGGAACAGAGGGGACTTTAACAATTGTTAAAGATCTAGGGATGCGAGACTTCTTCACGGGACAAGTACCAATCGTTTCAGGAGAAATTGCAGAGGATTTTACTTACTATTATGCAGTATCCGAGCAAGTTCCTTCTTCAGTAGGTCTAGGAGTATTAGTTAACCCAGACAACTCTATTTTGGCTGCAGGTGGCTTTATCATTCAGTTATTACCAGGTACAGATGATGAAACCATCACAATTATAGAAGAACATTTGAATAAAATGGAGCCTGTCTCTAAGTTAATCGAAAGAGGTTTAACTCCAGAACAACTGTTATTTGAAATCTTAGGAGAAGAAAACGTTCAAATACTTAATGAAATGCCAGTACAGTTTGAATGTAATTGCTCTAAAGATCGATTCGGCAGTGCCATTATCAGTCTTGGTGAAGCAGAAATACGTGAAATGATTGAAGAAGATGGGGGCGCAGAGGCTCAATGTCATTTCTGTATGGAAAAATATAATTACTCAGTAAATGAACTGGAGTCTTTTATCGATGAAATCAATTCATAATAATGTTCCAACTCAACCTAAACGACATTTAAAAACAAAACCGGTACTTATCGTACTAGGTCTACTTTTACTTGGAAACCTGCTTTGGTTTATAGCATGGTTAATACCAAATGATCAACAGGCAAAAGCATCCGAAGAAGTCGCTTCAGTTGATGGGAAAATTATTACGAAAGAGCAATGGATGGCTTCCATGGAAACAATTTATGGAAAAGAAGTATTGTTAGACATGGTGAATGCAGAGGTCATGGAAGCTGCTGCAAAGAAAAACAATATTAAAGTAACAGATGCTGAAATAGATTTGGAGCTGGCGCTTATTAGGTCTACTAGGGAAGGTACAGACACTTCCCTTCAAGCATATGACGACGATATATTACGAAAGAAAATACGATCTCGTCTTATTTTAGAAAAGGTACTAGCAAAAGATGTTAACGTCGAGGAGAAGAATATAAAGGATTTCTATGAAAACAATAAAAACCTTTATAATATCCCAACTTCCTACCGCACTAGTGTTATTTACGTTGCTACAGAAAAAGAAGGTAAGGCTGTTTTAAAGGAGCTCGATGAAGACTCGTCCTTTGAAGGGCTAGCAAGAGAGCGTTCAACAGACCCAAGTTCTGCAAGCTTAGGCGGAGACGTGGGCTATATTTCTAAAGGGACGGATTCCATAGATGCAGCTTTAGTAGAGGCTGTAGAAAATGTTAAAGAAGGAAAGACTAGCGGAGTCATCGCACTTAAGGATGGCCGTTATGCAATAGCGCTTGTAAAAAATATATTTGAAGGACAGGCATTCTCTTATGAAGAAGTAGAAGGTCATATAAAAAGAGAATTGGCACTAAGCCAAATACCTCAATCAGTAACGCAAGAATCATTCTGGCAGGAATATGAAGCAGAATGGATATATGGTGATCAATAAATCACTTAAGCTTTAAAACGCTCTCTATTGTTGGATGTATCTAACGATAGAGGGCGTTTTTTGTGTGTATTAATTGCTCTCTATCACAGGATAAGCCTTTTATTCGTTGGATATGTATGGTGGAAAGAAGTAACAACGAAGGGAAAAACATTTGCAAACAAATGTATAGACGAGTCAAAAGTCCCGTAGAATAAATAAAGCAAGAATTTAAAGACGCTGAATTTAGTTTGTATGTTAGTAAAAGGGGTAGGCTAGTAATTAGGGCAAAAAGTGTGGGAACTAGTTATTTTAAAAGATCCGTCTATATTAAAATTTACTTTATTTGGCGAACTGTATTAATTGACAGTAGTTCTCTAAGATTGTTATGATATAGGAAATAAAACCTATCAACCAAGTAGGGATTAGGAGTGAATCGTAGAATGGTAAAATTAGCGAATAGCGTAGCGGATTTAATAGGTAAAACACCGATTGTTAAATTAAACAGAGTGACAAACCCGGAAGACGCAGAGGTTTATGTAAAATTAGAATATTTTAACCCAGGAAGCAGCGTAAAAGATCGTATTGCTCTAGCAATGATTGAAAATGCCGAAAAAGAAGGCAAATTAAATGCAGATAGCACAATTATTGAGCCTACAAGCGGAAATACAGGAATCGGGCTTGCAATGATTGCCTCAGCAAAAGGATATAAAGCTGTCTTGGTAATGCCGGATACTATGAGCTTAGAGCGTAGAAATTTACTTCGTGCTTATGGTGCAGAATTAGTCTTAACGCCTGGAGCGGATGGGATGAAGGGTGCAATTGCGAAGGCTCTTGAACTATCAAATGAAAATGGCTGGTTTATGCCTCAACAATTTAATAATCCTGCAAATCCAGAGGTACACCGTTTAACAACTGGTCCTGAAATTGTAGAAGCATTTGACCAATTAGATGGATTTGTTGCTGGAATTGGTACTGGTGGTACAATCACAGGTGCTGGAGGCGTGTTAAAGGAAAAATTCCCGAACATCCACATTGCTGCCGTTGAACCTCAGGATTCAAGTGTGCTTTCTGGTGGTAAACCAGGACCACATAAAATTCAAGGAATCGGCGCTGGTTTTGTACCGGAAGTATTAGACACAGATTTATACAATTCCATCATTCAAGTTTCTAACGAGGATGCTTATGCTACTTCTCGTGAAGTGGCTAAAAGTGAAGGTATCTTAGGTGGAGTATCTGCAGGTGCTGCTATTTACGGAGCACTTCAGTTAGCAAAACAACTTGGTAAGGGTAAAAAAGTTCTTGCTGTGATCCCTGATAACGGGGAACGTTACTTGAGTACACCTCTTTATCAATTTGAAGACTAATCAATAAGTGCTTGAAATGTTAATTTCATAAGAGTTGAT
>JBEMAY010000022.1:0-45015 GCA_040274765.1 Psychrobacillus sp.
ATTGGTTTGATTTTTTGTCATCATATCCATCACCTCATTCATTTTATAGGAGGCCCCGTTGATTGGAGCGAAGAACGGCGACTCCAGCGGCTGAAGCCGTGCCCGCGGAAAGCGTCCGTTTGTAGCGGAAATCAACTCTTCCTCACGTTACTTCTATTTTAAAAGAAAAAAGACTGTAGGCAACTCTAAAATTTTTGGAGTTTGTCTACAGTCTGAGGTCCTCTCATAAAGAGAGGCCCTTTGAGATTAACTTTTAGGTTGTTCCAATTTCATAACACCTACTAAACAAGAACACTTTCTAGACGCCAAAATGATTTAGATGAATGGATTAAAAAACCTTCCATTGTTAATAAAAATAAATAAAACCATTAATAAAAATAAAGAAGATGATATTAGAATAGCGATCAAATCTCTTTTCCTAAACTCCTTTAAACTAAACCAGGACCGAGTTTTAAATTTACCGAATCCTCGAAGGTCCATTGTATTGCTGACTGTTTCAATACGTTCCAGGCTAGAAAAAATAAGGGGCATAATAATAGAGCCGGCATTTTTTATGCGAGTAACTAACCTTTCATTATTAGACATGTCCACTCCGCGAGCTTGCTTCGAACGAGAAATAGTTTTAAAATCCCTTTGTATATCTGGGATATATCGAAGTGCTATTGAAACAGAGTAGGCAAGACGATAGCTTACCCCGATACGGTTTAGAGAAGCTGCAAACTCACTTGGATGTGTAGTAACTAAGAACAATAGAGCAGGAGGGATTACTGCAAAATATTTCAATGTGATATTTAACTGATAAAACATTTGCTCCTGTGTAATAGTATAACGCCCCAAAGACCCTGTAATAGGATGAGAGGTGCCGTATATAGTTGTCCCATGCTGCGGGGCAAATAAAAATATGGCTATATTGTTTAATAATAAAAATACTAGGATAAAACCGAGGACTAAGCTAATATCCCTTATTTTGATCTCAGATATATAAAACAAGATAAAACTACCAAGCAGCAGGACCATTAAAACCCTTGTGTCATAAGTTAACATGGCGGCAGTAGACCAAAGTAGGAAGCAGATAAGCTTGGTCGAGCCTGTTAGGCGGTGGATAATAGAGTCACGATCAAGATAGCTTAGCAGTTCGTTGCTCATTAAATCGTACCTCCCGATCATATTGTATAAACTGCTCCACAAAGTTAGTAGGGTGTTCCATTTGAAGCTGCTTAGCAATCTCATATAAAGACGATTCCTTTAAATTAGCCTCCATAATTAAAGCAGGATTTGATAAAATATGGGCTGGTGAATCATCCACTAATATCTTTCCTTCTGATAAGACAATCGCTCGATCTGTGTATTCCGTCATCAAATGCATATCATGGGTAATTAATATTATCGATGTCCCATTCTTCGTTAAATTCTCTAAAAACATCATCAGTTCTGTTGTATGCTTATAATCCTGACCGGCTGTAGGTTCATCCAATAAAATAATTGGGGGCTCCATGACGAGGATAGAGGCAATCGATAAACGTTTTTTCTGTCCGTAACTCAAAGCTGCAATCGGCCAATTTCTGAAAGGAAATAACCCACAAGTCTTTAGTGTTTCCTCCACCCGTCTTCTAACTTCCCTATCGGATAATTCAAATTGAATAAGTCCAAAAGCCACTTCATCGAAAACGGTTTGCTTTGAAAACATATGATTTGGATTTTGGAGGACAAAGCCTACTCGATGAGCTCTTTCCTTGATAGAGTCGTTAATCGCATTAAAACCCTCGAAGTAGATAGTGCCTTCAGTAGGTCTTTCAAAACCACAGATTAGAGAGGAAAGGGTTGATTTACCAGCTCCGTTAGCTCCAATAAGACTGATCATTTCTCCTTTATGTAATTGAAAAGATACGTCTTTAATAATGTCTAAGTGATTCCCATAGTGAAAACTGATGTCATCCAGTGTTAGGACTGGTTCATTTTTAAAACCAAGCTGAATAGGAGAGCATCTTGCATCACTAAACGTTTTTAGCTTCTGCCGGAAGGAATCATTTACGATGCTGTCAACCTTGGTCAGGTCAAGCTGATCATTTAATTCGCACCCGGCATATTTCAAAGCTTTAATATAAAGTGGTTCTCGTATCCAATTATTTGTCAGTAAGGAGCCTGCCAATAACTCATTGGGACTACCGTCTGCAACTATCTTGCCATGATTCATTAGTATAATACGGTCGATCGGTTCCGACAAAACATCCTCTAATCTGTGTTCTACAATGATTACCGTCTTGTTAGTATCTGATTGAAGCTGGTCAATTAGCTTCATGGCTTCCTTTCCAGAAGCAGGGTCAAGATTGGCAAGAGGTTCATCAAATAAAAGGATATCTACCTCGTTTACTAAAACACCAGCAAGAGCGATGCGCTGTTTTTGACCACCAGAAAGCTCATGGATTCGAGCATTTAAGTGGTTGGACATTTTAACGAGAGAAGCTGCTTTTTGAACGCGTTCATGCATTTTTTGAATAGGTACGGCATTATTCTCTAAAGCAAAGGCGATATCCTCTCCAACCGTTAGACCAATAAATTGACCATCTGTGTCTTGAAGAATCGTGCCCACTTCCTGCGAGATGGAGAATAGGTCAAGTTCTTTACTTTCTTTCCCACCAATAGTAAGGCTTCCTGTTATATCTCCTTTATAAGCAAAAGGAGCAAGCCCGTTCAGACAATGAACGAGCGTACTTTTCCCCGAGCCAGATGGTCCAACGATTACTACTTTTTCTCCTTCGTAAATCGTTAAATTGATATCGTGCAAAGTAGGTTCGGATTGACTGTTATATTGAAAGCTAAAGTGTTTGAATTCGATGACTGGCTTTTTCATGTAAATCTCCTTATCTACTTATTCCTCGTAGCTTAGGCTTCCTTTTTTAGTTCTTGTTTTAGCATACGCAGTAAGCAATAGTGTGCCTAGAATAGCTACAGTTATAATATTAGAAGCTGCAGCGACAATCCCTTGTGTAAAGACTTTGTTTGCAGGCTCTGCATAAATAAGAATGTCTAATAATGGAGCAATTACTGCCCATGCAATAACCTGAACAACAATTTGGACAATATTAAATAAGATAATGTGTTTTTTACCAAACTCTCCATCCTCAAAGGAAAACTTCTTAAAATATAATCCGATACCTAATCCTACAAATGCAGATGAAATGACCCAGCTCCACCATATCGAACCATAAGAAGTAAGGTCGTTTAAAGCATGACCAAATAACCCAACAAATAAACCTGCTATCGGTCCAAAAATAGCTGAAATAAGTGCTAAAAAAGCATAGGATGTTTGAATAGTAGTATTTGGTATTCCGGTAGGAACTGCAGCAAATTTAGCTAAAATGAGGAACACAGCTGTTCCTATCCCTATTGCAACAACCGTCCTAGTTGAAAAGATAGATTTTTTCATTTTCATTTCTCCCCCTATATATGTTAGTGCCAGTCATCCATTTAAATGATAGGTATAGCAGCTTTTCGGATTGTGATCTGAGTATTAGCACCTGTCGAAATTTGATAGGTTTCTGCAAAAGATCCTTGGTTTAAGGCGATTCCTATATTATCTAGAGAATTCACATACATAAGTGCATCTCCTAGCTCTGCTGCAGCGAAGGACCGACCGTACGTAACCACTCCTTCGTAGGCTAACTCTCCGTTTATAGAAAGAGAAACGTCAAATGTATCACCATAATCTACATTCAGCTGCTTAAACTGTAGGCGGTGAATATTCGTCCAAAGATTGCCGAATGGTCGATCGATGACATCAATGACTCCTGTAATAGAATCATTTTCCATAACTGCATCCCTTAACGGAAGCTCTACGATAAACGATGTAGGGATAGAGGGGCCCACGTCCTCCATATGAATTTCTCCAGAAGCTAGTCGTGCTCCCGTATAAGCAAAAATGTCACGCCCGTGAAACGTATGAGATTCTCCTGAATTGGGTAGACGGTTTTTTGTCTCATCAATTTCTCTTACCTCTTTAATACCGATAAATCGATTGATATGGGTTAAGGTACCATTGTCCGGAGTCACAATATATTGATCCTTCACTGTCTTAGCTACTACACTTCTCCGGTCTGATCCAACACCAGGATCTACTATGGACACAAAAACTGTATCACTCGGCCAGTAATTGATGGTTTGTAAGAGACGATAGGATGCCTCCCAAATATTGTATTGAGGAATCTGGTGTGTCAGATCAAATAGTGGAAGCCCACGCTTCACGCTATTGGCTACTCCGTGCATCGCACTTACAGCACCATCGTTAATACCAAAGTCTGATTGAAATACTAATAAACCTTCTGTCATGTTAAACACTCTCCTCATTTTTTTTGGAGGAGAGCGAATTAAAAAACTCGCCCTCCTCAATCATTGGATTGAAAAGGACGAGATACTCGTGTTACCACCTTTATTCACTGCTTATTCACATAAGCAGCCTCAGCAAGTACAGAATTCAGTTAATATGAATTCTAGACTGTGGTAGGGATAACGGGTACCAATCCCGCTAGCATCTCAGGCGCAGGTGACTGCACGTTCAATGTAGTGCTCAGAGGCCATTTTTCAAATGATGTTTTCTACTTCTTTTCAGCTACCGAAGCTCTCTTTGAAGAAACCTAATCATTTTACTTTTTCTCTTCATCGCATTAACTTATTATAGTGAATTTACAATTAATTCAGATAACTGTCAAGCTTTATTTATAGTTCTTTTTGACTTTCCACTAAATCATTTCCCATTCTTCTCTTAGAATACCCATTCGAATAGAGTCATAGTAAACACCGTTATATAAACGGACTTTACGTATTCTTGCTTCCATTGTCATTCCTAGCTTTTCTCCGACCCGAATCATCCGTTTATTACCTGACCAGGTAGTAAAGCCTACCCGAACAAGTGGCATTGTAGTAAAAAGGTGATTCATCCAAAGTCTCATAGCACGGGTTCCTAGTCCTTTACCCCAGCTTGGAGCTTCATGAAATCCAATACCCATCTCAAGCCATTTAGAAGGTTCATGCTCCCAATAATATGAAACAATGCCACGCAATATACCATCGACTTCAATTCCCCAAAAGCTTTTGCTGTCCACGTAGGATTCTGCTTTTTCCATAAATACCTCAAAAGGAGTTGGCTTATAGTCATAATACGGAGCATCCCATTTTTTCCACTCTGGTTCCTCATCTTTACACATTAATTCCCAAAGTCTAGGTAGGTCTTTGTATTGAATTGGTCGAATAATTAATTCCTGATCTTGATACAATCGTTTTCCTCTTTTCATATTAGTTATATTTTTCTCTGTTTTGATTGAAAAGAGTAGAGTTGTTATTTACTTTTCAATCACCTTTAGTTTGTTTTTCATTCTCTATCAGTCCCTTCTATACTAGTAAACTAAGTATATAATAATTTTAGAAAAATGAAAAAATAAAAAATATAACATGATATAATCTTACTAACCAAATTATGAGAGGGTATTGTTCTATGTTTTGTATATTTACTTTTTTTAAGGTGATGTGTAGATAAATAAAAGGAGAATTCAAATGAAATTAGAAACTGAGAGATTAGAAATTATCCCTTGTACGAAAGAAACTGCTCGAATAGCCGCTAAGCAGAATTATGATAATGGGCCCCAGATTTCTATGTCTATAGAAATGTTAAAAGCAGATGAGACATCATTAGGGTGGGGAGCGTGGTTGGTGATAAAGAAAAGTGATGGTCAAGTCATTGGAGATATTGGTTTTAAGGGAAAACCAAATGAAAATAAGCAAGTGGAGGTAGGCTATGGCTTTTTGAAAGAGCATTGGAACAAGGGCTATGCTACAGAGGCAGTGGAGGCGCTCATGCTATGGGCTTTTTCAACTGGAAAGGTGAAAGTAATTATTGCTGAAACTCTTCAGGACAATCATGGCTCTATGAGGGTGCTGGAAAAGCTAGGTATGAAAAGAGTAGGGACAAGTGGTGAAATGGTTAACTGGAAACTAGAAAAATAAAATAAGAAATCCTGTAGAAAACTGCAGGATTTCTTAATAAATACATATGTATTAGTTTCTCAATGCTTTACCGAGCTCCTCAATTGAGCTTACTATGACACCGTTTTGCTTGATTAGTCCAACAACAAATAAGTTGCGATACATAAACTGATTTTCTGTTCCATCAGCTATTAACGCATCAATTTTCTTAGTATTCTCTCGTCCCTGCTGACGTGTATCAGTATAAAGTGCATAAATTGGTCGATTTAACATAGAAAAAGCACCGATTTCTGCAGCAACTCCGGAATCGATTTCTACTCCATCGATCACTGCAACTAGAAAATCACTTTCCCTTAATGCTTCCATGTCTGCGCTTGCGATAAGCAGGCTATCTGCATAGGCCATTTTGTCGTTAATTGCTGCATTTTCCTGTGGGACGTACAAGTCAACACCTGGTAGTGAAGTGCGAATCTCCTTTGCTACTAGTTCGTTTACTAGGCGATCTCCTAATCCAAATAATCCGTTTGCTAAGTAACCTTTTTTCATCATTCATCCTCCTTTTCCATCTTTCATTGTAGGGAATTTTAAAAGAAATGGATAGGGTAAAAAGGAAATCAGGATAGTTAAAAGGAAAATAAAAAGGGGGTATGGTATATGCAAAACAAAAGACTATATTTTATTAGACACTGTAAGGCAGAGGGACAAGAGCCTAATGCTCCGTTAACAAAAGAAGGAGAGGAAAGCGCTAATAGACTCATAGCTGTACTGAAAGAATTAGAGATTGATTATCTGATCTCCAGTCCATTTCAGCGAGCGATACAAACCATTCAACCGTATTCTGATCATGCAGGCCTGCCAATACATGTCCATCAAGGATTAAGCGAGCGCATTCTAAGCGAAGAGCCTCTAGATAATTGGCTAGAACAGCTAAAAAAGACTTATGAAGATAAAGATCTTACCTTTCCAGGTGGAGAATCTAGCCGTGTGGCCCAAAGGCGAATTTTACATGTACTAAATGAAGTGTCTGATATAAAGGATGTTAAAAATATAGGGATAGTCTCTCACGGGAATATCATGTCTCTGTTATTCCATCATTTTGATCATACATTTAGCTTTAACGAATGGAAGGGTATGAAAAATCCGGACATATTTTTGTTGGAAGGCTCAAACTTAAGTCGTTTAGAAATAGAAAAAGTCCTGTCTAATTAAAGACAGGATTTCTTTTTAAAATATAGGAATTAAGCGTCCTTATTGCTGCTAGACGAGCTAGAGGGAATACGAATGCTGCTCATCTGACGCTCCTGTTCTTGCTCGGCAATTATATCGTTATCCTCTGCATTATCGCGTGTAACTTTTTGTGTTAGGATGGCTCCAACTGCGACTAAAATCATTACTGCAATATAATATCCTTTTTCATTTAGCTGCAAATTGTCTGCATTGTAAAGTCCAATACTAAACATGACAACCCCTGCAAAAAAAGTGAAGTAAGCTAGCACCGTAAAAGCCATCGTATTTCTTCTTCGATACCTCTTTGTATTCATGACAGACGCCCCTTTATATTGGTTTTAATTGTTATTATATGAATTATATTCTAGCATGAAAGAATAATAGTGTAAAATATTCTAAAGTATATGATTATTGTATATGATTTATTTTTAGATATTTTTCGTTATGATTCAACAATTTTTATATAGAGGAGACTTAAGTGATTAAAAAAGGAGAAGAAAAATGAAATTCAAAATACCAGAACTAGCAGAAATCCAGACGTTAACATCCCGAATAGATACCATTCAATCGTTACCTGGAAACCCTATGGGAGCAGAGCACATAGTAAGAGGCAATACCCACGCCTTTGCTGTAAAACATATTCCGGGACCTGCTTTTAATACGGTTAGGGGATTAAACGAAAATGATTTAAATTACTTAGATGATATTTTTCTCTTTTATAAGGAGCTATCAGTTTCTTTCCGGATAGAGGTAACTCCACAAAATAGCTGTGAACCCCTGTTTCGCAAGCTATCAGATGTAGGATACTATCAGTCGGGCTTTCATGCCTCCTTTGTAAGGGCTACATCTAATATTGTTAATGTTAGTTTGCCAACAGCTATAGAAGTTCGGCCGCTTAACAAGGATGAATTTGACTTGTTTTCTGCCATTTATGTAAATGCTTTTAATCTTCCTAGTTATATACAGGATGGGATACGGCAAAACAACCAAATATTACATGGCGTTCCAGGCTGGTATTTTTACTTAGCTCTTCGTCATAATATCCCGGTAGGTATAGGGGTGTTATATGTGAAGGGCGAGCTTGCCACCTTGGCAGTAGCCGCAACTTTACCAGCTTATCGTGGGATGGGAGTGCAGCGTGCACTGCTAAATAAGAGAATTGAGAAAGCAGTGGAGGAGGGTGCAAAATACATTACTAGTGAGGCAGCTTTCGGAAGCAGTAGTCATAGAAACATGGAACGACAAGGGTTGAAACTTGCTTATACAAAAGCCATATGGACAAAGTGCTAAGGGGTGTTAGGTATGTTTTATCGTAGAAAGTATTATCTCGTAAAAGAAGAATTTGTAGATAGTTTTAATAAGCTATTCAACGAAATTAATTTGCCAAATCAGTTAAAGCATGGCTCCCGCTTAGTAGGAAGATGGATGACAGCTGCGAAAGACGGCACGGTTGAGATTTTTGCCATTTGGGAATATAACAGCTACGAGGAATATTTGCAAATAGAGGCTGCAGTAAGAAGTGATCAGCCACATGTTGCAAGCGTTAAAGGATGGTATGAACAACATGGCGGTAAGGAGTATGTTCAAAAAAAATTTTTTGTTGAGGTAAAAGATGAAAAGATAGTATCTACGGTAAATAAAAATGATGAATAACATGTTAGCTACTCTTATGAGAAATGGTTTAGGCGTTGCCTTTTTCCCATTAACCTTGTGGAACATGACAATGAACTACAAAAACAAAATAAATCCTCCCGGCACTATTGTTAAAACAGAGAAATCTAGTATCCACGTTCTCCTCGAAGGAGAGGGGAAAGATGTAGTCGTATTAGAAGCTGGATTAGGAGCAATTTCTATAGATTGGACCAATGTTCAATCGGAAGTTTCAAAGCGTACTAAAGTTTTGTCCTACGATCGAGGAAATTATGGATGGAGCAAAACGAGTCGACAAGCTCTAACTGCTCTAGATTACGTGGCGGAATTAAAGGAACTATTGGAAAAGCTAAACCTTCAGCCTCCGTATATTTTAGTAGGACATTCGTTCGGAGGACTTACAATGAGGCTATATGCAAGTATGTATCCAGAACAGGTAAAGGGTCTCGTGCTCGTAGATGCTGTGCATGAGAATCAATATATGCATAACAACCAAAATAGAGGATATAGACGGTTGGTTACTTTGGGGTATGTAACGTCTCTCATCGGCTTACCTAGAATATTAAAACAAAAAGCGGGTAGAAAATTTTTAGTTGGAAAGGTAAATCGCTATTTAAATTATACAGGATATACTATTGGTGCTTACCAAACGCTATACCGGGAGTATATGGATAGTGCCACCTCAGCAGAGCAATTAACAAAAGCAAGGCCCATCTTAAATGACCTACCCATTATCGTATTGAGTTCTAATAACCCTGAGCAGAGATGGATTGAACAGCAGCTTTTGTTATCCAAGTTAACAGCCAGAACAGAGCATATCCAAACAGATAAAGGTCACTCTATTCATTTAGAGGATCCTTCTGTAGTCGTGAATGCTATTATCAAGTTACTAAACTTAGGAGAATCCAAAAATGTTTAGCATACAACAGATTTTAACAAAAATAAAAAGTCTAGACCGTCCTTATGTTTTAGGGATAGACGGGTTAAGTGGAGCAGGAAAGACTACTTTTACGGATCAATTAGCTCAAGAACTGCAAGAAGCGGGTCATAAGATTGTTATTATCCACCTTGATGATTTAATAGAAGTTCGAGAAAAGCGTTATAACACTGGGCAACCAGAATGGTATGAATACTATAGCATGCAATGGGATGTTTTATATATTCAAGAAAAATTGTTTAAGTCGATTCATGAGAAGGCAAAGGTTCTTCAGCTTAAATTTTATAACGCCCAAGAAGATCAGTGCTTGTCAAAGGAAATCCCCCTGGAGGACTGTACAGTTCTATTAATTGAGGGGGTGTTCCTGCAACGTAAGGAATGGCGCAGTTTTATTGATTATTTAATCTATTTGGATTGTCCGAGAGAAATCCGAAACGAACGAGTGTTAAAGAGAGATTCCTATATAGGTGATATGGAAGCACGATTAAAGAAGTATGAACGAAGATACTGGAAGGGCGAAGAGTTTTACTTGGGGGAAGAAAAACCATTGGAACAAGCAAATTTGGTAATTCGCTAATCGTAAAAAATATAGAGACAGATTTAATTTGAGCATGAAGAACTCTTATACTTCACGGCTAGTTAGAAGGACACGAGGCTACTCTTGCAATGAGTAAAAATCTAGAAATTAAGGTGAAGAGGGGGATAAAAGTGTTTAACGAGGTTAAAATTGAACAATTAACATCTACGGTAGAGCATATGGAGGAGCTTTCAGAGCTACTAATACAAGTAGTAGAAGACGGTGCCTCTATTGGCTTTTTGCCTCCAATGGAGCTAGCGGATGCCATGGATTATTGGGAAGACGTCTTAACCCCTGAAGTTATTTTATTTGTGGCAAAAAGGAGCAATCGTATTATTGGTAGTATCCAGCTACACCTTTGTAGTAAACAAAATGGTGTGCACCGAGCAGAGATAGCTAAGCTCATGACTCACCCCCATTACCGGAGAAATGGAATAGGACGGCAGTTAATGGAGAAGGCAGAAAATAGAGCTGCAAGAGAGGGTAGAACCTTAATAGTTTTGGACACAAGAGCGGGTGATGCTTCAAACAATTTATATAATTCTTTAGGATATATACAGGCTGGCAATATTCCCGGTTATGCCAAATCTGCTAATGGAGAAATGAGTGCGACGATTTTTTATTACAAAAGAATAGGTGAATCTATTTAATGCCAATGAGATAGATTATTCTAACACTATATTTCTAAAAAAGCTTCAGACATTTTACTGTGTGTAAAATGTCTGAAGCTTTTTTGTGTTAACATAAACACATTTTTCTACAATTCTCTAAATTAGATGAAAAAATAACTTTTAGGAAGATATAAGGTTCCATTAACCTGTCTATTTAAGTATAAAATAAGAATATTTTGACTATTTTTGTATTATTTTTAGAAGCTTTGTCGAATAGATTGAAAAGAGTTGAATCAAAAGTATAATAATCTTAATCTTCTGTTAAAAAACAAAGATATTTAACAGAAGTAGAGGTAAAATAGTCTATATACCTATAGAAGGGGAGGGTAATTAAGCAATTAGGTTCATTGTATATGATACTTTTGTCTCAATTAAAGAAAGTGACTGGGGGGAAGTGAAATTCGGAAAATAGTAGTGGTTATTACATTTATACTAATGGTTTTTATTAGTTCTAGCTACATCTCGGCAAGTAGTATTAACTATTTTTCTCTGGAAAAATGGTTTATTAAATTTCAGGAAGTAAAGGAACAAAAAGAGGCTGACGAGTCTATTAATAATTCGTTAGTAGGATATGAAGTGATTCTAAAAGACTCTTTACAGTATCTAACTAACTCTATTCAAGAAAACCTTTTAGAAAAACAAATCTATCTTTCTAAAAAAGAGATTACCAAAACAAAAGGTGAATTTAAGAGTGAGTTAAGTGAAATTGTAAGCGATCTTGAAAACATGAATTTGGAAGAACCAGCTATTGAGAAGGAACTGGAAGAACAACTGGAACTAGATATCGAAAATACGTTTAAAAAAATACTAGAAGGAATTTAAATAAACTATTAACTACTACTAATAACTATTAACTACTACTAATAAAAAGGGGATATTTAGGATGATAAAAACAGTTAAAGGGAAAATAATTACAGGAACAGTTGCTGTTACATTACTTGTTGGAGCGGGATCTGCATTTGGGGCATCCAATGCTGGAGAAATGCTACAAAATTGGTTTAATACGCAGTTTGGTGCAGCTACCGAGGAATTTGATGAAACCGTGGGGGGATATCAAGACGATAAAACATTAGTAGCATCAACTCAGTATGGGGCTTTGGAAACAAAAGCTACCGGTAAGATTGGTGAATCTCAAGAGGATTCTACTGCAAGTGCTACATCTAAGATTGACAAAGACTTGCAAGAGCATAAGGCGGCGCTAGAGAAGAAAAAAGTAGAGCTTACAAATTATGCTAATGCTGAGTTTACTAGAATTTATGAGATAGAAAAAGAGAATATACGCCAGATATGGTTAGAGGCCAATAGAAAAGCAGAAAGAGATATGGAGGCACATACCATAGCCGAAGGATCTGCGGCTTTAGATACATTAAACGCTGAATTAGAAGCTGCAACAACAGCAGCACTTACTGAGCTCGAAGCAGCAATAGAAGCTTCCAAGTCTGGTCTACAAGCTACCATTGACAATCATGTGGATACTAAAACAGACGATTTGAAAGGCAAAATAGACAAAGAATTAGCTGACTTTACCATTTGGACTCAGATGATGACTAACTTCATGATTCAAACCCAAACTGATGCAATAGAAGCAGCTGCTAAAGATTTAGAGACTGCTGCCCTAACATCAATGCAGGATTTAGTTAATGGAATAAATGAATAGGAACTCGGAGAATTTACTAGTTTAGGAAAGATTACACCTTAAAATGGAGGAAGTGAAATGAATAAATATTCTAAGTATGTTCAAAAATATAAGGTGGTTCTCCTTGTCTTTCTTATCCTATTTAGTATGGCAATAGGAGGGGGTATTAGAACTGCTTTAGCTGATCAAGACATTGCGATTATGATGAGTAATTGGTTTAACAAGAAGAAAGAAGCTTCTGTAGCGGATATAGAACAAGCAATTACAAAAGAAAAGCAAATTCTTTTAAATGACCTTGAAGTTTCTTTATCTAGCGAAATGCAGAAAGCAGCAGACCAATTAATATCTTTTACTAATCTTGAAAAACAGAATAGAATAGTATCTCTAAACGAGTATGCTGAGTCCTTAAAGTCTCAGATGAAAATAGATAACTCTGAACAGGAGGAAATTATTCGGAATAACCTAGATGCCATTATTGCGCATGCAAAGGCTCAAATGGACGGACAAGCTAATGAATTAACATTGCTGCCGATTCCCTCTGTAACAGAAGAAAAAGAGAAAGAAACTCCTGACATTCCTTTAGGAAACGAGGAAGAGCCAGGAGAAGGGGGACAACAAGAGCGCCCTAATGATACAGATCCTGAAGGAGAAAAGAAAACAACCCCTATAGATGACTGGGATCATACAGTCGATCCGATAGTAGGAGCTGATAATCCAAAGATAGTTGATATATATTCCATTACAGATTGGTTTAACCCACCTAATATACAAGGTATTCTAGTCGAAGAGGTTGAAATCCCAAATGGCGTATTTTCAATTAATAATACATTTTCCGATATATTAATGAATCCTCAAGCTGCGGATTCCATGAGAAGTATACTTCAGGGAATAGAAAAGCACCCACAATTCGCTGAAATCCAATATAAGTCAATAGATGAAATGTCTCGAATATGTCCTGCTTTGTTTAATGAAACCATTTTATATATGCTAAACAAATCACTTAGTCAAATAAAAATTTAATAAAAATGGTTATGTTAAATAAGAAGGTTGATTTAAGACGCAAAAAAATGAGCTGGGATATTTTGTCCAAGCTCATTTTAATTTGATTTTCTTTTTAATAAAGCATCGGTTAACTTAATAAGAGGATGTAAATTATAAACAGTAAGGAAATTGCTATAATAGATTTAATCCATACAATTTTTTTACTTATACCAGCTTTCTCTTCCAGATAATTTAAGTAAATCATTGTAAATGGGAAGCCTAATAATACAAATGAACAATCCCCACCAACGGTTTGAACATATTTGAATAATCCCACTACAATAATGAGAAGACCTAGTGTACCAATGGACATATTAAATTATAAGTTTCCTCTATCGTTGACCTTCAATTTGTCTCCCCCCAATTTTATATCCTGCTTACTTATTCTCACTTCTTACAATTAATTTCTTAAAATAACCTGTGTGCGTTAGCTTAAGTGTAACATTCCATAAAACAAATCAGCTACGAAAAATCATTCCTATCTTTTACCACCAATTATAATTATTGATTAAATTAGCATTCGTTTCTTTATAGCGTAAATTTATTTGCGTTTTAAAGAAAAAGTATTGCTTTTTAAGGTAAATTAAATTACTATTAAAAGTAATTAAGGAGGGGTGATATGGAAGATATCAGATTGAATGTTGCTATACTTCGAAGAAAGGTGCCAAACCTCACGACTGCAGCTAAATCGATTGGAATACGTCCTGCAACAGTTTCTAACTTATGCACTGGGAAGATCGATTTAGGAAAAGCAGAGGTAAAGACACTTGTTGGTTTAGCTTCATTGGCAAATTGCACGGTAGATGAATTAATCATTCGAGGGGAGAAAAAAGACATGATTGAAACAAAAATTAAAGCATTAGATTTTTTTGCTCCAATAGTAAAGGGAGGTACCACGGGCTTAGTTGCTAGACCTGGAATGGGACAGCTAGTAATATTAGCCGAGCTCCTGCATCGTTTTCAAGAAAGTGATTATACTTCCGTGTTTTTATTGCCAAAAGAAGAGCACAGTGAACTAGAAGGAACCATTGAGTTAGCCGATTTTGTAACTACTTCAATAGAGGAAGCATATGAAAAGCTCTCAGAGATATCCGAAAAAGCAGTTTTTATTACTGATAGAAGCTATATTATTTCAGGGGAACTATTAGACTTGCAGGAAAAAATTCTTTCAGAGAATATAAATGGGGTTACTACTATTTTAGTCGATTTATCTGGAGAAGTAGTGGATGAGGAAATGCCGTTTGGACCATTAGAAACGGTATGGCAGTTAGATGCAGATCTTGCAACTCGTCATATGTATCCAGCTCTACATCCCATATATTCGACTTCCTCTATGATGGAGGGAACGGATGTAGACCAACGTCATTTTAGTTTAAGGCAACGCGCCCAAAAGCTACTACGTCGCTATAGAGAATTACGTTCTATTGTGACGGTGCATGGGATTCAAAAGCTTCCGGAAGGCGAGAAAGCAACCTTTGATCGTGGAGAAAGATTAGAGGCATATCTGACGCAGCCATTCTATGTTGCAGAAAAATTCACTGGTCCAGGAGAAGTTGTTACTATTGAACAAACTTTAAATGATGTGGAAGCGATTTTAGAAGGAAAACAAGATCAGGAAAGTGTAGAGAAGTTAAAGTTTATTGGGTGCTTAAACTAAATAAAATAGATGAAAGGTGTAAATGATATAGTCATTTGCATCTTTTTTATTTTGGGTGGTTAATCGTCGGTCTAAACCAAGCGGTAGCTTATTTGTTTAAGAACAGAAAATGAGGGAAAAACTACAAATAAAAATGCATTTGTACAAGGGAAAGGAGGACGCTATGACTACTTTAAAAAGTAATGCACCTACCAAAGAAAATCAAAGACGATATTCAACAAAAAATATGTGGACTGGAATACTCTTTGGACTAGGGGTAGTTGCCTTTATAGATGAGGTAGTTTTCCACCAGATTTTACACTGGCATCATTTCTATGATAAGTCTACTACAGATATTGGTTTAGTTTCCGATGGATTATTTCATGCACTTAGTTTCTTTGCCACTGTGGGCTCGGCTTTTTTAATGGCAGATCTTCACCGTCGCCAAGCTTTTTGGCCAAAAAGATGGCTAGGAGGCATCTTTTTAGGAGCAGGGATTTTTCAGCTCTATGATGGAACCATTCAGCATAAGGTAATGGGTTTACATCAAATCCGTTATAATGTGGACATTCTACCGTATGACTTAGTTTGGAATATAACTGCGATTTTAATGATTATCGTTGGTTTGGTTCTATTAAAACAAACGAGTACAAAGAGTGGAGGTGAATAGGGTTGCATCATCACCAACATGAAAGTAGTATAAATATCAATTTTGCTGAACTACTACTAAGTGCTCCATTTATAATTATGTTTTTTTTATACCTATTAGCCGTATATATGTCTAATAAAAGTAAAAGAAAGTGGCCAATATATAGAACGCTATTATGGGCAATTGGAATTGTTTTAGCAATTATATCTGTATCAGGACCACTCGCACAGCAAGCACATACAGACTTTAGAGCTCATATGGTTGGTCATTTGTTTTTAGGAATGCTAGCACCACTACTTTTAGCATTAGCCGCACCAATGACACTATTTCTTAGGGCTTTGCCAGTGAAGACTTCGAGAAGAATAACAAGAATACTGAGAACTAGATTTGTTCACTTTTTTCAAAATCCAATTGTCGCCTCTATATTAAATGTAGGTGGACTTTGGTTGCTTTATACCACTTCTCTATTTGAAATGATGCACCAAAATAGTTTGCTTTATATCTTCATTCATATACATGTTTTTCTAGCCGGATACCTTTTTACAATCTCCATTATATATATTGACCCAACATCTCATAGAAAGAGTTATATATATAGATCGGTGGTTTTTTTATTGGCTTTAGCGGGTCATGCCATACTTTCCAAATATATATATGCAAATCCTCCAATTGGGGTTTCCAGAACAGAAGCAGAAATGGGAGGAATGATTATGTATTACGGTGGGGACGCTATTGAGATAGGATTAATTATTATTCTTTTTTACCAATGGTTTAAACAAACCAGGCCTAAAGCTGAGATTCTTAATCCTACATCTATCCGTAGAAAAGGGGAATTTATATGAAGGAAAATAATGCGAAATATACGGTTTCAGGCACTAATATCGATGAAGTTAAAAGGCAAAATGCTAATTCTGGGTTAACGTATAATGAGTTAAATGAATTGATTGCTAAACAGCAAAAGGAAAAAGAAAATAATCAAAAAACTATTTAAAGAAAGGGCGATGAACAATTGTATATCAAAGCATTTCTTATTAAGTTTATAATGACAACTGCTGTCGTGTGGATCGTGTTAGGGTATTATGGTGTGGAAATAATGGATATATTCATTACTAGTATTGCGCTAACTGTTTTAGGATTTGTTGGTGATATTTTCTTAATGCCTAAGATAGGAAATATGCTTGCAACTGCTGGAGATTTCATACTTGCTCTAGCTGTAGTTTGGCTAATAGGAATATACTTATTCGACCCTTCTGTTCCTGTAGGTAGAGCTGCATTTATCATTTCACTTGTATTGATCATCGGGGAAATGTTCTTGCATCAATACATTAAATTGCATATTTTCGAACCAAGAATCACTAATCCTAAAGACAAAGCAGGCTACTATCAGAGAACAGATACACAATTAGAACTTGAAAGAGCATATAAAGAGGAATTTAACAAAGAGTAAAAAAAATGTATAATTTTTTATTTACAGCCCATTCTAATACGGTAGAAGGGAGGTAAAATAAAATGTCAAATAACAACAATAACCGTAATAACATCAACCGCAACAATAACAACAATAACAACAACAATAACAACGAATTCGGTGATGAATTCGACTTCGAAAACCTAAACAACAATAACAACAATAACAATGACAGAAACAATCGCAACAACAACCGTAATAACAACAATAACAACAATAATAACAATAACGATAATAACAATAACCTGTAATTTATCACTCTAAAAAGGCGACTTTACCGGAAGGTAAAGTTGCCTTTTGTTTGAAAAAATGAAGTAGGTGGTATCTATAGGTTAAGAAATGGGGGAATGGAGTATGATAAAGAAGTTAAAGGAGTTAGAAGTAGAAAAAGCATATGTTACCTTTATGTTCCCATTCGCCTTTTATGAAAAGCAAAGACATAAAATGATTGAAACACTAGAAAAGCATCATTTTAAATTTTTTAAGCTTAATAACAAAAAACTTCAAGCTAGTTATTATGGAAAAGGGGTAAAGGTTCGTCATGAACAACTCAGTCAATATTTTTTACCTTATATAGAAGATAAATTATTCCCCCAAACAACAAAAAATAGAGGGTTTTTAAGGTACTCTAAAGAAATAAATGAGGAATTCACATGGGAGTTTAAAGAACGAAAAACTAGCTTTATTATTACTAGTGTAGATATTACGCTATGTCCTTTTGGTATTGGATTGATCACAATACGTACCTTAAAGGGAGGGCAAGAGAATTTATCAGAGTTCCTTCACTTTGTTTCTCACTTTAGAGTATTGGAACCTAAACTGGAGGAAGAACAGGGAGTTAGTATATATAACGATTCCTATACCTTTGACACCACAAATCAATTAGTATTGGATTACTTATGCCCGTCCGTTAAACCATTTATTATAAGGAATGAACATTTAGAGGGGTATTATGGTAGCCTTCCTTTTTTTGAAGATGCAAGAATGCTTTCTTCCATTTTTCTCGTAGTAAAGGATGATCAAGAAATTTTAGAGGAGCACTTGTATCGTGTTGCGCAGGTTGATGGTGAAATCGATGGAAATCCATATATATCAAGTACTAACCCGGATTATATTGAGCAATTTGTAGAAAAACGGGTACATAATCGATGGGCTCCATTTACGTATACTATTATCTCCGAAAACGTTCAGGCCACTGTTACTAAAATAGACGAGAAAGCATCCCCAAATAGCATCTCTGACTTTATGGGAACGATGTATTATAACTTATTATTACATTATTACTATAAGATAATGTTATTAAAGCTATCCTTTGAGCATAGTGAGGTAAGCTGGTCCAAGGACAAAGAGTATGTGAGAGAGCTTATGGAGCTTATTTCTAAGTTTTATTCAAGATACTATTTTGGTCAAGTTTCTCCAAGGCAAGAGGGGAAGGAGCTTACCCATTTACTTCGCGAAGCATTTAACCTAAACCACCTCTTTATTGAGGTTAAAAAAACATTAGATGATTTGTATCGTGCTCAAGATAACCAAACAAGTACTCGTCATAACATGCTTTTGTTTATGCTGACAGTTTATACGACTATTTCCGGTATTTATGGGATGAACCTGGTTATAGAGGATTGGAAGGGATTCACTGACTGGTCAAAGGTACCTGGATACTCGTTCTTTGAATGGATATCACTTGTAACTGCACTAAGTGGAATTGGATTGGCTATTGCGCTACTTGTAAGTACTGGTAGCAAAGGGTTGGCAAACAGATATAGAAAATGGAAAAGAGAACGAACAGATTAATCCCCAGATTGGGGATTTTTTTTTGAAGAGGCTATGTTAAAGAGTGGGATTGATCTATGATTTAAATAAAGTAATAAGAACTTTATCGATGCAGTAAAGCCGTTTCCATTTATTGATTGGAGCACCAGACGGCGACTCTAGGGCGATGAGGGAGACAGATCAGCCATCACAACCATGCGCGCTAGCTATGGGTGATGGCTTATCGCTTACCCCGCGAAAAAGCGTCCGGCTAGTGCGGAAATCAATATAGTCATTTGAACGTCACTTTTTAATGTTTACAGTCATTATAAAAAAGAAACTTTTAGTCAAAATCAACCAATCACTTTAACAAAGTTTTGAAAAAGAAGATCAATTTATATTGTCTACTTTATATTGATAAAGTGCTAAATTATAGGATAATAATAGTTACAAGAAAAAGAAAGATGGGATAACGTTGTGAATTCTAAAAAAACATCTAAATCAATTGTATTACCGTTAATTGTTTCTATCGTAGCTATTTCCTTTGCTGCGATCTTTGTAAAATGGTCTAGTGCACCTGCTACCATTTTAAGTATGTATCGAATGATTCTTGCAAGTCTATTACTTTTACCTATTGTATGGGTAAAAAGAGAAGATTTTAAGAAAATCTCTAAAAGAGAGTGGTATCTATTGTTCTTCTCAGGTATGTTTTTAGCTTTGCATTTTGCACTATGGTTTGGTTCCTTAAAGCTGACTACAGTGGCAAGTTCTACTATAATACTAGCCTTACAGCCTATTATTGCATTAATTGGAGGCATGATTTTATTTAAAGAACGAACTACTGCAAGTGCCTTGCTTACTATGGGAATTGCTGTTGTAGGCGCAGTTATGGTTGGCTGGGGAGATTTTGGTCTTAGTAAAAGTGCCATAATAGGAGATATTCTTTCATTTTTGAGTGTTATTGCAGTGGTCGGTTACTTACTAATTGGTCAAAGTGCTGTAAAGAAAGTATCTCATTGGATTTATAGCTTCTGTGTATTTGGGTTTGCTGCAGTTGCTTTAGTTCTTTATAACGTTGTCACGTCGGTTCAATTGACAGGATATGATGCCAAGGAATGGGGGATTTTTGTTTTATTGGCGGTAGTTCCTACCATTTCACATTTAATAAATAACTGGCTTCTTAATTATGTCAATGCTACAACCATTTCTATGAGTATTCTTGGAGAGCCTGTCGGCGCAACGATTTTAGCGGTCATTATACTTGGTGAACGTATAGTTGCTTGGCAAATTATTGGAGGTCTAATCGTTTTAATAGGAGTATTCTTTTTCCTTATGCAACAAATTAGTGGATATAAGAAAATGAGCAAAGTAAAGGTAGGGTGAGTTTAGATGAATAGAGCGGCAATGCTAAAAATGACATTGTCCATGGCCATTTTTGGATCAATTGGTTTTTTTACAGGAAAAACTGGTATCCCTGCTATTGAGTTAGTGTTTGTCCGCTGTATTTGTGCCACTCTTTTCTTAGGTGCATTATGGTTTGTGACTGGTCAACATAAGACGGAGAAGTGGGAAAAAAGAGAACTGCTTCAAACTCTTTTATGTGGTGTATTCTTAGTTCTGAATTGGGTGTTCCTATTCAAGGCTTTTGAAGTCACATCGATTACGATTGCCATTACTATATATAATTTGGCGCCGATCATTGTATTGTTGCTTGGAACCTTGTTTTTGAAGGAGAGGATGACATGGACATCTCTTATTGCTATACTAGTGTGCTTCCTTGGAAGTGTTCTGATTGTAGGTATTAATACTACTCAATCCCTATCACAGTTTCTTGGCTCTGGCTTTTTGTGGGCACTTCTCGCTGCCTTTTGCTATGCAATGACTATGCTTCTTGGCAAAGGTGTTAATCAACTGAGTGCCTATGCAATGACCTTTGTACAGACCACAATTGGTATATTGATACTATTGCCGTTTCTTCAGCTTAATGTATTTCAAGGATTAACTACAGAAAACTGGCTATACATAATTGGTACTGGCTTAATACATACTGGATTTGTCTATTATTTATTTTTTGATAGTCTGAGAAAATTAACTGCTGTGGTAATTTCAGCGTTAGTATTTGTGGATCCAGTTGTCGCTATTTTACTAGATACATTGATATTAGAATTCCGTCCAACAAATATGCAATCTTTAGGGATATTAATGGTTTTTGGAGGAATTATTTATACGCTTATTAAGTCAAATAAGAGAGAGTCAGTCGATTCGCAGTAGATGTATAGTTTAACAAAAAGGTAGCAATGACGATTCTAAGTCAGTGCTACCTTTTTTTATTTACCTATGTAAACTTCGTTTACGAATAGGCGACAGGATAAGGGTTGTAATTATTATGAAAGATGCAATCACTACGGCAGAATAAAAGAGCCCTCCATAACCATCTTGTGCAGCTATTGTAGTTACTTGGTCGACACTTTTTAATATAGTCTGAAGTAATGTTGGATCTTGTATTTGGTCTACTATTCGTGACATAGTTTCCTGGGAAATAATTTCCCCAGAGGAAGACATCTGTTGGGAAAAGTTTTGAAACTCCTGGAGGCCTGCCTCGCTAACGTTTGCCTCCTCGATGTTTTTCTGTAATAATTTCGGGAAATCATTTTGGAAAATGGTTGGTATTTCGTTAAAACCTCTAGTAATAAATCCTGCGTAAATAGTTGGAGCAATGGTCATTCCAATCTGTCTGCTTAAAGAGAGGGTTGCCAATGCAGTTCCCTTGTCACTGTTTAGTTTCTCAGTAGCTAATATGTTTAAAGGTGCTCCAAGTATTATGCCCATTCCGAATCCAGCTACTGAAGACGCGATGATGAAATGCCACTTAGCTTCAATCCAAGTAGGGAACAATAGAAAACCGATGGCTGAAACAATGCCGGATAGAAATACAGCTAATATTGGTCCTTTTTTATCGACTAACATACCACCCATCGCAGCGCCTAACCCAGCTGCTAATGCAAGAGGGGTCATCCAATATCCAGCGTTTTCTTGGGCTATACCAAGTACCTGCTCAGAAAAGGCAGGGATAAAAATCATGCCTGCTAATAGAGCTCCTGAAAACATTCCGATTAGTAGGGTTAATAAGTAGGACGATTTGGAAAGTAGACGAAATGGCAGGATAGGGTCACCCCCACGTTTTTCTAATCGACTTTCATGGAACAATAATACGAGTAAGAGGACGACTCCTGCTAAGATATAACCATATACCTCTATATGGAGTAAGCTCTTAAAGAAGTTGACTCCTTCAATATTCGTCAATCCATACATGATTCCTAAAATAGACAAGGAAAGTAAAACAATTCCTGTTAAGTCTAATTTCCCTACTGTGGCGTCCTTTGTTTCTTCTAGTTTTAAAAAACCAAATATAACAAGAGCAATTGCAATAGGTATATTAATGAGAAATAAGAATGGCCAACTTCCTGTAAGGTCTAATAACACACTACCAAGATTGGGTCCTAACACCGCTGCAATACCATTCATACCACCCAGCATGCCTAAAGCCTTACCTTGTTTCTCTACCGGCAGAGTACTTAAAATATGAGAGCTTCCGATGATGAATATACCGCCTCCACCTAAAGCTTGGATGAAACGTGCGATTAAGTAAAAAGTGAAGTTGGGACTTAAGGCAACTAGCAAGGAACCAATCCCAAAAATGGCAATCTCCACAATGAAAAGACGCTTGCGACCATAACGATCAGAGAGCTTTCCTACTATTGGTACGCTGATTGCAAGACCTAGAGTGTAGAGTGTTATTCCCCACGCCCCCCAGTTTGCATTAACCTCAAAAGAACTATTGATGGTTGTAAGAGCAGCACTGATAATCCCGTTATCAAGAGCAGCCATAAAAACACCAATAGAAAATAATGCAATAGCCCATGTTTGAGAATTGTTTTTTTCTGCCATACCTTGCCCCCAATCTTCCAAATAGATGTCTAAAATTGTTTATACAATATTTTACATTAAAGTTTTATTTTTGAATAGCCTAAATAATATAGATATAGGTCCAAAAATGCTATTATTATAGCAACTGTTTAAAGGAGAAATTAAAAATGCCAACATATCACTACACACAACCCTTAGCAATAGAGATAACCCCTAAAACCACGGTATATAATGAAGAAAGAAAGGAAATTTGTACATTTCAAAGGTATTACTCTAATCGTTTGAAGCGATTTCTGGATAGAGCTATGGAATACCGTTACTTCCTTCGCTATGATATATATGACTTAAATGATCAAATTATTTTTACATGTAAAAAGGTTTCAAAGAAGGGTAGAGTATTTTTTCAAGCCTTTGATTATGAAACAAAGGAACATTACACAATAACGTATGATAAATGGAAGGAACTAGTGGCTGACCTATTAATACTTGGGAAGGATTTAAATATAGTGATTGAAAAGGAACTAGAGGATTGGACAAGCTATGTTTGGGAAGGAAAAGAAATTGCTAGATGGAAAGCAAAGGTAGAAGAAGAATTCTTAATAGAGCTAGAAATTTTTGAAGACTCTCCCATAAAAAATCCTGCTTTTTTTATCGCGATAAGCCAATGTGCATTATATATAGGCAGTTAATAAAAATTAAGCTCTACTGTTGCTTTGGCATCTGTGGAGCTTTTTGGTTTAAAAGTCAGCTTATTTTACTTATTTGAGAAGATAGTATATGATATAAATACATCGTGGGCGATGTATTTATTGTGAGGAGAGTAAGAAATGAATAACAAGAAACCCTCTAAATTAGACCAGCAACTATGCTTCGAGGTATATAAGGCTTCTAGTAATTTTGCTAAGCAATATGCTAAAACTTTAGAGCCTTTTCAATTAACCTTTCCTCAATACTTAGTTTTGTTGGCTTTATGGGAAGAAAATCATTTATTAACGAGAGATATCGGAGAGCGTTTGGAGCTAGGGATTGGAACACTGAATCCGATTATTAACCGAATGATTAATGGGGGCTGGCTTGAAAAGAAACAGTCTGACTTGGATAAACGTGCCTATATTATATCTCTAACTGAGAAGGCTATAAAAGCAGAAGTTGAAATTGAACAATCCATTATAAAGAAAATAACAAGCTGTAACTTTCTAGACATGAATGAAAGTACACTCCTGTCCCAATTAAAAGAATTAAATGCTTTTTTATCGAAAATGGAGGAATGATGAAAATGAGTATTTATGACATTAAAGTACAAAAACCAGACGGAACGGAATATGACTTAAGTGAATACAAAGGTAAGCCAATGCTTATCGTTAATACAGCAACTAAGTGTGGACTAAGTAATCAGTTTGATAGCCTAGAAAATCTCTACAAGAAATATAAGGACGAAGGTCTAGTGGTACTTGGATTTCCATCCAATCAGTTTTTTCAGGAGCCAGGAAATGGAGCGGAAGCAGAACAGGCTTGTCGAATGAGCTATGGAGTTACCTTCCCGATGCATGAAATGGTAAAACTAAACGGCAATGAAGCACATCCGTTATTTAAATATCTCACAACCAACACCAAAGGATTACTTTCTAGTAAGATTAAATGGAATTTTACAAAGTTTTTGATCGATAAAAACGGTAATATTGTAAACAGATACGCCCCAACTGACAATCCAAATGAATTTGAAGAAGACATAAAAAAATTAATAAATGAATAAAGTGAAGGACCTAGACTATTAGAGATCTAGGTCCTTTATGTTTAAGTTTTAGGAAAAAAAGGAATACAGAGAAAAAGAGACGAAATGGGGAAATAGCATGGAGAGACTAACAGTAAAAGAACAAACACTACTTGCCTATTACGTGTGCAATTTTCTGGAAAAGGGATCAGAGATTAGCTTATCAAAAGTTTTGAAGGAAGGATTAGGTGACCGCCTAACTAACATTCAAGAGGAGCTTACAAAAAAAGGTTTATTGAGCAAAAAGGACAAAAAGATTACGAATGAAGGAATTTTATACATGGATAACACTTTACACATTCAATCGTATGCAACAGAAGGAAATAAATTAGCGTATGTCAAAGATAGCCTACAAATAAATGAAATTGAGCTATCGGAGCCCGCTTTAAAACATTACATTCATCAAAATATAGGAATTGAACAACCATCGATTCACTAACCATAAAATACGTCTGACTCTATTGAGTCGGACGTATTTTATGTTGGCTATTGTCCAAAATGTTCAATATTACTTGCACTTAAATTATTCCCATCAGGATCCTTAAAGCCGAATCCTCCTATCCCCTCCTCATTTACATTTAGCGATCCAACCTCGACTTTATTTTTTTTCAACCATTGATAAAAATCCTTTAACAAAGGCGTGTAAAAATCGATTACACTATGGACCCTATTTGAGTGAGTGTTAGTAAAAAATAAAGGTCGTACTTCTTTGGTTTCTACTAAAAAAATAGTAGGAACTCCCTTCATGTGAAAGGAAAGCATGGCAGTCTTGTCTCCTTTAGATTCAACATGAACCCCGAGAACAGTCATATAAAAATCCATCGAGCTCTCTAAATTACTGACGGGAATTTCTACAGTGGCGATACGAGAGATAAAGTGAGACATCTGCATGAGACCTCCTATAGTGAGTGTGCGTACTAATGTATTCTATTTTTACCCTTATTTTCCTTCTGTAATCCATTAACTTTTAGTATAAATTAAATAAACAATCATAAAAATGTAATAGTCTGATTGCCACTTTTACAGTAAGCTTATTGTTATTGGGTACGAAAAAACTAAATATTATTAGTAGATTGGAAGATTCTATGGTAAGATTTTTTCTGTAAAAAAATGAAAATAAAGAAGGAATAAACTTGGCAATTAGACAAAAGAAGGATTTAGGAGAAAAGCTAAGCTTATTTCATTTAACATGGCCAATCTTTTTAGAAGTATTTTTGTTTATGTTAATGGGAATAGCAGATACTTTTATGTTAAGTGCGGTATCGGATAATGCTGTTTCAGGAGTTGGAGCAGCTAACCAATATATCCATATTGCAATATTAATCTTAGAGGTAGTGGGTAATGGTGCCGCTATCGTAGTTTCACAATATTTAGGCTCTAGAAGATATATAGAAGCCTCTAAAATATCAGGACTTGCAGTAACTTTAAATCTTGGGGTAGGAATTATTCTTAGTATTGGGTTTGTCCTATTTTCTAAAAGTATTATGGCGGGTATGAACTTGGAGGGAGAGGTCCTTGCGTTTGCCAATCAATATTTGATGATTGTTGGCGGTGGCATTTTTCTTCAAGCACTGATTAACGCTTTGGCTGCCATTATCCGTGTACATGGTTATACAAAGCAAACCATGTTTGTTTCTTTAGGGATGAATATAATTCATGTCGTGGGTAACTATGCATTAATCTTCGGTAAATTTGGTTTTCCTGAGCTAGGCGTACAAGGTGCTGCCATATCTTCTGTAGTAAGTCGATTTATAGCGCTTGTTGTGTTCTTTTGGCTTCTATATCAAATTATGGAGTACCGTGTACAAGTAAGTTACTATTTCACCATCTCTAAAGAGTATGTGGGGAAAATACTTAAAATAGGTTTGCCTTCCGCATTTGAACAAATTTTATATCAAGGCTGTCAGATCGTATTTTTGTATTATGCGACTTATTTAGGAGCAGAAGCATTGGCAGCAAGGCAATATGCTGTCAACATATCGATGTTTACGTATTTATTTGCAGTCGCAATTGGCATGGGGACTGCAATAATTGTCGGAAGGTTTGTAGGTGCAAATGAGAAGGAGGAAGCCTATAAGTCTGTTTGGTATAGTGTAAAAAGAGCGTTTATTTTTACATTAGCAATGGTTGCGATTGTAATTACCTTCCGTCATCCTTTGATGAGTTTATTCACGGATAACGAGGAAATAATTAAAATTGGAGCTTCTGTACTTGTTTTAAGTATCATACTTGAGACTGGTCGTACGTTGAACATTGTGATTATCAATTCGTTACGTGCAGCAGGCGATGCAACCTTCCCAGTTATCATGGGGGCCTTGTCTATGGTAATGATGAGCTTGCCATTAGGATATCTATTTGTTTTTGTGCTCGATATGGGACTTCCAGGAATTTGGTTAGCTATAGCAGCAGATGAGTGGCTACGTGGAATTATTATGTTCTTTAGATGGAAGAGTAAAAAATGGGAAAAGTATGCGCTTGTTCATAAAAAAGAAGAAAAATCTGATTTGGACAGCCAGACAGTCTAATGTCTTGCTGTCCAAATAAAAACCATCGACAGCAAATGTCGATGGTTTTTCTGTTTTCATAAGGAGTTTAGAGAACTAAAGAATTAAGTTTTAGCTTCTTTAATTGTTCGATGGCTCTTTTAAGTATTTCCACATTTTGTACCAATGCAATTCGTACATAGCCAGCTCCTGCTGAACCAAAGACGGTACCTGGGACCATCACCACACCAGTTTGATCGATTGCCTCGAAGACAAATTCCTTATCAGAAATTTCATAAGGATACTTAGCCCAAACGAACATGCCGCCATTAGAGGGTGCCACATTCCAGCCAAGGTCTTTTAATCCATCCATTACCACTCTGTGTCTTTCAGAGAAAGTTTTGCGTAATGATTCTGTAATTTCTTCAGCGTGATTCAGCGCAACGATTCCCGCCTCTTGAATTGGTCCGTAAATGCCAAAGTCTAAATTAGATTTTAATTGTTTCATAATATCAATCATTTCCGAATTTCCAGCGATATAAGCTATCCGAGTTCCAGCCAAGCTAAAGCTCTTAGATAAAGAGTTAATCTCCATTCCTACTTCAAGAGCACCAGGTGTAGAAAGAAAACTACAAGGAGAGTCTCCAGTAAAGTAAAATTCAGAGTATGCTGCATCGTGTAGAATAATGACATTATATGTATTAGCAAACGCTACTACCTGCTGGAAGAACTCTTCACTTGGCATAGCAGGTACCGGGTTTCCGGGAAGATTTAATATCATAAGCTTGGCTTTTTGAGCAATTTCGGTTGGGATTGCCCCTAAATCAGGTAAGTAATCATTTTCTTCCAGGAGATCCATATAGTATGGTTCCGCGCCTGCTAATTTAATCCCCGCATCATAGGCTACGTATCCAGGGTTTGTTGTTAGTATAATATCTCCTTCATCACAAAAGGCTAAAGGTAAATGAACTAGGCCCTCTTGAGAGCCCATCGTTTGGACAATTTCTGTCTCGGGATTTAGTGAAACATTACAGCGACGCAGATAGTAGTTAGCCACTGCCTCATAAAAACGTTTCGTTCCACTTAATGTATATCCGTATGAATCTGATGAAAAACTCAAATCAGATAGTACTTTTCTAGCCGCCTCACTTGGCGGGATGTCAGGACTTCCTAAGCTAAGGTCATATAACTCGAATCCAAATTCTTTTTTTCTAGCTGCTGCTGCTTTTAAGTCACCAAATATAGCAGGCTCAAATAAGCTCATTTTAGTAGAAGGTTGTATGATCAATGAAAGCACTCCCTTGCAATCGATTAATAAATTTTATGTATCATCATAACACAAATTATATTAATATTGAGAAAAATATAAGAAATTGTTTGTGGTAAAAGGAAGAATATTTGGTAGATAAGTAATTTTAGAAGGCTATGTTAAAATCTTGGGTTGATTTTTGTAAAGATCTAAATCAGAAAGTACATGGATTCCACACCAGCCGGACGCTATCCACAGGGACGAAGCATTTATGAAATGAGGAATAAATTTATTTGAAACGGAGTTATAATTACTTTCGTCTATACATTAAACGGGGGTGCAAATTTGATGATTAAATATTTTGGTCCTGGTATGCTTGTTGTCCTATCGCTAATGCTTTCTGCTTGTAATAATGAAGTTGAGCCGAAGGAACATCTAGGAGAAATATATAGTGTTGCATTAGACTCAATAATGGAACAGGATTATTCATTGAATAGGAATATGAAATTTATAGCTATTGATATGAGTAATTTCGAGGGAGCAGACGGTAGTGACAAAGAGGAAATTGTAAAATACTTTAATGATAAATATAACGTCGAAGTAATGGACGCAACTCTTGAGCAGTTAAAAGAAAAGTGCTTGTATGATTCAGATGCGGCGGTATTGGATGGCGTACTTCTCGAAGTAGAAATAATTAATTTTAGGTCCAACAATCAATTACCCTTTCAGGGGTCTAAGTACCGCTCGGGCAAAGGCGCAATTGGTGTAGAAGGTAAGGTTCATTATAGAGACAATGGGTGGCGACCCAAAGACGTGGAAATAACTTCGGTTAGTTGAGGAAAAACCAATGCTTCGACGCCAGCACGTATAAAAAAAGAGGCTGTTGCCAGCCCCCTACGAGTAGTATTTAGTGAGAAAGTGGATCAGTTTCCTCTACTTCTTTTTTGCTTTTTTCTTCTAATATTCCATCCGTCATGACATACACTTTATCGCAGTATTCAATTAAACGAGTATCATGAGTTACAACAATCGTAGTAGTTTCATTATTTTCCGTTTCTTTCTTCAATAGCTTCATCACTTCGTATGCGCGATCAGAATCTAAAGAAGCGGTTGGTTCATCAGCTAACAGGATAGAAGGCTTACTATACAATGCCTTGGCAATTGCAACACGCTGTCTTTCACCACCTGATAAATCAGAAGGGTACTTTTTACGCAATTCCGTGATACCGAGGTTTTCGTACAACGTTTCAAGCTCTTCTTTTGTCATATTGTCTTTTTTTACATTGTCGAGTAATTTCATCTGCTTATCTACTGTCAAAAAAGGTACCAAGTTGGAGGCTTGCAATATAAAGCCTATTTCCTTAAGACGAATTTTAGAACGTTTTTTTTCGTTTAGATTGGTTAGATTTTGATTGTTTACAATAATCTCTCCGCTAGAAGGGGATTGCAGCCCTCCCGCAATGGTCAGGAACGTACTCTTTCCTGAACCTGAAGGGCCAATCACTGCAATTAGTTCCCCTTTATCTGCTACAAAATCAGTTTCCTTTAAAGCATCCACCTGCTTATGACCTGAACCGAACGTTTTTTTAACCTTATCTAACTTTAAAATTGCCATTTAATTATCCTCCAATCGCCTTTAATGGATCTATTTTCACAATGGTAAATACAGAGAAAACTGCTCCTAGAATTGCCACAACCACTAATACAGCGCCATAGATTAACATTGTCGTTAAATCGAAGGCTACAGGGACTGCACTAGGTAGAAATTTCCCTGTTAAAATGGTTAAGCCGAATCCGACAACCACACCTATAAAGGCAAGCAGGAAGGTTTGGACGATTACTGAAACAGAAAGGTAGCCGTTAGAAATTCCCTGAGCCTTCATAACACCGAACATACTAATTTTTTGAACCGTTAAAACATATAAGAAAATCGCAACGATGACAGATGAGATACCAAATAGGAAGTAAATCATAAAGTTTAAGGTAAGTGATTGCTCAGTATACCCGGGAAGGTTCTCAATAAAGTTCTCAATTTCTGTAATTTGAAGCTCGTCATTGCTAGTGTTTATAGCATCTAAGCTGTCGTCAGATACAACAATGCCATTTATCTGATCCTCATTAGCTTCAGCTGCCTCACCAAATTTTACTTTGTGAAAGGTTGGTAGATCCCCATAGAGCACAGGTGCACCATTAAATCGGGAGCTTTCTGTAAAGCCGACTATAGTTAAAGTTTCATCAGTAGAGGAAAGTTCGAGCTCATCTCCAATTTCAAAACCCTCTTCTTTTAAGTTATCACTTGCTACTACTTCATTTTCTTCAGAGAATTCCTCACCTTCACTGACGTCCGGCATCAGGAATTCTTCTTTGTCTATGCCAAAGATAGACACATTTTGCTTAGAATCTCCATTTGTTGCTATAGCACTGATTTGTCCGAGTATTGCCTTATCCTTAGCGTCAATGTTATCTAATTCATCGGTACTAATAAATGACTGCGGAAGGCTTTTATCCGATTCCTCGGCAAGTACAATGGCAGTTGCATTCCACTTATCTACGGCTTCACGGTTTAGGTTTGCTAACCCAGTAGCTAGGCCAGAAAGAAAAAATACTAGATAGGCTACTAGCATTAAGACTCCTATGATTAGAAAAAAGCGTAGTTTATTTTTCTTAATTTCGTTCCATGCTAAAAACATTCATTTCACGTCCTATCATTTTTTATTAAAGCTGTACTGCTGTTTGATAGAGGCTATCTGCAGTTGCAGCTACTGTTTTAGTGTCGTTTGATATGTCTCTAATAACCTCTACAAGGTCTGTTACTTGTAACTCAACTTGATTTATATAGTCGGTGTTTTGATCAATAGAGAAAAGTATTTTATTGAACTTACGATTAGTGTCCTGGGAGCTTTCTAATCCTAACTCAACACTCTTCTCCATATTTGAAATAGTATCCACGGCTTTGTTTGTGAGCTTGGTAGATGTATGTACCAAGTATGTAATTTTTTCTACGGAGTTTTTAGACTGCTCTGCTAGTTTTCTTACTTCCTGTGCAACTACGGCAAAGCCTTTACCGTGCTCTCCTGCTCTTGCTGCTTCTATAGAAGCATTTAGTGCTAGTAAATTGGTTTGTTCTGCAATTTGTTTTACTAAACCGACGATATGAAAAATTTCTTCGGAGGACTGTTTTAAATCACCAATAATTTTTGCCATTTCTTCTGTATTACCAGTTACAAGCTCCATCTGTTTTTGAAGAAGCTCTATTAACTTGTTACCATCATTAGCCTCTGTTTGTATTTGTTTAACGCTGTCCATATTAGCTTGAACGCTTTCACGTATACCAGAAGTGTTCAATTCGACATGTTCCATGGATGTGGTTGTCTCCTCGGTTAAGTTTGCCAGATCCTCACTTATTGCTGAAATTTTACTTTTTAATTCAGTTTTTACAGTGTCGTACTGCTGTTGTCGAAGTTTCACGTTTTCTTTTTCATACTCTTCTAGCACAATTTGCATTTCTAAATTAATGAGCTTAGATATAGTAAGTGAGATCCTTTCTTTCTGGGCGTGGTCCCTAATTTCCTCGTTAACTAACGAAATAATAATTGTTTGTATTTGATGGAAGGTCCCCATATACCATTTAGGTTCTAACCCAATCCGAAAGTGCATTTGCGCTAGCCTTCGTTTTCTTTCTATAGTTGTTTCTGTGAATTCACCACTAAACATCTCAATAATATAGCTACCAACTGTTTTCTTTAGTCGTTCAATTTGAGTTCTTTCTTCTATGATTGCGCGTAAGGAGGGGACAGCAAGGACTTGCTCATAAAAAACAGAGACAATATCGTTTATACCCTTTTCGACATACGGCTGAAACGTATGAATCATTCTTATATCGTCCTTACCTAGACCAATTAACTTCATTTGTTTTTTTAATTCCGGATAAAGCTCCAACTGAATAACTGGTTCCTTTACGGTTGTAGATACTTCCGTTTCTTTAAACCATTTTTTTGCAAAAGGTATTACCAATCTAATCTCTCCTTATGAATAACTTGTTAAATACGTGCAAATGAAAATTCTTATACTCTTATTATTAACAGGACATATGATGTTTGTCAAATGTTTGTATAATATTTTTTGTTATACATTATACAAATTTATTTAAGGTTAATCAGGTAAGTGTACCATGAGAATCCCTCAGTTTAGAGATATTAAGGGGAAAATAAAAGCTATAATTTTCTTTTTGGTAGAACTACTGTATAATGTTTAAAGAATGATGTTATACTGTAGTTTAAGTCAACAAAAGCAACAGCAGCTTTTACATAGAGGCTGAAAGGATGAATATGGATGATGCAAGTTCGCCCAAATAGTAATTATAATATTCAGCAGGTGTCTAATGTAACAGGTTTGTCAAAGCAGGTTATTCGGAAATGGGAAGAGCGCTATGACTTGATACAACCTGAACGTTTGGATAATGGCTATCGGGTTTACAGTGAAGAGGATATAAAGAAGCTTTTAAAAGTGAAGGTGTTATCTGAGAAGGGATATTCTCTAAAACAAGCAGTTGCGCAGGTTTTGGAGGAAAAACAATTAGATTATGCCCAAGTGGAGCTACCTATAGAAAAGGAATCCTCTTTTCCAGAGTTTAATGATTTTGTTTTTAAGCTGTTGGAACATGGGACAGATCTCGATGAAATAGAGCTAACGTATACTTTGCAGCAAGCATACTTTCACTACGGCTTAGAGAGTTTTTTAGATAAGGTCGTATTACCCTTTTTACTTGAGGTGGGAAATCGATGGGAAAAGGAAGAATGGGATGAGTATCAGGAGGCTGTTTCAAGTATGATTGTGCGTGATTTCCTAGTGCAAATTCGTCGTAATTTTCATTATAGGGATGATGCACCATTGGTGATAGGGTGCTGTCTTCCTCATGAAACCCATGAGATCCCTGTTCATATTTTATTATTACAGTTTATGATGAAGGGATGGAAATCTTTTTTAGTAGGGGCTTCTCCTGCACCGGGAGCAATAGAATCAATGGTAGAAAAACTTAAACCACAAAAGGTCCTGTTGTCAGCTTCCACAAGTATCCCCTTTGAACGCAATCCTAAATTGCTAACTGGCTTGGACCAGTTTGCTGAAAATCATAAAGAAATTAAATTTTATATAGGCGGAGCAGGAGCTATGCAATATTTTGCCTGTAAGAATCTAAAAAATATAAGCTTAGCAAATTCTATAAATGAAGTATTAGATTAAAAAAGCTACTTGTTTTCCAAAATGGGAAAACAAGTAGCTTTTACGTTATTTAGTAATAGATGTTTCACTAAAGCTCCGCCTGTTTTTCAATACTTTTCAATACCTTCAGACAGTCCGATAAGCTAATGCTTCTACAGTACCCGTAGGATTCATACCTGAATTATGAGGGAAAGCTGATGCCCCTGGGACGAACACATTTTCACAATCCCCCATTTGTAGATAGCTGTTCCATGCACTTGTTTCAGTCAGACCCATTATTACTCTGCTAGTATTAGGAGTGGTTTGATATTTTGTCGAATCCCAGTCTCCTTGATCTCCAGGAACTGTGATTTCATCTGTTCCCATTTCAAAATGAATGGCGCAACATCCTTTGAATGTGATATGATGGAATTAGTAACAGGTACTAATAACAGGTGAAAATGGGAGGCTCTTATGAAGGACTTAATACAGTTAAAAGATAAAAACATTGTAGTGATGGGTGTAGCAAATGAGAGAAGTCTTGCTTGGGGAGTTGCAAAATCTTTATATGATGTAGGCGCTAATGTTATTTTTACTTACCGTAAGGAAAGATCGTTAGGTAAAATTCAAAAATTATTAAGCTCTAATGACTTGGAAGCTAAGCTAGTAGTAGAATGTGATGTTAATAGTGATGAAAGTATTAAAGAGGCTTTTGAAAAGATTGGCAAAGAGGTTGGAGTGATTCATGGAGTTGTTCATTCTGTGGCATTTGCTCATGCGGAGGATCTAAAGGATGATTTTATCAAAACTTCACGTGAGGGTTATGCGTTCGCACAGGATACTAGCGCATACTCTTTAATTGCTGCAGCAAGAGAAGCAGCTCCTTTTATGACAGAGGGCGGAGCTATTGTCACCATGTCATATCTTGGGGCAGAGCGTGTTTTAGAAGGATATAATGTAATGGGTATTGCGAAAGCATCCTTAGAAGCGTCTGTAAAATACTTGGCAGTAGACATGGGTAAGCAAAATGTTCGTGTCAACGCAATATCGGCAGGAGCCGTTCGAACTTTAGCTGCTAAGGGTATCTCTTCTTTCAATACGATATTGCATAAAATAGAAGAAACTGCTCCACTTAAACGAAATGTCACCCAACAAGAAGTAGGAGAAATGACGGTAGCCCTTCTTGGTAATTTATCTAGAGGAGTTACTGGAGAAATAGTATACGTAGACGGTGGATATAACATAATGGGTTAAATATATTCTTAACTCTAGCGTCAGATTGTAGTCGATATGCCTCGAGAGATATATAATCTCTTGAGGTTTTTTTTCTTTTAGCTAGTAAATGAATAGTTTTCAAACCCTATCTCTTCCACATAGAAAGGTGAATCTCGCATACTTTTTCCCTTCAAACTATTTTAGAAACGATGAGATTTAATGCCCTAAACTAGTTACTAATTTAGAAAGATTATAATAAAGAAGTTTTTTTACAAAAATAATGGGTACCTATCCAATAGAAGCAATTTATATTAGAGGAGGACTTCGATTGGATAATAAAGTAAATGAAAACAGTAAAAATGAACAGTTAGAACAATTTCGTGCGGTAGATAAAGATAAAGCTATGACAACTAATCATGGCTTAAAGGTGTCAGAGGATGAGTTTTCTTTAAAGGCCGGAGATCGTGGTCCAACCCTTATGGAGGATTTTCATTTTAGAGAAAAGATGACACATTTTGACCATGAGCGCATTCCTGAGCGGATTGTTCATGCTAGAGGCTACGGAGCACATGGAGTATTTGAATTGTATGAATCTATGCAGCCTTACACAAAAGCGAAGTTCTTACAAACACCTGGTTCTAAGACCCCTGTTTTTGTAAGGTTTTCGACAGTTGCTGGTTCCCGCGGCTCAGGCGAATTAGCACGTGATGCACGAGGGTTCTCCACTAAATTTTATACGGAAGAAGGAAACTACGATTTAGTGGCCAACAATATTCCTGTCTTTTTCATTCAAGATGCGATTAAATTTCCTGATCTAGTCCATGCGATGAAGCCAGAGCCACATAACGAAATGCCTCAGGCAGCTACGGCGCATGATACATTTTGGGATTTTATAGCGAACAATCAGGAATCCGCACATATGATTATGTGGGCAATGTCAGATCGAGCAATTCCTAGAAGCTACCGCATGATGGAAGGATTTGGTGTACATACCTTCCGATTTGTCAATGAAGAAGGAAAGGCTCACTTTGTAAAATTCCACTGGAAGCCATTGCTTGGAACTCACTCGGTAGTTTGGGATGAGGCACAAAAAATTAATGGTAAGGATCCTGATTTCCACCGTCGTGACCTATATGAAGCAATAGAAAAAGGAGACTATCCAGAATACGAGTTTGGCGTTCAAATTATTTCAGAAGAGGATGAGTTCTCTTTTGACTTTGATATATTAGACCCTACTAAAATTTGGCCCGAAGAGGATGTACCGGTTAAGCGCATAGGAAAAATGACGTTAAACAGAAATGTTGATAATGTATTTGCTGAGACAGAGCAGGTTGCTTTCCACCCTGGTAATGTCGTTCCTGGAATAGACTTTACGAACGATCCTCTTTTACAAGGACGATTATTCTCTTACACGGATACCCAGCTAATAAGACTTGGCGGTCCAAATTTCCATGAGCTGCCGATTAATCGTCCAGTATGTCCATTCCATAACAACCAAAGAGATGGTTATGGCAGACAAACCATTAACGTTGGACAAGTAAGCTATCACAAAAACTCCCTAGCTAATAACACTCCAGCTCCAGTTAGTGAAGCAGAGGGGGGCTATGCACATTACCAAGAGAAAATAGATGCTCGTAAAGTAAGAGCGCGTAGCGAAAGCTTTAAGGATCATTTTACACAAGCTACTATGTTCTGGAATAGCATGAGTCAGCCTGAGAAAGAACATATTATTGAAGCGTTTAGCTTTGAGCTTGGTAAATGTGTAGAGAAGTCAGTACGTACTCAAGCATTAGAAATGATTGCGAATATAGATTTAGATATGGCTAGCAAGGTAGCGGAAAACCTAGGAATGGTTATTCAAGGAACTGCCGAGAATAAAGTAACCAAATCTTCACCAGCATTAAGTCAACTAAATACAGTAATGAAGCCTGATACAAGAAAAATAGCAATTCTTGTAGGAGACGGTTTTGATGAAGAGTTATTGAACTTTATCAATGACTTAAAAGCAAAAGGGACTCTTCCAATGGTCGTTAGTGATCACCATGGAAGTGTAGCCGGGGCAAGCGGTGCGAGTTTACCAGTAGACCACACCTTCCTAACAGCGGACTCCGTTTTATTTGACGCAGTCTATGTCGCTAGCAATGACGGTGCAACCCCAATGTTCAAGAAAAATGCTATGCTATTTGTTCAAGAGGCATTTACTCACTATAAGCCTATTGGATCTACCTTTAGTGGCGATGAACTACTAGAAGAAATGGGACTTGTAGGTCAAATTGGTGTGTTAGCAAATGATAAAGTACATTTTGTAGATGACTTCATCAATGCAGTGGCCGCACATCGCTTCTGGGATCGTGCAGTCTAATAAGATTACAGTTAAAGAGGTATGTCCTATATTACAGGACATACCTCTTTTGATTGAGATTAATTTAATGAAATTAAGGGCATTGTTAACAATAGAAGGAACATTATCACCCGAACGAGAAGTAATATAAAGAGTTATGAGGAGGAGAATTGTATGCATTATGTCATTATAGGCGGTGATGCAGCTGGTATGAGCGCTGCAATGGAGATTTTCCGTAATGATACTACAGCTAAAATTACGACTTTAGAAAAAGGAAATATTTATTCGTATGGACAATGTGGTCTGCCATATGTGGTTGGTAAAAAAGTATTTTCTACGACAGATGTTATCGCACGTAGTGTGGAGATGTTTCGAACGAAATACAAGATTGATGCAAAGACTGGACATGAAGTAACGGATGTAAACCCTCTGAAGAAAACAGTTGCAGGTAATGTATTACTAACAGGAGAAAGATTTGAAGTTAAGTATGATCGCCTATTAGTAGCAACAGGTGCTAGCTCCATCTTACCTGATTGGGAGGGGGTGCAACTAGAAGGAATACATACCTTTAAAACCATTCCGCAAACGGAGGCATTAATAGCTGAGTTGAAAGATGTGAAGCACGTAACTATTATCGGTGGCGGATATATTGGGTTAGAGATGGCAGAAAACATAAGAGAAATAGGTAAAGATGTTCGAGTTATTCAACGAGGTGATCGACTGATGCCGATCCTAGATCCAGAGATGTCAGACATGTTACATCAAAAAGCTAAAGAAAAGCAGGTGGAGGTTAAACTAAATGAGGAGGTTAAATCCTTTACGGGGAATACGCGAGTTCAAGCGGTTGTAACCGACAAAGGGACTTACTCAACAGATCTAGTGCTAATTGCTATTGGCATAAAACCGGCAACCGATTTCTTAAAGGAGACAGGGATAGAAACTCTAACGAATGGAGCCATTATTGTAAATGAATATTTAGAGACAAGTACTCCGGATATTTATGCAGCAGGAGACTGCGCCACCCATTTTAATCGTATCAAGCAAAAAAATGATTATGTCCCTCTAGGTACAACAGCCAATAAACAAGGTAGACTTGCAGGATTCAATATGATTGGTAAAAAAATACCTTTTAAAGGTATTGTGGGCACCTCTATTATGAAATTTTTTGAATTGTCGATTGGTAGAAGCGGGCTGTCAGAGGAAGAAGCAAAGGAGCTAGACATTCCTTTCGAAACAAATACAATCGAGGCCACTGATATTGCAGGGTATTATCCTGGTAAAGAGCTAATGAAGATTAAGCTGCTTTATCGTAAAGAGGATCAGCTGCTGCTAGGAGGACAGATTGTTGGCGGACATGGAGTAGACAAGCGCACTGATGTATTGGCTACTGCCCTGTTTCATAGTATGAGGCTTCCAGATTTATTAGACCTCGACCTATCGTATGCTCCTCCCTTTAACGGAGTATGGGATCCTTTGCAGCAGCTCGCTAAAAGAAACTTTGATAAGAATAAATAAAGAAAAGTGGGAACTAGAGAATGGGAATAGAGACAAAGGAATTTGAGGTTAGAAATATCTCATATAAAATTAGATCAGCTAGCCAGGCCGATGCAAAACAGCTGTCCGAGGTGAGGTTTCAAATAGACGGGGAGACCGAGAATCTAGATAGAGAACAAGGAGAAGCTTTCATTGATGTAGCAGGCTTTGAAAGGCTAATTGAGGCAGACACCGTTTCAAAGAAAAATCTCTTTTTAGTTGCAGAGATTGAGGGGAATATTGTAGGTTTTTCTAGGTGCCAAGGGAACGTCTTACAGCGCTTTGCTCATAAAGTAGAGTTTGGTGTTGGTGTCTTAAAAGAATACTGGGGGCTTAGTATCGGCACCAATTTTTTGAAGGAGTCTATTGCATGGGCAGATGCTAGTAATATCAAAAAGATCTCCTTGAGTGTATTACATACAAACGAGAAGGCCATTGGCTTATATAAAAGGGCAGGTTTCGAGATTGAGGGTGTCTTAAAGAATGATAAGATTTTAAAGGATGGGAAATTTTATCACACCGTTTTAATGGGACGCTCCCTTATTTAAAATTTAGTTGACTATTCTAAACTTGTTGAATATACTATTAAAAATCAAATTATCTTTTTTAAGCAAAGAAAAGGACATGAGTCATTTAGGTGATTTCTTATTAGAGAGCAGGGTCGTCGGCTGAAAGCCCTGTAAGAAAAACAAATGATTTACCTCCTTGGAGCTATTATGGGGAACAACTAGTATCCATAATCGGGAAACCGTTATCTTTTATGAGAGCCGTATTTTTTATTCGACGGCAAAATTAGGGTGGAACCACGACCACACTCGTCCCTTTTACCGGGACGGGTGTGGTTTTTTTGTATGCACATTTTTATATTAAAGCTTTGAAAAGGACATGAATTATTCACGAACTTCTAATTAGAGAGCAGGGTCACTGGCTGAAAGCCCTGTTAGAAAGGTGAATAGTTTACCACCTTGGAGCTATTATGGGGAACAACTAGTATCCATAATCGGGAAACCGTTATCTTTTATGAGAGCCGTATGATTTTAACGTCGGCAAAATTAGGGTGGAACCACGACCACACTCGTCCCTTTGCCGGGATGGGTGTGGTCTTTTTATATTTAAAACAAAACGAGGAGGAATTCAAAATGTCAGTAAAAGCCGAGGAAAGATTAAGTCATCAAAAATTAGGTCAGCAACTCGAATTATTTATGTCCATGGAGGAAGCTCCAGGTATGCCATTTTATTTGCCAAAAGGAATGGTTTTACGCAACGAACTAGAAAGTCTTTGGAGAGAGAAGCATCAGAAAGCGGGCTACCAGGAGATCAAAACTCCTATCATGATGAAACAGGAGCTTTGGGAAAAGTCAGGGCACTGGGATCACTACCATGAAAACATGTATTTTGCAGATGTGGATGAGCAAAAGTATGCGATTAAGCCGATGAACTGTCCAGGAGCAGTTTTAATCTTTAATAGTAAAAGAAGAGGATATCGAGAACTTCCAATACGATATGCAGAGCTTGGATTAGTACATCGTCATGAGCTTTCGGGATCTTTGAATGGTCTATTACGGGTTAGAGCATTTACTCAAGACGATGCCCATCTGTTTGTTCTAGAGGAGCAAATTGAAAGTGAGCTTGCGAAGGTGCTAGAGCTAGTAGATGAATTCTATCGGGAATTCGGATTTAGCTATAAGGTGGAGCTATCAACTCGTCCAGACGATTTTATGGGTTCTGTGGAAGCATGGGACCAAGCGGAAGAAGCACTTGAATCGGTTTTGAAAAGTAAACAGGTCGAATATCAAGTGAACGAAGGAGATGGGGCGTTTTACGGTCCTAAAATTGACTTCCATATACTCGATTCGCTTGGACGTAGCTGGCAGTGTGGAACAGTTCAGCTTGATTTTCAAATGCCGGAAAAATTTAATTGTCAGTACGTGGATGAAAACAACCAGCTTCGTCGTCCTATCATGATTCACCGTGCAGTCTATGGCTCCATAGAGCGATTTATCGCAATTCTATTAGAACACTATCAAGGCAATTTTCCACTTTGGCTAGCCCCAGTTCAAGTAAAGGTTTTGCCTATCGCCGATGCCCATATAGCTTATGCTCAAAAAATAAAGGCGCAGTTGGAACAAGAAGGCTACCGCGTAGAGGTAGATGACCGAGCAGAGAAGATCGGATTGAAGATACGAGAGGCGGCCCTACAAAAGCACCCGTATATGCTGATCATCGGTGATCAGGAAATGGAGAGGCAAGTTGTTTCCGTTAGGAAGCATCGAGTAGGAAGTATTGGTGAGATGGGGGTCGAAGCATTTATTCACGGGCAATTAAAAGGTGGCGATCAGGTCGAAGAGAGATTGTCGTAATTTAACGGGAGATTGTCGTAAATCAGTTCAAAGCGATCGAGCCGGCGAGAGATTGTAGTAATTTACCAGGAGATTGTCGTAAAGTAATCGGTCATTGTCGTAAACGGAGCCAATGTGTTTTTAACGCCAACCTTCAGCAGAATGAAAAAAGGATTTTTCAACTCATATCTCGAATAAACTCTCGATAGGGAGTGTCGATATGATTAAATGGTTTATCTTGTTTGGTGGAATAGTTTTATTAGGGATAAACTTTTATGCTGTCTATGATGTATACCAGCCGAAAGTTGGTCCTATGGGAAATGGGGAAATATCAAAACATTTTTGGATAAGCATATTTATTAGTGTCTTGTCAGGAATAATTGCCATTGCTCAATTCTTTGTATTATTTGCCTATGATCAACGGAATAAAAGGTTTCCTAAAATGGAAACAAAGCGGTTTGTGCTACGCCAAATAGAGCTAAGCGATGCAAAAGAGGTTTTCCACTATTTTTCACAGGATGAGGTTATGAAATACTATGATTTGGATGTCTTAAAGGATATTGGCGAAGCAAAAAAGATAATCAGAAAGTGGCAAAAAAAATACCATAAAAACGAAGGCCTGCGCTGGGGAATAGCGACTAAGGAAGAAAATAAGATTATTGGTAGCTGTGGGTTTCATAACTGGGAGAAAGAACATTTTAAAGCGGAAATCGGTTTTGAGGTTTCGCCAGAATATTGGCGAAGTGGAGTGATGACGGAGGTTTTGCAGCCTACCCTGGCTTATGGCTTTGAAAAGATGGGTCTTCACAGAATAGAAGCGCTCTATGATCCCGGTAATATTGCATCCCAAAAAACCTTAAAGAAGGCAGGATTTATATACGAGGGAACATTAAGAGAATCTGCGTTTGAAAAAGGACAATTTTGTGATGCTTCCATTTGTTCTTTATTGAAAAAGGAGTTCGCCAAATAGCAAACTCCTCCATTGCTTATTTTAATATCGAACCCAACTAAGTCCAATCGTTCCTTCACCAGCGTGAACTCCTACACAAGCGCTTAGTGGTATAACAATAACATTAAGGTCAGGGAACTCCTGTAAGATTTCTTCTCTCCATGTTTGAGCGTCCTTTGTGTTGTTACAGTTAATTACTGCAACTTCTGGAACTTTAGCTATTTTCATATCTTTTCGAAGTCGCCCCATTACATAATTTTTAGCTCTTTTAGTAGCACGTACTTTTTCTGTCACGACTGTTTTTCCATTATCAAAGGAAATAACCACTTTTATATTTAGTAGATTGCTCAGAAAGGCTGCCGTGCCAGAAACACGACCACTTTTGTGAAGCTGACTTAAGCTGGAGGGAATAAAGGATAACTCAGAGTTTTTCGTCATGTTTTCAATATGAGCCACAACATCTACTACATCATGACCAGCTTCTACCATGCTTTTTCCGATTTCTAGCATTTTGACCATTGGATAAGAGCCTATTTTTGAATCAATAGAATATACGTGGAAATTGGCCATTTTAGACGCTGTTTGTGAACTGAGGTATGTGCCGGACAATCCACTAGAAGTGTGCACTGCAACTGCACAATCATATCCTTGAGCTTTTAAGTCTTCATACAATTGAACCATTTCACCAATAGGAGGCTGAGAGGTCTTTGGGTGAACTTTAGCATTTCTTAGTTTCTCGTAGAATTCATCATGTGTCATATCAATTGTTTCTTTGAATGCACCCTCTTCAAAAACAATATTTAAAGGTAAGACATGTATATTGTGTTTTTCTATAAATGATTGTTCCAATAAAGCGGCAGTATCAGTGATCCAAGCAACTTTTTTATTCACAGTTTGTTAATCTCCTTAAAAAAAATTTGTTAGCGCTAATGTACCTTAGACTAATTTGTAGTAATAGTGTTACTTGTCATGTTTTGTCGAAACTTCGGAACCTGGAACATATTTTGAACATATTTTGAAAGGGGAGACTAACGTTGGGTATTTTAACTCCGCAGACTGTGCACAACTTTATGCAAACCTATTTAGAGCAAATAAATACAAATTTGTCTAAGACTTTAATAAAAGGAGTCTATCTGTATGGCTCCATTGCTTTAGGAGCTTTTGAAGAGAAGAGTGATGTAGATTTTATAGTTCTATTAAACCGACCGTTAAATGAGAAAGAAATTGAAATGATAAAAGACATTCATACTCAATTGTCTAAAGAGGATTTGGGATCTCGGATGGATGGTATGTATATTCAAGCAACTGACCTAGGTAAGGGAAACGAGGCCATGCATCCTTATCCTTTTTGTGCAGAAGGCGTTGTTAGAGTCGGGCATTGGGATATTAATCATATAACTTGGTGGGTTTTAAAGAACCATGGAATCGTATTGCAGGGGACAGCTATTCAGGAGTTACAAATTTCTACTGAATGGGAGGACGTCTTAGAGACGTTAAAATACAATATGAATCAATATTGGTATGAAAAGACGAAAGAAATACCAGATTCAGTACCTGATGAAGTGGTGGAGTTTGTTACAACTACTATTTGTAGAATTATTTATTCACTAAAATATCAGCAGATCATCTCAAAAAGAGAAGTGCTCGAAAAAGGATTAAGTATGTTGCCAAATACTTGGCATCCTTTACTAAAAGAAGGGATGAGAATTCGTACATTGGAGCAATCTCCTTCGCTATTTGACACTGAACAATTACGTGCAGAGGCTTGTAGAAACTTAATATTATACGCACATAAAATATGTAATGAAGTTTATTTTCAGGGGGTAGAGAAATGGAAGTTAGAAGATTGACAGGCGAAGATGCAGAGGCATATTGGGAGCTAAGGCTAGAGGCATTAAAAAATAACCCTGAAGCATTCGGTACTAGCTATGAAGAAGCTGTTCAAAGAGAAAACCCAATCGAACGAGTAAGAAGTAATTTTCAAGTAAATGAGAATTACACTTTGGGCGCATTTGAGGAAGATAAACTAGTCGGTATGGTTACTCTTTTACAGGAAAGCGGCTCCAAAATGAAACATAGGGCAAATATTTTTGCTATGTATGTTAGTCCGCACGGGAGAAGAAAAGGTGTTGGGAAGGCATTGCTGGAACAGGCTATTAGGCAGGCAAAAGAGACAAATGAAATAGAAAAGATTAATCTCTCTGTAGTGTCGAGTAATGAGTCTGCTAAAAACTTATACCAGCAGTTAGGGTTTAAAGTATTTGGAATAGAAGAAATGGCTTTAAAGGAAAGAGATGTTTATTTCGAGGAGCATCATATGACACTTATTTTAAAATAGGAGAGAGATAATATGGAAGAAAACATAAATAACAAACAAAAGGATAATGCTAAGCTACCTATGATTCAAACACCAATACGTTCAATTTTTGAAAAATTTTCTAGAGAAAAGGATGTTTCTTTAATATACGGGGAACCAATTATTATGGACAATAAACGGATTCTGCCAGTAGCCAAAGTGAACTACTTTGTCGGGGGAGGAGGCGGAGGTGGATTTACAGACGAGCAAAATGCTAGTGGTCAAGGAGAAGGAGCCGGTGGTGCCTTTTCGATAAAGCCGATAGGAGTATATGAGATCACTAAGGAGGATGTGAAATTTAAACCTATATTCCCGATTCATCAAATACTTACAGGCTTATCCGTAGCTACCTTGGGAATTGCCTTTTTAATTCTAAAAAAACGTAAATAGCTTGATAGAAAAAACGCTTCCTTTAGTGATTAGCGTTTTTTCT
>JBEMAY010000023.1:0-42535 GCA_040274765.1 Psychrobacillus sp.
AAAAATTCCTTTATCTAATATGGCCTGAGCATTTTGAGCAGCTTTTCTTCTAGCTGTAGCTGCAGCCCTCATCGAGGAAATATATTCTTCAAATATTTTTTTATTTTCTTCACTTAATTGACTACCTTTTATTTTAGAAATTTGAGTATCCAACATTCTATAGTTGTTATCTAACATTTTCATTCTGTTAGATGCAATAGAGAGATTCACCGAATTTCCTAGACCCTCAAAAGTTGGTTTCCAAATTTCCGACCAATAACTATCATAGGCAATTATAGCTTTATCAATGTGAGGTTTAATATCGTTTATATAATGATTTTGCTCGTCAGCTAGTTTCTTTTCTTTTTCCTCCTTAGCCTTCTGTTCGGCAATAGCTTTCTCTTCATCGTTTTTTGCTTCCAGAGCTTGTTTTTCTACCGTTACTTTTACTTCGCGTGCTTGTTTTTCTACAGCATTCTCCTCTTTGACAGGGGCAGCAGTTTCAACTTTTTCCTCTCTATCAGTGGTTACCTCATTCTTATCCCTAGTAACACCAAATAATATGAAAAACAAAACAAAAAAAACAATAGAGATTCCAAGTCGTTTTGAAGGCTTACTAACTTTATTTTTGTCTTTTATAAAGTTTACTAAAGTTAAAATAGCAAACACAATAATCGATATTAAACTTATAAATACAGTTATTGCAAATAGATTATTCATCTTAATCCTCCTTCATATGTCTATTCTGATAATAATACAAATTATAGTAAATTTATATATTTTTGTATATAAATTATGAAAACACTAATATTATACTGTACTTTTATTACCTCTCTATGTCGTATTAATGCTAATTTTAAGCCATGAATCATACTTGTAACTAGAATTAGAGGGAGAAAAGAAAGATATATGATAGCCATAAAATGGCTTGAGTACAGCTATTGCTAGACGCTCAACAATACGCATTCCTTTATCCTGCAAAAGCATAGTAATAATTTTGTTTCTGTATCTATGAAGATTTGTATAATCTGTCTTGTAAATATTTTTTATATGCTACCTAATATGGAGCGGACCTCACCTTTTGTGATAATCAAAAATAATTTAATGGATTGTTCATAAGATGAAAGTGTTTTTTTAGATAAGTTCTTAACTTAACAATAGGTAAGAAAATCTTCCAAATAAAATTCTAATTCTGTGATCTTCATATTTTTTCATCCTTTTTTAAAAACACAAAAAAACCAGCGAATCAAATAATTCGTTGGCTTTGTTGATATTAGTTTATAGGCTTTGAAGTACAGATCAAGTTAATATTTCAGAAGTTGGTAGGTTTGTACACCCCATCAAACCGTGATTCTAACCCTTTCAGCTAGCCATGTTCTCCATGCGAATTTTATCTGCGATCATCGCAATGAATTCACTATTAGTAGGTTTAGATTTTAAGTGATGAACTGTGTATCCAAACATTTTAGAAATTGTTTCATAGTTTCCTCGATTCCATGCTACTTCAATTGCATGACGGATAGCACGTTCTACACGGGAAGGTGTCGTTTGGAATTTCTTTGCTATTTCAGGATATAAAACTTTCGTAATGGAGCCAAGCAATTCAATGTCTGAATACACCATTTGAATGGCTTCACGTAGATAGGAATATCCTTTAATATGCGCAGGTACACCCATTTCTTTAATAACATTTGTAATAGTGTTGTCAATCATACGCTTGTTTTGTAACGCTTCTTTTTCAGGGTTCGACTTAACTGGCGCCTCTTGCATAGACCCCTGTCTTCCAGCAACTTGAACAATTTGCGTTACCAGTCGATCAAACTCAAAAGGCTTCAGCATAAAATAAGATGCACCTAAATCTACTGCCTGCTTCATCACATCTTCCTGACCAAAAGCAGTTAACATAATAACCTGTAATTCCTTCAGCTTATCATTTTTTTGGAGTGAGTCTAAGACAGCTATACCATCCAGGTGTGGCATGATAATATCTAACAGCAAAACATCTGGTTTGATAGTTTCTAACATTTCTAAACATAATTTCCCATTATAAGCGGTACCTATTACTTCGATTTCGGGGTGTTGTTCAAAATATGAATCCATTGTCCGTATTAGATCTTTATTGTCATCAACTATTGCAACTTTTATTTTCTCCATTAAAATTCATCCACCTTTTGTAAGTTTTTACATAATTACTATTCGCTAATTTTTCCCTACTTCCTTTATTAATTTTAAAAATGATTCTTTCCTATTACGATTCCGAGGTATTATGACAAATTGTAAATCTTTTCTTATCATTTGTCGAATAATAGTTATTTACATTTTAAGCTTTTATCTTACAAAAGGCTACATCCAATTGGATGTAGCCTCGTAAAAATTAAGGATTCTTCTTCATCATCTCGGTTATAGCTAAAGCAGCGCCATTTTTTGGCTTATCAACATACATATGAGTTACAACCCCAATTATTTTGTCGGCTTGAAGAATTGGGCTTCCACTCATACCTTGTAGAATTCCACCAGTCCTTTTGATGAGCTGGGTGTCTGTTACGGTAAACTGAAAAAGATGCCCTTCCACTGATGAGATATTTATCGTAAAATCCTGTACTTTCTCACCATCGATTGATGTTCGCATAATTGCTTTACCTGTCGTTATCTCTTCTTTTTCTGCAACTGACATTTGTTGCATAGGAATATTTGCTATTGCTTTGTTTTCTAGCTTACCGAAAACCCCATATACATTATTTTCATTTACTCCGCCTATCGCAGGAGTATTATTTTCATGAGAGGTAATTTTGTATCCAGGTTTTCCAGGAATACTTTTTTTGATTTGCTGAATGGAAGACAAATAAATTGAGCCTTCCGAGAACTTCGGAGTAACCCCAGAAGAATGGTCTACAATCTGATGCCCAAGTGCACCAAATTCATTCGTTTCTGGGTCATAATAAGTTAGTGTTCCTATTCCTTCTGTTGCATCACGTAAGAATGGGAACAGCTTCATCATTTGGTCTGGAGTAAGATCTTTCGTATACATCTTTTTATCGCGCTCATACTGGATAATGATTTGTTTCTTATTTTTTAATTGCCTTTTTAAATCATCAATGTTAGTTACCGTTTGGTCATTTATTTGGTGAATTGCATCACCAGATTTTAGCCAATAGTCATCTTCTAACATTACGTCGTGATTAAGGAAAACAGATCCATATTGGAGGTCGATCTGAATAGATTGCCCAAGTGGAACAACAGTTATTTTTGAAGCAAATGCAGTGGTGCTTAGAAAGAACAAAGTAAAGAAAAGTATTGGCAAAAGCGACCAAATTCGATAGCTTTTTTTCATATTTCACCTCCCATACATCTTACTATGTCCTTTGCTTTGCACTCTATGTGAGGTAAATAATTGATAAAAAAAGAAGACCCAAAAGTTACAGATCTTCATGAATTTCTTAATATTTTTTTACGTTCATTTGCAATTTTTAATAATTCTTTGGAGTGTTTTAAAGTTGTCGTAGTTATTTCGGTACCTGACATCATTCGGCTTAACTCTTCCGCTCGCTTATTGTCGTTTATTTCCTCCAATAAGGTGTACGTTCTATTTTCATTTACTTCCTTTCTGATTAGCAAATGCTGATCCGCCATCGCCGCAACTTGAGAAAGGTGAGAAATACAAAGTACTTGAGAATTTGTAGCGATGCCTGCTATTTTTTCAGCAATAGCCTGTGCTACTCGTCCACTAACTCCGGTATCTACCTCATCAAAAATAATAGAAGTAATTCCTTGGTGTTTGGAGAAGATACTCTTGAGGGCAAGCATCATACGTGAAAGTTCTCCACCAGATGCTATTTTTGTTAATGCCTTTAAAGGCTCTCCTACGTTTGTTGAAATGTAAAAAGATAAATCATCTAATCCATCCTCGTTATACGTTTGATTAGTTTGTTCATGAAACATTACTGAAAAAGTAGCTTTCTCCATATACAATTCTTTAAGCTGCTCCATGATCGCTTTGCTGAGCTTATCCGCAGCTTTTTTACGTTTTTCCGTTAATTCATTAGCTTCTAATTGCAAATCAATTTCGATTTGCTTTATTTTTTCGCTCATTTTTTGAATCTGTTCGTCTCTATTGACTAATTGACTTAGGCTATGTTGAATTTGGTCTTGGTATTCTAAAATTTCTTCGATGGATGAGCCATATTTTCTTTTCAAGGTTTGAATAGTTGCAAGTCTCTCTTCCACCTCTAACAGCTGATTGCTGTCATATTCCATTTCATCCAACTCATTTTTTAGCTGATGGGCTGCATCCTGTAATATATAAAAAGCAGAAGATACACTTTCGCTCAATTCTTTCATGTTCTCATCCACATCTGATATGTCCATTAAATCCGACATGGCAGTTCCTATATAATCTAATCCTTTAGATTCACCTAAGATCGCTTCATATGAGTTACTCATCTTATCAAACACTTTATGGAAGTTTAATAATTTCTTTTTTTCATTTTGAAGTAATTCTTCTTCTCCGCTTTTCAGTTGTGCTTCTGCTATTTCCTCTACTTGAAACGTATATAGATCTATTTTATGTGCGATTTGCTGCTCATTTTCCGTTAAAGTAGCCAATTCTTTTTTCCATTTTCTATACTTATGGAATAGCTCTTTATAATTTTCCTTTACTACCTTTAAGTCGTCCCCAGCAAACTGATCTAGTAAATGAATATGAGCCTTGTCATCCATTAGCTCTTGGCTTTCATGCTGACCATGAATATCTATTAAACTAGCCCCAATTTCTCTTAAAATACCTATTGTAACAAGCTTACCATTAACTCTACAGACACTTTTTCCGGAATCATTTAAATCTCTGCGAAGAATAATAGTTTCATCATCGACATCAATTCCAACGTCTGACATTTTCTTAAACACACTATGTTTTGAATCTGTTATGATAAATAATCCTTCCAGTTCAGCTTTTCGAGCGCCATGTCGAATAAACTCCTGTGATCCTCTTCCACCACAGAGTAAATGAACTGCGTCTATAATAATCGATTTACCTGCACCAGTCTCGCCTGTTAACACCGTCAGTCCCTCTTCGAAACCAACCGATAGCTCGTCTATAATAGCAAAATTTTTAATGGAAAGTTCTTTTAACAAATTATCACCTCTATTTAAAAATCAGTATTGTTAGTAAGGAAATATTTTTAAGTGACCGGTTGAATATTAAAGCATTTCTAGTAGGCGATTTTTTAATGTTTTACTATCTTCTTCTGTTCGACAGATGATTAAACATGTATCGTCCCCACAAATCGTGCCTAATATCTCTTCCCAGTCCAAATAATCGATCAGCGAGCCTATAGCATGTGCATTACCTGGAAGTGTTTTCATGACAAGAAAATGGCTTGCCCCATCTATACTAACAAAGGCATCTGTTAATGCTCTATGCAATTTTTGCATAGGGTTAAAGCGTTGGTCTGCAGGCAGACTGTACTTGTAGTTACCATTTGGTAAGGGTACCTTCACTAAATGGAGTTCTTTAATATCTCTAGACACTGTAGCCTGAGTAACGTTAACTCCAGCATTTTTTAAGTGATCAACTAAATCGTCCTGTGTTTCAATTTCATAATTCGCTATAATATCCCTAATACGAATATGCCGTTGTCCTTTATTCATAATGAGCTCCTTGCTGTATAAATATACTGTTTTAATTATACCTTAGCATTACATTGCAAAAGTAACAAGAAAAAACGCGACTCATGGGGAGTCGCGAATTATTTTAATGAATTATGTGCCTCGTTGACGAGTTTGTCAAAGTCAAACGTATGTGGAAGAACCTCTTCCTGGTTTACACTAACTAAATGGAATAGAAATTCTATATTTCCTTCTCCACCAGTGATAGGTGAATATGAAGCATTTTTTAATTGGAAGCCTTGGCTTTCCGCAAAATTTGCAATATCGTTAAGTACATCTATGTGTACCGCCTTATCTCTTACTACACCTTTTTTACCCACTCGGTCTTTTCCAGCTTCAAACTGAGGTTTAACTAAAGCAATAACATCTCCATTTGGAACGATAATGGTCTTTAACGTTGGAAAGATAAGCTTAAGGGATATGAAAGAAACATCGATAGAAGCAAATGATGGTAAGCCTTCCTGGAAATCAGCAGGTGTAGAATAACGGAAATTTGTCTTCTCCATTACCGTTACACGTGGATCCTGTCTAATTTTCCAAGCCAATTGGTTACTACCGACGTCTAATGCATAAGCATGTGTCACTCCGTTTTGAAGGCCACAGTCTGTAAATCCTCCTGTGGAAGAGCCAATGTCTAACATAATTTTATCCTTAATCGCTAAATCAAACTGTTCTATTGCTTTTTCAAGCTTTAAACCGCCCCGGCTGACATACTTTAGAACCTGTCCCTTTACCGTTAGCACAGAAGAAACCTCTATTTTTTCTCCCGGCTTATCAATTCGCTCTTCGTTTTTATAGATAAGACCCGCCATAATAGCACGTTTAGCTTTTTCTCTCGTATCAAACAAGCCTTGTTCTACTAAGAGTATATCTACTCTCTCTTTTGGAATCTTACTCATGAGGAGATATACCTTGGACTTTCTTCTAAAGTAGATTGAACTAAATTGACTATACTATCGCTCGTAATACTGATTTCTTCGAGCAATTGATTGACATCTCCATGCTCAATGAACATATCTGGGATACCAATTCTTTTAACATTGGCTTGTAGATTTTGCTCATTATAAAATTCCAATACAGCACTGCCAAATCCACCCTGTAAGGCGCTTTCTTCCACTGTTATAATAGGCAAATTACGCAATTGGATATCTTTTAGCATCGCTTCATCAAGTGGCTTGATAAAACGAGCATTTACTACTTCTACAGAAATATTTAGCTTGCTTAGTTCGTCTGCTGCTTTTAAAGCCATTGGAATTGTTGTACCAAAAGTAAGGATTACTGCTTGACTGCCTTCTTTTAAGACTTCCCAAGATCCAATTGGAATAGGAGTTAACTCTTCGTCCATCGGAACACCAAGTCCGTTACCACGCGGGTAGCGAAGAGCGATTGGTCCCTCAGAATAGTCAAAAGCAGTCTTTACCATATGCTGTCCTTCATTTTCGTCTTTTGGCATCATGATTACCATATTAGGCATATGTCGCAGGAAGGAAATATCGAAGACACCTTGATGTGTTTCTCCATCTGCTCCAACTAGTCCTGAACGATCAATACCGATGACTACATTTAACTTTTGGCGACAAATATCATGTAAAACCTGATCATATGCTCGTTGAAGGAATGTAGAATAGATGACTAATAACGGTTTCATTCCTTCGGCCGCCATACCAGCTGCCATTGTAGTAGCATGTTGCTCTGCTATACCTACATCAAACATTCGATCCGGGAATTCTGATGCAAACCCTTCCAATTTAGAACCAACTGGCATCGCTGGCGTTATTGCTACAATACGTTTATCTTCGCGAGCTAGTTTTCTGGCAGTTTCAGCTACTAGCGCACTCCAAGAAGGAGCTTTTGAAGCAGATTTAACAAAGTCACCAGTCTCCATTTTGTATGGACCTGTTCCATGCCATGTACCAATTTTGTCTTGCTCGGCAGGTTTGAAGCCCTTGCCCTTTTTCGTGATTACATGAATAAGGACTGGCCCCTTCATTTTTTTCGCATTTCGTAAATTTTCTTCTAGGTCTTCAAAGCTATGTCCATCAATTGGTCCAAGATATGTGAAACCTAGTTCTTCAAAAAATGCTCCAGAAACTAGTAGGTATTTTAATGAATCCTTTAAGCGCTCCGCAGTTCCAGCCAACTTACCGCCGACTGCTGGAATTTTTTTCAGCAAGGATTCAATCTCATCCTTAGCCTTATTATACGTTCCATGAGTACGTAATTTACCTAATACATTATGCAGTGCCCCTACGTTAGGAGCAATCGACATCTCGTTATCATTTAAAATAACAATCATGTCTGTTTTCTCATGACCAATATGATTTAAAGCTTCTAGAGCCATACCACCAGTGAGCGCACCATCACCAATAATTGGTATCACAAAGTTTTTTTTCTTTTGTATATCACGAGCTTTTGCCATTCCCATTGCAGCCGAAAGAGAAGTAGAGCTATGCCCTGCTTCCCATACATCGTGCTCGCTCTCAATCATTTTAGGAAATCCACATAGTCCCTTAAATTGGCGTAGTGTATCAAATTGATCTGCACGTCCAGTTAAGATCTTATGCACGTATGCCTGGTGCCCAACATCCCAAAGAAATTTGTCTTCGGGACTATTAAATGTTTTATGCAGGGCTACAGTTAATTCGACTACACCTAAATTTGGACCAATATGCCCACCTGTAACGGATAATTTTTCTATTAAAAACGAACGAATATCTTCACTTAAGTCCTTTAATTGTTCATTATCTAAACGTTTTAAAAAGGATGGACTAGAAATTGAAGTTAAATCCATTGCCATCACTCACCTTCTTTTAGATTTCCTTTAATAAAGCTAGGTATAATCATATCAATATTTGCTTATAAAACAAAATTATACGAATTTATTTTGTTCTTTTTGTTATGTAGTCGGCTAGTTCGACTAAAAGACCATTGCTTAGCGTAACAGGATTTAACGCTTCGATTGCCATATCATATTGCTTCTGTAATTGTTGCTTTGCTCCTTGCAATGTCAAAATAGAAGGATATGTGTTTTTTTCACTTAATATATCTTTTCCAGCAGTTTTCCCTAATTGCTCGGAAGTACCCTCGATATCTAAGATATCATCTTGAATTTGAAAAGCTAAACCAATATGGATAGAATATTTACGTAATGCATCCATCATCTCCTCACTGGCATTTGCAATAATTCCACCAGCCAAAATACTAAAAGATAATAATGCTCCCGTTTTGTTTAGATGCACTTCTTCCAGCTCTTCTAAAGAAAGTATTTTTCCTTCTCCAAGTATATCTAAAACCTGTCCTCCGACCATCCCTTCTGCTCCTGATGCAACACTTAATTGATCAATCAACCGTACTTTTTGATTGGCTTCCAAGTTTTTTAGCCTAGCGATAATGCCGAATGCTAATGTCACTAAGGCATCTCCTGCAAGGATAGCCAATGCTTCTCCAAAAACCTTATGATTAGTAGGTTTACCACGGCGAAGATCATCGTTATCCATACTAGGTAAGTCATCATGGATTAGAGAATAGGTATGAATCATTTCTATTGTACTGGCAACTTTAATGGAATCGACATTTTCAACACCAAGTTCTTGCAATACAGCAAGGGTATATAAAGGTCTAATTCTTTTACCACCCGCTTTAAGAGAATAAAGCATCGCTTCTTTTAACTCATTTGGTGCCTTCACTTCTTTTATAAGGTTTTCAAGCTGCTGATCAATAGATGGTAGGTTTGTTTCGATAAATGTTTGCAAGTTATTCATCATCTTGTCCTACCTCTTCTTTATTTTCTCCCATAAAGGAAACTAACTGTTTTTCAGCGCTTTGTAGTTTATCGCTGCAAAGCTTAGATAGCTCCATCCCTTTTTGGTAGAGCTCAATTGCATTTTCAAGCGGGACGTCCCCTTGCTCTAACTGACGAACAATTTGTTCTAATTGTAGCATTGCTTCATCAAATGGAATCTCTTTTTTTGCCATGCTAATTCCCTCCCTCTTTACTTATTGCTCGTTGAACTTTAGCATCTATATGACCATCAGGAAGTGTTACGGTAATCATTTCACCTTTTTGAACTTCCTTTATCGATTTGACTAATTTACCATCACTATAAGTGATACTATATCCACGGTCCATAATTTTTAAAGGGTTTAAAGCCTCCAAGGTTCTTAATGAGCCAGTAAATTGTTGACGATTTTTTTCAAATAATGCAATCATTGCTTGGTTGAGTTGATTGGTGCTTGTCACCAAATTTTTAGATTGTAATGTTACCAGCCTTTGAGGTGAAAGTTGTTTAAATCTATTGTCCAACTGAGAATATTGACGTCCTTTGTCACCAAATAATCGATTAAACTCTCGATGCAGCTGCTGTTCTGTTCGAATATATCTCTCTATAAAGGGACGATATAGCTTTTCAGGAGTTGCAAGGACCGGTGAAGCGATTGCTCTTTGAAACCTACTTTTTTCGTCTGTCAGTCTTTTAGTAATGAAATGAAGACTAGCAGACTGATAAGAGAGAATGCTCTTCATTAGGTTTTCTTTACTTGGAACAGCCATTTCTGCCGCCGCTGTCGGGGTTGGTGCTCTTAAATCAGATACAAAGTCGGCTATAGTCGTATCTGTTTCATGTCCGACAGCACTAATAATAGGAATTCTGCTTTCTGCTATTGCACGAGCTACTATTTCCTCGTTAAATGCCCATAAGTCTTCAATCGAACCTCCGCCTCTACCTACTATTAGTACATCAATACTTCCTAGAGCATTAGCTTGTTGGATGGATTTTACTATAGAAGGGGCTGCTTGAGGACCTTGAACGATACTTGGAAAAACAATGACCTCACTAATTGGGTAACGTCGTTCGAGCGTAGTCAATATATCTCGGATCGCTGCACCTGTCTTTGACGTGACTACTCCAATTTTTCGGGGAAATGCAGGCAGCTGTTTTTTCCTTTTTGGATGAAAAAGTCCTTCTTGCTCTAGCTTCTTCTTTAGCTGTTCAAACGCTAAAAAAAGTTCGCCAATACCATCTGGTTGTATAGAGGAGGCATATAATTGATATTGTCCTGCGGCCTCAAATACATTGATGTCCCCTCGAATTAACACATTCATACCACTCTCAGGTCTAAACTTAAGGCTACGAGCATTCATCGCAAACATAACTGAGGTCAGGCGAGCTGAATCGTCTTTTAAAGTGAAATAAATGTGCCCACTGGAGTGAACCTTTACGTTTGAAAGTTCTCCTTTAACGTATACATCTCGCAAATGAGAATCCGCATCAAATTTTCTTTTTATGTATTTTGTTAAGGCTTTTACAGTTAAATATGTATGAGACATCCGATCAACTCCCAAGACTATTGACAAGCTAAAAGCTGTTCTTTTGTAGAACAGCTTTTAGCTTATTTGTCTAGTGTATTCTCTGCTGCAAGGCACGTATTTTCCATTAACATTGCAATAGTCATTGGACCTACACCACCAGGAACTGGGGTGATTTTAGAAGCAATTTCTTTTGCAGAATCAAAATCTACGTCCCCACACAGTTTATTATCATCGTTGCGGTGAATTCCAACATCAATAACCACCGCACCTGCCTTCAAGTGACTAGCATTGATCATTTTAGGTTGACCTGTTGCTACCACTAAAATGTCAGCTTGTTTTGTAAAGCTATGTAAGTCTTTTGTTTTTGAGTGACAGTAGGTAACTGTAGCGTTATTTTGTAATAGGAGCTGGCCCATTGGCTTCCCAACAATATTACTTCTCCCAATAACTACAGCGTGCTTTCCTTCAACCGCTATATCACTATAATCTAATAGTTTCATCACACCAAAGGGCGTACAGGATAAGAAAGTGGGCTGCCCAATGAGCATCTTACCAACGTTTTCTGGATGAAATCCATCTACATCTTTTAATGGGGATATAGCCGCAATTACTCTATCCTCATTTATTTGTTTCGGTAGTGGCAATTGAACTAGAATACCATGTATCTTATCATCTTCGTTAAGCTTTTTCACGTGACTTAATAATTCTTCTTCAGATATATTTTCTTTTAGCTCTATCATAACCGAATACATGCCAAGTTTTTCGCACGTTCGTGTTTTACTGTTTACATAAGTTTGAGAAGCTGGGTCACTTCCAACTAATACAACTGCTAATCCTGGTATAATGCCTTTAGATTTTAGTTTTTCCACACGTTCCTTCACTTTTTCAGTTACTTTACCAGCTATTTCTTTCCCATTAATAAGATTATCTGTCACTATAAACGCCCCTTAATGTCGAAATTATTGATCTGTATATTTAGATAAAACTCCATTCACAAATCGGCTAGATTTTTCATCACCGAAGATTTTGCAAATTTCTAATGCTTCGTTAATAACTACTTTTGCTGGTGCTTCTTCAGCAAATAATAGTTCATAAACAGCAATTCGAAGAACAGTTCTTTCAATTTTGGGTAATCTAGAAAGAGACCAATTCTCTAGCTTGTCTGTTAAAGAGGCATCAATCTCGGACTTATGCTCAATTGTCCCCTTTACTAAATCAGTTAAAAAAGGGTCATTTTCTTCCGTAACATGCCCTATCGCTTCTTCTATTGTTATTTCATGATTGTCTAGCTGGAATAATGCTTGTAATGCTAGCTCTCTTGCTTGTCTTCGTTTCATAATTAGTTCTCCTTTAAATGTAGCTATCTTACCCATGATATCACATTTTTTTGTAGAGTGCTTATGTGAAAGTAGAAAATAAGAAAAAGAGCCCCATAAGGAGCCCTTTTAAATTCTGAACCTGCAGGTAAATTGATGTCTAGCTCCTTCGCCTTGCCCCTCGGGTCAAATGGGTAAAAGCTGTGGTGACTGAGGAACTGCCTCCTCGCTTTTCTCCATTTGCCTGTCAGGGCAGACATAGGCGATTACGCTTTTTTTGTTATTCTACAGTTTCAAACTGTACACCTGTGATATGAACGTTTACTTCTCTTGGAACTAAGCTAGTCATATTTTCAATAGCCTGACGAATTTGAGACTGTACTTCTCTTGCTACATTCGGAACGGACATACCGTATTTCACTAGACAGTATACATCAATATACAGACCTTCATTTGTGATTTCAGTCTTAATCCCTTTTCCATGCACTTTTTTTCCTAAACGTTCTACTACGCCTGCTGCAAAGTTACCACGTGTACCGGCAACACCCTCTACCTCATTTGTAGCAATTCCAGCAATTACTGTAATAACCTCTGGAGCAATTTCAATTGTCCCTAGGTTTTCTTTCCCATCAGGAGTCATTTGAACAAATTTTTGTTCGGTTGTTTCTGTCATATGGATCACTCCTTTTATGAATTCATCACATCGTATCTCTCTAAAAACTTAGTATCGAAATCTCCAGAGACAAATACCTCATGATTCATGAGCTTTTCATGGAAGCCAATAGTGGTATCGACACCTTCAATAGCAAATTCGCTAAGCGCACGTCTCATCTTAGCAATCGCCTCTTCTCTTGTCTCACCAAAAGTAATAAGTTTAGCCACCATAGAATCATAAAATGGAGGAATTGTATAACCAGGATATACTGCTGAATCTACTCGTACTCCCAGTCCACCTGGTGGTAAATAGAATTCAACAAGTCCCGGAGAAGGCATGAAGTTTTTATCTGGGTTTTCCGCATTAATACGACATTCTATTGCCCATCCATTAAGTTTAATATCTTTTTGCTCAAATGGCAATTTTTCTCCGGCTGCAACTTTTAACATTTGTTTAATAAGGTCAATTCCAGTAATCATCTCGGTTACTGGATGCTCCACTTGAATACGGGTATTCATCTCCATAAAGTAGAATTTTTGATTAATATGATCAAAAATAAACTCTACAGTACCAGCACTTTCATACCCAACTGCTAACGCTGCCTTTACTGCTGCCTCACCCATTTCAGCGCGCATGGCTTCTGTTAGAGCTGGTGATGGGGCCTCTTCCACTAGCTTCTGCATACGTCTTTGGACAGAGCAGTCTCTCTCCCCTAAGTGTACCGCGTTACCATGAGAGTCTGCGAGTACTTGAATTTCTACGTGACGGAATACTTCAATATATTTTTCTAAGTATACTCCTGGATTACCAAATGCAGCAGCAGCTTCTTTTTGGGTTACTTTTATCCCTTTAATTAAATCCGCTTCGTCTTTTGCTACGCGGATACCTTTTCCGCCACCACCTGCAGTTGCTTTAATGATAACCGGAAATCCTATTTCATTTGCTACTTTAAGTGCATCCTCTTCTGTTTTAACGATACCTTTGGAGCCAGGCACTGTAGGCACACCAGCTTTTTGCATAGTTTCCTTAGCGACATCCTTTATCCCCATGCTTTTGATCGCCTGTGATGTAGGACCGATAAACTTGATATCACATTCCTCACATAGTTCAGCGAATTCAGCATTTTCAGCTAGAAAACCATAACCAGGATGTATTCCTTCACAGCCAGTTAGTTTGGCCACACTAATAATATTTGAAAAGTTTAAATAGGAATCCTTTGATAATCTAGGTCCTATACAATAAGCCTCATCTGCCAGTTGCACATGTAAAGCCTCTCGATCCGCTTCAGAATATACAGCAACAGTTTCAATATCTAGTTCCTTGCAGGCTCTAATAATACGAACAGCTATTTCACCACGATTGGCAATTAACACTTTTTTCATGATGCTTACCCCTTTCCTTTTATCGTTTCATTTTTATGCTTTAACTAGGAATAGAGGCTGACCGTATTCTACTAACTGCCCGTCTTTTACTAGAATTTCTACGATTTCTCCATCCACTTCTGCTTCGATTTCATTGAATAGCTTCATCGCTTCTACGATACAAACGATTGAATCTGCAGAAACCTTGCTGCCTACCTCAACGTATGCAGGAGATTCTGGTGATGATGATTGATAGAATGTCCCAACCATCGGAGAAGTAATTTTATGTAAAGAGCTATTTTCCTCTTCAACTGGAGCTTGTTTTGTTACAGGGCTTTCTACAGCCGCTGCTTTTGGAGATTCCTGCACAACTGGTGACTGTATTTCTTGAACTTTTGGGACTTCTCCTACCGAAGAGCTTTCGATTGTTTGAACAGAAGATTTATGAGAGTTTTTATCCCCTCTTTTAATTTTAATTTTTGTCCCTTCAGTTTCGTAAGAAAATTCATCTAGTGTAGATTGATCGATCAGTTTAATAATTTCTCTGATTTCTTGGATTTTCAATTATCCCATCTCCTTTTAGTTGCATTTTAATACTTCCTTATTCATTTTAGTCGTTTTTAAGATAATTGAAAATAGAAACGTTTAAATGTTCTTAACTTTTAGGGAATAAAAATCTTTAATTAACCAATAATTGTATATTGTGCAGTAGGTTTAATTTATATGACTTTACCATTTTTTTACTATTTAATTTTATAATATAGTATTTTCATAAAGATTCGCTATTCTCCATTTAAGGAAAATCTTATGAAAAAAATAATATATCTAGATTAGCTATAAAGCTATAAATAATTGTAGACAAAAAGAAAAGTGCCCTTTAAAGGCACTTTTATTATAGACCATCAAATTTCACTTCAACATTGTAAGCTTGAGGGTATTCTCGCTTAACTGCGTATATTATAGCGTCTGCCTTTTTCGAAGATTGCTCATTTGAAACTACATCAATAAGCACCTTATTTTGATCAATACGAACAAGTGCATCGTCATATCCTAATGATTTTATAATTAGCTCCAACATCGCTTCTGTAGAGTTTATCTTTACTAGTTGTTCAATTTCGTTATATGCTTCATTTTTTTGTTCTGGAGTAAAATCATTTGAAGCGACCTTTGATTCTAATTGCTCATGTAATTGTGAACGTTTCTCCTGCACTTCCATACGTAATTCTTCATATTGATTACTGTGAGAAACAAACGATTCTTCATTTGTTGAGGATGTTTCTACCAATTTCACATCATCAATTGAGTCATTAGAAAATAGGGCTATTCCATCAAAAGGAGATGGCTTTTCTGTTGCATAATACACCGTCACTACTGCCACTAAGCTTAGTAAAGTTAAAAACCATACGGATCTTTTTTTAATATTCATATCATTTATCCTCCAATTCCATTTCTTCTATTACTATTCGATGTGGAGATATTTGCAATACAGATGAAAGGGTTTTAATAAGATTATTTTTTATACGTTTATCGCTCGCTCCTTCCGCAACTACCAGTATTCCAATCAGTTCTTCTTTTTCCATCTTGCTGTCACTTGTCCATTGGAAAAATGATAGATCACTTTCCATCTTATTTTCAGATCGTTCAGCGTAATGAAAGTAAATAGATACTTTTCCAACCCCATGGATTTTTTCTAATATAGCGGAAAGCTCATCCTTAGTATGAACTTCTGGAGGGTTAGAACTCTTATTTACATCATCCGTCAGTCCGAAAATCTCTGAAAATAAGAGACTAATAACTAAAACTGCTAAACTTATTATTACAAAACGAAAAGTGGGTTTTTTTTTTAATGAGATAGTGTTCACCCTTCTTTTCATATTGGATAACATACTTTATGCAGGACAATCTATTTATATGAAGAAAAAGGAAATAATCCATGTGATTATAGAAAGTTTTATAAGAAAGCCCGTCTTTTCCCTGTCCAAATGCTCAATTAAAATAGATAGAATCTCTCCAATTATGACAATCAATAAAATCCCATATAGTAATGTAGAGAAATTGATCATTTATCCTTTCACACCTATCAATAATTTGGCGAAAAGCATGATTAGAATTACTGTAAAGAAAAAAGCAAAGGCGATTAACACAGAAATAATAGAAAGGACAAATAGTGTTTTTCCAATATCATCTAACAGGCCACTAATCTGTCCGTCTACAAAAGGCTCAAGAATAGCACTTAGAAATCGATAGAGGAAAGCGATTAGGATTGTTTGAATAGTAGGAATTGAGATTAAAACTAATATTGATATTAAGACAGAATTCCCAGTGACAGCCGCGGCAGTAGAAGAGTAGCTTTTCATTGTACTTATACTCTCTGTTAGCAAGGAACCTACAAAGGGAATATTATTGGAGATTAATCTCTTTACAGTTTCGTTTACAGCCCCACTAACTGACCAAGTAATAACTCCATTTACTGTTATAAACAGGCTGTATAATACGAGAATAATAGAGGTAGCCCCTACTAAAGTCATTCGTATTAAATCAGACATTCTTGAAAAAGAAATAGACGACTGGATTCTTGTCATGAGATCGAAGAGGAAAGCTGATAATAAGGCTGGAATCATGATTTTATCTGCTACAATGCTAGTAAAAGAGGCAAAAAGCATGACGACAGGGTTCCATAAAGTTATAAGAAAAGCGCCACCTGAAAGTGCGATTCCAGCCGTTAACACTGGATATACTCCTATAAATACGTTAACAAGTTCACCAGTTACTACTTGAACCATCTTTACCGTGCGAAAAGCTGGCTCTAAGCAGTAAAAACAAATAATAAGGATAAACAATAACTTAAATAGTCGCTTGCTACTCGGAATAAGCCATTCTAAACACATAAAAACAAAACCGAACAAGAGAATATAAACGAACGTTTGCAGTACTTCCTTCGCTGGTTGCAAGATGGTTGCAATTAATTCTTCCATTACTGCTCATTCCTTCAAGAGAGTAGTCCCATAATTGAGAAAAATTTTTGATAAAATGGCTCCATATGCTGAATCCACACAACAAGCAAAATTGCCTTGGTCGTAATTGTAATTAGTGAGGCTAAACTAGTATATTCATAGTCTTCCAGCAGCTCTTCAATAATTTGTGAGATAAATAAAAGAATCACTGAAAATAATAACAATTTTACAATTGGTAGAATTGCAGCCGGTACAGTCGCAATATACTGGTTTATAAAAGGAATAATGACGGAAGTGGAAAGGTACGTTAAAAAAAGGAAAATATAGATAGTATAAATTAGGGAGTGAAATTTGGGGTAGGTTTCTTTAACTAACTGCAACAAACAAAATGCAACAATGATAGTAATATAGACAATCATTTGTTAACTCGTCATAACTAGCCATTCTAAAAATGAGGAGATTTCATAAAAGAACAGCCTTAGCAAACGTAGTAACTCAATCGTCATGTAAATATAACCTACAAAAAACAAGAAGAATGCAAACTCTTTTTTTCCAGTCGATTCAAAAAATAAGTGAAGAATTGCTATCAACAAGCCTATACCCGCAACTCGAAGTACATCGTGAAGTTCCACAATGCCTCCCCCTTCCCTATTACGTACTATATGTTGGACAGGTGGAGAATATGAACATACAGCATGAATTTTACAATCATCTGCCTTGCTATCTTCACTTTGAGTAATGACTAATAGTGTTGAATGTTATTTAGTGTTTTCAATTTCCCGTATAAATTTCTAAAAACAAAAAAAGACACCAAGAGGTTTCCCACTTGATGCCTTTAAAAGTCTCTTATGCTCTTGAAACGTATGAACCTTCATCTGTATTGATGATTAGTTTGTCACCAACATTGATAAATAAAGGTACTGTTACAACTAAACCAGTTTCTAATTTAGCAGTTTTAGATCCGCCACCAGAAGTATCTCCTTTGATTCCTGGTTCTGTTTCTACAACTTCTAGCTCTACTGATTTTGGCAACTCCACTCCAAGTGTTTCTCCTTGGTATTGGATCACTTGTAATTCCATGTTTTCACGAAGGAATTTCAACTCATATTCGATTTGGTTTTCATTAAGCTCTAATTGCTCGTATGAATCTGTATCCATGAATACATGTTGATCTCCACTTGCATAAAGATATTGCATTTTTTTGTTATCAATCTGTGCTTTCTCTACTTTTTCACCAGCACGGAAAGTTTTTTCGTTCACCGATCCGTTACGTAAGTTTCTAAGCTTCGAACGTACAAACGCTGCTCCTTTACCAGGCTTTACGTGTTGAAAATCAAGAACACGGTAAAGAACGCCATCTACTAAAATTGTTAAACCTGTTTTAAAATCATTTACTGAAATCATTTATTTCCCTCCAAATTACGATAATATAAATAGCTCTTTCGTCGAATGAGTTAACTTTTCTAATCCATTCTCCGTAACTAGTGCGTCATCCTCTATACGCACCCCACCGATATTCGGCAGATAAATTCCCGGTTCGATAGTGATCACCATTCCTGGCTCTAAAACAATATCCGAACGGAAGGATAAACCAGGTCCTTCATGTACTTCAAGACCAATGCCGTGACCAAGTGAATGACCAAATGCCTCTCCATATCCTTTTGAAGCAATATAGTCTCGTGCTATGGCATCTGCTTCTTTACCCGTCATTCCTGGTTGAATCTTTTCAAGAGCTAATAATTGAGCGTCTAAAACTATTTGATAAATTTCTTTAAGTTTTTCACTCGGCTCTCCAACAGCAAGTGTACGAGTAGTGTCAGAGATATAACCGTTGTAAAGTGCTCCGAAATCCAACGTTACAAAGTCGCCTTCTTCAATTACCTTATCTGTCGCTACACCATGCGGTAATGCAGAACGTGTACCCGAAGCTACTATTGTATCAAAAGAAGAAGAGGTCGCGCCACGTTTACGCATAAAGAATTCTAGTTCATTCGAGACTTGAAGTTCTGTCATGCCTGGTTTTATGTAAGTCACGATATGCTCATAAGCCTCATCAGCAATACGACAAGCTGCCTTTATTATACTAATCTCTTCGCCCGTCTTTATCAAGCGAATTTTTTCCACGACACCTGATAGAGGCACCAAATCTGCTGAAACAGCTTGCTTATATAATTCATAAACACCATATGTTACATCATCTTTTTCAAAACCAAGTGATTTGATACCCATTTCGTTGACTTGGTGGGAAATCTCCTCTATCAACGTTTTAGCGTGTTGAACTATACGGAAATCCTTAATTTGACTTGAAGCTTGTTCTGTATAGCGGAAGTCTGTAATAAAAACAGCATCATCTTTGGAAACAATTGCCACACCCGCTGTCCCAGTAAATCCGGTAATATATCGGCGGCTGTAATCATTTGTTATTAATAATGCATCGACGCCTCTTTCTTCTAATGCTAAACGAAGCTTTTCTAATTTCATCAATTTCCCTCTCCCCATTTTCAAAATAAACACTATAGTCTATTTTATCATAGTAAAGAGGGGCGGTAAATTTTCATTTTGCAATCGGTTGATCCTTCGAATGAAAAATTGCTGACTCCATTAGAAAGCGCATTCCAATTACTACGATACAGATAAATGGTATGGACAGTTTCTTCATCGTCTTAAGCATTGTCCCTCCGTCACTAATCAACCATTCCACAATAAATGCAAGAACTATTCCAAACACAATGCTAGATATGGCAACCGGAACTTTGGCGGTTAAAATACTTATAAAATAAATCACTATACTAATAGCCCAAATCACTAAAAATAAAACCAACCAGCGTAAGTATACATTGGTATCCTCAAACATCTCAAAGGATTTTGAAAAACCTACTGGATTCCACTTCACAAAGTGAAAAAGGTGTAAAAATTTTAGTAACGCAGTAACTCCAATGGCTGCAGTCAAACTAGTTAATACCGATAAGCTTTTCATTACGTAACTCCTCCTTTTAACGTCAGTTTGTACCTTTTCTAGTTTTACTAAACAAATGGCTAGAACATTTCTTTAAAAGAGGTTACATCCCCTCAAACGAGCAACTAATATCCTTCGCTTCAATGGGATAGGGATAACACTCTCCTCATTTTTGACCAGGTAAAACTTTAAAGACTTTGAACACAATAAAACCCCTTTAGATAAAGATCATCTAAAGGGGTGGTATAACTTTATTTAAAACTATACAACTTTATTTCAAAGCCATCATATGCTCCGTATAAAATTTACAGTCCACATTTCAACTGGGCATTACAATTTGTACAAGTGTTGCATCCGCCCATTTCTTCTACTGTTCCTTTACGGCATACAGGACAAGTGTTACCAACCTCTGAACCGATTGTAACGTTAGTAGAACGTATATCTTGAATTGTATCAATTAATACGATCGGGCGTTTTTCCATCACTTTTTCTTCTTTTACTGTATCATCATTATCAGTGTTTTCTTCCGCCTTCAGCGTAAGAACTTGGGAGTCGCGGCTTCCATCTACATATACTGTTCCGCCTTTTGCCCCACCATTATATAAACGTTCATAAACACCTTCTACTTGTTCTACCGTATAGCCTCTTGGAGCATTAACAGTTTTAGAAATAGAGCTATCAATCCAACGTTGAATAATACATTGTACGTCAGCATGTGCTTCTGGTGGCAATTCCATTGCGGTAACGAACCAATTAGGCAATTCATCTTCTTTTGCATCTGGGTTTGCATCCAAGTACTCTTGTACAATATCTGCTTTTACTTCGATGAATTTACCTAAACGACCACTACGGTAATACGTAAATGAATAATAAGGTTCTAAACCAGTAGAAACTCCCACCATAGTACCTGTGGATCCAGTAGGTGCAACTGTTAATAAGTGCGAATTGCGGATCCCTTTTTCAAGTACTGCTTCACGAATCTCCTGTGGCATTGTTTGCATAAATCCAGTTTCCGTAAATGCCTTACGAAGTCTATTCGTTTCCTCTTCCGTTTCCCCAGTCAAGAACGGGAAGCTACCTCTTTCGTTTGCTAGGTCTGCAGATGTTTCGTAAGCAGCTATAGCAATCGTCTTGAAGATTTCATCAACAAGAAGATTTCCTTCCTCTGAGCCGTATTCTTTTTGGCAATATATTAACAGGTCTGCTAATCCCATAACACCTAGCCCTACACGTCTTTCACCAAGGGCTTGAATTTTATTTTCCTCTAAGAAATAAGGTGTAGCATCGATTACGTTATCTTGCATACGAACTCCGACACGAACAGTTTCTTTTAAAGCTTCAAAATCAACTGTTTTTGTTTCTTTGTTCGCAAACTGGGCTAAGTTTACTGCAGCAAGGTTACATACGGAATACGGCGCAAGCGGCTGCTCTCCACATGGGTTTGTTGCAACAACCTTTTGACCATATGCAGTTGCATTTGTTTTTTCATTAGCATTATCGATAAAGAATACGCCTGGCTCAGCAGAATAAGTCGCACAAATATTGATTAAGTTCCACAATTCTTTTGCTTTCACTGTGCGATATGTACGAACCTTGTAGCCCATACGCTCCCACTCACGAACATCACCAATTTTGTGCCAGTTTTCGTTATAAAAAGCCATCTCTTCCTCTGTATAACTTTCTGTTGCAGGGAAACGAAGAGCGAAATCTTCATCTCGTTCTACTGCTTTCATGAACTCCTCAGTTAAAGTTACAGAGATATTCGCTCCTGTTAAAAACTCTGGATTATGAACAGAAAAAGTTCCGCCATCTCTTAGTTTTGTTTGAGCATCGCGTATGATTTCATCGCTAAATCCACCTAAGCCAGGGATGTGTTGATAATTTACAATTCCTTGGTACATTGCTTCTTCTTGTGCAGTGAGCGGCTTAAACTTAAGCTTGTCCTTTGCAAGTTGTTTGATTGTTTCATCATTAGTGTTTTCAATTAAGAAACGAAGAATACGTGGGTTTTGCATTTTAGAAATGATAAATTCTGCGATATCTGGATGCCAATCTGCTAGCATAATCATTTGTGCACCGCGTCTTGATCCACCTTGTTCTACTAGGTGTGTCAGCTTAGCAATGTCATCTAACCAAGAAACAGACCCTGAAGACTTACCATTAACTCCTCGAGCTAAAGTATTACGTGGGCGAAGAGTAGATCCATTTGTTCCTACGCCACCACCGCGACTCATAATCTCCATCACTTGTTTTCGATGATCACTGATGCCCTCACGAGAGTCAGCAACAAAAGGCATAACATAACAGTTGAAGTAAGTAACATCAGTACCAGTACCTGCTCCGTACAACACTCGTCCAGCCGGGATGAACTTGAGTGATACTAATTGCTGATAGAACTTTTCAAACCATTCCGCTCTTTTTTCTTCTGTCACTTCGACAGAAGCTAGTCCAGTTGCGTTACGTTTAGCAATTTGCTCATAAAAAACCTCTAAAGGTTTTTCAATAACACTTAAAGGACGGCGTACGATTCCTGATTTGACTTTAGTACTGTCATCAATTGCACTACGATAGTCTTCTTCGATTAAAACTTCCGCTGTTTTGTCTTCTTGGTTAATAGAAACGATATAACCTAGACCTCTTGCAGGAAACTTAGGGTCTTCTTTTACCGTTAAAACGACAAAATCCCCCACTTTTAGCGTTTTCTTTTCGGTGTCCTTGAACGAATATCGATCGATCATCACCAAACGAGATACACCTTTGTGTGTAAGATTCATATCTTCTGTTATTGGATGCACTTGAGGAAATAATTCGATATCGCGATTTAATTCTTTCACGTTTAATTTTATTTTAAATTCATTTGTAGTAGTTACCAATTCTTTTCCTCCTTTCTACAACTCGTATTGACACAAGATGTAGTAGTTTCATTAATCATACGGTACTACATATAGAGGTGTAAAGTAATTTAATCCAACAAATTAATTTTTAAGTATTAATTCCTATACACCCTATTGACCATATGTCTTTCATACTTTTATTTTTTAAAATTCCAAGCATCATTTGCATAACGCTGTCTTTCCAGCGTTTTTACGTAATCAATTTGTTCTTGATTTAAACGAAATGGCACCATCTCTATGTTTAAAGCCTCCGCAAATCCTTTTTTAAAAGCAGCTTTACATATGTCTATTGGTATCGATTTTTGTAATAATTTGTTTATAGCCACAGCTTTTTGATTTATGCTATTTTTCATCTTTTCTCGGACTTCATTAGATGAAAACTTGAAAGTCTGCACAAGTTTTTCATCATCTAAGTCTAAAAGAATTGCTCCGTGCTGAAGTATAACACCCTTTTGTCTAGTTTGAGCACTTCCGGCCACTTTTTTTCCTTCCACTACGAGCTCGTACCAGCTAGGTGTATCAAAGCAAACAGCAGTTTTTGGATTCTTTAAGGCTTGTAGTTGATCTGGAGTATTAGGAATCGAAAAATAAGCCTCTAATCCAAGGCTTTGAAATCCTTTTAATAGTCCTTCGCTGATCACTCGGTAAGCCTCCGTTACTGTTGCTGGCATATCTGGATAGTTTTCCGAAACAATTACGCTATATGTAAGTTCATGCTCATGAAGAACTCCTCGCCCACCAGTCGGTCTACGGACAAATCCTAAGCCGAGCCTATTGACGGCTTCCATATCTATCTCTTTTTCTACGGATTGAAAGTAACCGATTGATAGAGTTGCAGGATTCCATTCATAAAATCGTATCACTGGTGGAATCAAACCTTCACTATGCCAGTCTAATAGAGCTTCGTCAAGTGCCATATTATAGGACGGCGCACATGGACCGGAATCAATAAAATACCATTTTGTCTTTTTCAAACTTTTCCCCCCTAACAACGCTATTCATTTTACCAAAATGATTGAATTGTATCTAGCAAATCTTTTATAATAGATAATGGAAGTATAGAAAGGGGAAAGACCGTGTTAGAGACTCTTTATATTATTATAGCAATATTGGTCGTATTATTAGTTTATGCAGGAATTTCAGCATACCGACTAAAGAAGACAGTTACAAACCTTACTCAGGAGCAATTTATTGAGGGCTATCGTAAGGCTCAGTTAATCGATGTACGCGAGCCTAAAGAATTTGAGGGTGGCCATATCCTTGGGGCAAGAAATATTCCTTCCTCCCAGTTAAGACAGCGCCACAAAGAAATTCGCCCAGACAAACCAGTATATCTGTATTGTCAAAATGGTGCAAGAAGTGGGCGTGCAGCTATGTTCTTAAAGAAAAAAGGCCATACTCAACTTAACCAGTTACAAGGCGGCTTTAGGGGATGGACAGGCAAAATCAAATCTAAATAGTATAACATAAGGTTCTTCTTAACAAGAGGAACCTTTTTTGTTTAGAGCTTTGACTTAGGGGGAATGAACGTTGAAAGTACTTTTTTCACACGAAGAACAATTTAGGAAAATACATCCAAGTTATGAGGATTTTGCTATTCTCACAAGAAGGATCACTCATCTCTTAAATGAAGAACACGCAGGTAACTGGCAATTAGTTAATATCGACAATCAATTTAATCAGTTAGATACTAGTTTGATTGAAATGATGGAACATCAGCTGATTGCTTATAAAGTTTTAGCAAATATTTACGAAGCGAAGCCTGTAAGTAAAATTATAAGCAAATCTTTACTTACTATGGAAAACCAACTGGAAATTGTTAATACATTTGAAAACACACTTATAATGTTCCCAGACTATCAGGTAGCGATAACTATGGCCTTCAACTATTCTCAAGGTAATTCTTGGCCGGAGTACTTATTCTTTTCAACCTCACCTCAAGCTGCTCTTTTCTTTTTAGAGGAAATCGATGAAAAGCTTCGTGAGCTTCTTATGCAGTCTATTACCTTTTTAGTTGACACGGAACATGGCGTACAAAGAAGAAAATATAGTGAGCAAGCGGTCGTTCCGCGAGAAGAGGTTCTACTAGAGAATCATATCAAACAAGATATTTTTCGTTCCATCGATGAATTTTTTAAAGAGGATGGACAATTTTTTAAGGAATATGGTCTTCCTTATAAAAGAGGAATATTACTATATGGTTCCCCTGGAAATGGAAAAACGACACTGGTAAAATCGATTACCGGGTCTACGAATGCTCCAGTCGTATATTGGCAAATCACTGAGTTCACAGGAAGTCATTCAATTCAAGAGGTTTTTGGAATTGTTTCTAGATTGGCTCCAGCAATTCTAGTAATTGAGGATATCGATTCCATGCCCGAATATACAAGATCTATCTTTTTAAACACATTAGATGGAACACAATCTCGGGAGGGTCTATTTATCATCGGGACGACTAACTATCCACAAAAGATTGATCCAGCCTTAATTAACCGAGCTGGTAGGTTCGATCGAGCATATGAGATTCCTTCACCACCCCAACAAGTAAGAGAAAATTATTTGCGTAAGCTTGATAAACAGAAAATTTTTATGGATCATGTCTTAATAGATATAGCTAAACGCTCTAAAGGCTTGTCCGTTTCTCAATTAAATGAACTGTACATGTCTATTGCATTAAACTGGCATTATGACGGAAAGCTAGAATATGAAACACGAATTGACGAATTGATCAAACAAAATAAGCGAACTATTAAAAATGATTGGGAAGAAGACAATCAGTCTATTGGCTTCTAAAAAAAGTAAAACACTCCTTGGTATAAAAGGGAGTGTTTTACTTTTTTAAATAACAAAATCACTTTCGTAGTAAAAAATTAAATCAGAAAGTAAACTTGATATTAGAGTCAGCCGGACATTCTTCACATTGGATACAGTAACTACAATCAATAAATGGAGTACACGTTAATTCCATTCAGAAAGCTCTCATTTGTAATAACGCTGATAGAAAAATTAAATTCCATCATGCTTATCCCTATTATCTGAATTTTTAACGATTATATATGTTTGAAATGACTCAACATTAAAAACAATTGCATTAAAACTCTATTTCGACTTAAAGAAATATTGAGTTTCTTCTATTATTAATAGAATAATAGGGTAACTCAAGTTATTACTATACCACTAGAGCATTGTTAAGCATATCTGAGTCAACATTTCAATATTTCCTGTGTGTTCGGCAATGGTCCTGCTCCTGCCAACCAGTTTTCTAATATATCATTAAAAAAATTTGGAGCAGCTAATGAAATTCCATGACCAATACCAGTGATAGTAATTGCCTGAGCCCTGCCTTGCTTGCTTAAAAGGTCAATTGCTGAATCCTTTATCACTTTTCTTTCTTTCTCCCCTACTGTTATTAAAAGCTTTGCTTTTATGTCCGCAAAGGAATCGGGTATAAGAAAAGACATATTCTCTTCCAGAACCCTTGTCAATGTCTCAGAGGACATTAGATTGCTTTCTTTAAAGTATTTTTCAAATAAGTCTTGATCGATATATAATTGTTTTGCTTGAAGCTTAGAAAAGAATCTATATTTGATCAAGGGATAAGTTAATTTAACGGAAGGTTTAACCAATTCCTTTCCAAATGGTACTTTTCTTACGAGAGCACTGTTAATCATTGCATAATCGATTAAATTAGGGGACTGACTAAGCATCTGAATAGCAATTTGGGCACCAAGTGAAAATCCCACGACTATTATCTTTTTATCTTCTTTTTTTTCCTCAAGTAAGTGTATGAGTTGACATGCACAATCTTCAATAGAGACAAATTCAGCATCCCTACTACGACCATGCCCTGGGAGATCAGGTACTATACAATGATAGTTCCTCTTAAAGTACTGGACTTGTTTGTCCCACATCCAGCCTCCTACTCCCCCTCCATGTAGAAAGAAAACTATTTGTTCGTTTTGTTCGCCATCTTCCTTATAATATAAAGCCATTTAAACTCCCGCCGTTTCTTTTGCATTCCTAACTGCATTTCTTTTTCTGTAAAGCCTTCTGCTATCTTCTGAAAACAAAAGATTAGCAACATAAATATCGCCAATGGTGGTAGAATCAGCCATAGCTGCTTTGTTAGAAATACTTCCTTTGCAATAGATATCATTCCAGATAATTCGTAAATGACTGGAGAAAGTCTAGCGCTATCCGGAAAGCTGATTGCTCCACCGACAAAGATAGATAAAACTCCTAAATGGACAAGTGTCTGAAGTACTTGTACTACATGCTGAGCCCAATACAACCAAAGCTTTCTACCGATTTGTGGATTGATATGCTTCAGAATAATCCATATAAGTGACCCGCCCATTATGGCGGAACTTTGCACATACTCTTTTTTAATCGCTTCATTCATTTCATTTCCAATTAGACTAGTAGTTATCGGAAGGACTAGCACGGACATGACGACAACTTGGATGAATAGTCTTTCTCCTAAGCTCATTTCGAATCCACCTGTAGCAATTAAAATTGGAAGTAGTAAGATAAACATTAGTAAGGTTAAAGGTAAAAAGTGCATGCCATCAGCGATACTATTTATTACTTTTCTCCATCTTTCGTTTAAAAAGAAAGCATACACAATTCCAAGTAAATATCCTCCGCCTACTCTTATAGATGCAATAACCAAAGTGATGATAATCGTATATTTCGTTCCAACGAGCAGTTGCTGAAAAATAGAATATCCGTATGGATCTGTACCAAAAATAATGCTACTAGATGGAGGCAGTGGTGGCCTTCCGATAAGTTTTCCGTTCGAATCATATAAAAAATTTACCTGCTCCACATAGTCATGAAAGATAACATAGTAGGCGATAGACACACTAAACAGTCCAACAATTATTAATGCAGGAATGGTTATATTCAGACGTTGTCTGGAGAAAATATTGAAGCTCCGTATATGTGCTTTCCTTTTGTATCGAAAAATTGCTTTCCCCTGCAGACGATCTAAGAGCGGAACTTGCAACCCTTCAAACATAGCGCTTTTTTCTTGTCGTCCCCTTTTAACCAGATTTTCAACAACCGAATAGAATAGAAAAAATGGTATGAATATCGATAGTAATATGAAAGAAATACCCTTTGGACTAAAATCATTCGTTAAATAGTGTAGAATCCCTTCTATCCCAAAAAGATACTCTACTATGAACAAGGAGGACAATGTGAGCCAGACGATAGATTTCGATTGAAAAAAGACACTTTGCATTACATTAGAAGTACAATGCTTAAGTAGAACCTCTAGATTAGAAAGTCCCTTTGATCTAGCAAGCACTACATATGGCTGATTCAACTCTTGTTTAAATAAAAGCAGTAATAATTTATAAAAAAGAAGGACTGGTATTACCGAGAGGCAAATTATAGGAGCTGCGTAAATTCTTTCTCCTCCTAAGCTATAAAAAGAAAGAACTCGTAAGCCTGTCATCGTGTAAAGTTGGACTACAGCTAGTTGGATAAGAAATATGTACGCAAAATCAGGAACCGCAGTAAGTATGTTTGCAAATGATAGAAAAATCTTTTGAACGGGACCATTTGAAATAGTCGTAAAAATAGCTAAAATAAATGCGATGAACAAGGAAAACAACAAAGAGACTATCAATATTGTCATGGAATACAAATAAGGTCCTTTTAAATATTCCATTAGGCTAATTGGAACAATCTCCATTGTTTGAATCACTAGATAGCTAAGATGCCATTCCGATGGTAAAAATAAACTTTTACTTACCTCAAGAATAGTTTGTAAATAGAAAGAAAAGTCAAAGAGGCTACCTACTTGAAACAAGACGATGGGAACGCAGCTAATTAAAACAATCCCTATGATACCTAAAAGAAATCTACCTAAAAAATTGATCCATGTCTGCATATTGCTCCCCCTAGATAGACCTCTTCTATCGCTCTATAAGGTTATACGGATCTGTTTAGGTAAAAGTTTCGAAATTGTTAAATAATAGTTTTTATTTAGGTATTTTTTTATACGATAAACAAACGAAAATGGGAGTTAAAAGAAGAAGAGACTTACTTTCCTTAAGTGATTATTAGCATCCCATGGCTAACAAGGAGGGATGTAATATCTTTTCAATTCGTCCCACTCCTGTTCATCCAATCAAAGCTATTAGGAATTCGCCATTTAGATAATATCCTCCTATATTAAATATAAGATTTTGTTCTTTTCATATCCGTAATGAAGTAAGGGTTATCTTTTTTCATTCTCTCCGAAAGAAGCACTACGTTACTTGAATCCTCTATTAATAATTCTAATTCCCTTTGGGTGATTCCCACCATTTGAAGGAAATCAATTCTACCGTGAACACTATCTACACCTGAGACCTCGGGGTCATTCAGAACAAGTAAAGCTGTAATAGCGGAATCTTCTCCAATATGTAAAGAGCTTCCATTGCCAGCAACATACTGGAAAGGTTCAAAAGGCTTTTTCTGTGTATATGTATACCTGGCAAGATTAGAAAGCATGGAAACAGCCCATAAACAATCCTCCACATTTCCCTCTGGTAATTTAATCGTCATTTCATATCCCCAGCCACTCCATTCGCCACCAAATGCCTGTTCATTCACATATAAGTCTGTCATTCCATATGTAACCATATGCTTGTACCCATGTGGAGACTCATAAATGCTATACCCATCAATATATTGATCCCCACCTAACCATGCACGAGCATTTAAATCTGTCCCAAAATGAGCCGGCTCTTGGTTCGGATAAAGCTCCTCAAAGACTCTATCAATCGCTTCCCACCCTGGCGACCAATCCCCTTGCTCTACTGCCCGTTTTTTATATTGCTCTAAGTTCATGATTATATCTTCCTTTCACCTTTTTCATATATATTTGCTACGAAAAACTAGCAAATTAGTTTCAAAAAAAGAATGAAATGTGGAAAATATATATTTATGACCGTTCAGGAGAATTTATCACCGTTCACAAATTTATGACCTGTTAGACTACGTTCTTCCCGCGGAAATCTCCTGAGAAATGAGTGTCAATTGTTAGAAAACATACAAATCTCACTTTTTTTTAAAATAAAAAAGTGCGACCCATAAGGATCACACTTCTTATTATGCTTTTGTATATCGTAGCACTGGCTTACGCGCAGCTTTTGTTTCGTCTAAACGATTAATCACTGTTGTATGCGGTGCATTTTGAACGATTTCTGGATTCTCTTCAACCTCTTTAGCAATTTGAATCATTGCGTCGCAAAATGCATCTAATGTTTCTTTTGATTCTGTTTCCGTTGGCTCAATCATCATGCCTTCTTCTACATTCAATGGGAAGTAGATTGTTGGTGGATGATAACCAAAGTCTAACAGACGCTTAGCCATATCTAAAGTACGAACGCCTAATTTCTTCTGACGACGTCCACTTAATACGAATTCATGCTTACAATGACGGTTGTATGGAAGGTCGTAATAAGCTTCCAGGCGTCTCATCATATAGTTAGCATTTAACACTGCATATTCTGTTACTGCTTTAAGACCATCTGGTCCCATGGAACGAATATATGTGTACGCACGAACATTGATACCAAAGTTACCGTAGAACGGTTTTACTCGGCCAATAGTTTGTGGACGGTTATAGTCAAACGTATATTTGTTATCCTCTTTTACTAGTACTGGGCTTGGAAGGAAAGGAATAAGATCAGCCTTCACTCCAACTGGTCCAGAACCTGGGCCTCCACCACCATGCGGTCCAGTAAACGTCTTGTGCAAGTTTAAGTGAACACAGTCAAAGCCCATATCACCTGGTCGCGCTTTAGACATAACGGCATTTAAGTTTGCTCCATCATAATAAAGCTTGCCGCCTACCCCGTGAATAATTTCTGCTAGCTCTAAAATATGCTCTTCAAATAGACCTAATGTATTAGGGTTGGTCAGCATCAATGCAGCCGTATCAGGACCAGCTACACGACGAAGATCCTCTAGATCTACTAAGCCGTCCTCATTAGACTTAACAGTAATTGTTTCAAAACCTGCAACAGTAGCTGATGCAGGATTTGTACCATGCGCAGAGTCAGGTACGATTACCTTCGTACGCTGTGTATCACCATTCGATTCATGGAAAGCACGAATCATCATAAGTGCTGTCCACTCACCGTGGGCACCAGCTGCCGGCTGAAGTGTCACTTCATCCATACCAGTTATTTCAACTAGAGAAGTTTGTAATTCATATAACAGCTCCATTGCACCTTGTACAGTTGACTCCTCTTGAAGTGGGTGAATGTTTGCAAATCCAGGGAATCTTGCAACAGATTCGTTAATTTTCGGATTGTATTTCATTGTACAAGAACCTAGTGGATAGAAGCCTGTATCCACACCATGGTTTCGGTTAGATAAAGCTGTATAGTGACGCATAATGTCAAGCTCAGATACTTCTGGAAGCTCTGCCTCTTCTTCACGTAACATTCCTGCAGGCAATATAGCTGACAAATCTACTTCAGGAACATCTAACTCGGGTAGGCTATATCCCACTCGACCTTCTTTTGTTATTTCAAAAATTAGTGGTTGATTGTCCTTATGCATAAAGAGCCCCCATTTCTTGCACGAGTGCATCTATTTCCTCTTTTGTACGTTGTTCCGTTACTGCAATCAATACGTGATTTTTCAAATCTGAATTAATACGACCCAAATCAAACCCACCGATTATCCCTTTATCTAGAAGCTTACTATTTGCATCAGCTACTGAGCCATTCACCTTCACGACGATTTCATTAAAATGAGCTCCTTGGAAAGGTACTTCAAATCCAGCTTTTTCAAATGCTAGCTTTGCATAGTGAGTCTTCGTGATGTTTTGAATGGCCATTTCTTTAACACCTTTTTTACCAAGAGCTGTCATTGCTACAGATGCAGCAAGTGCATTTAAAGCTTGGTTAGAACAGATATTTGAAGTAGCTTTGTCACGACGAATGTGCTGTTCACGAGCTTGTAATGTTAGGACAAACCCACGGCGACCTTCCTCATCTGTTGTTTCTCCAACAAGACGACCAGGAACCTTACGCATTAACTTAGAAGTCACTGCGAAGTAGCCACAATGTGGTCCACCAAATGCTTCTGCAATACCAAAAGGTTGTGCGTCCCCAACTGTAATATCTGCACCAAACTTACCAGGTGGTGTTAAAGCACCTAATGCAAGAGGATTAGCAGAAACAACAAACAACGCTTTTTTCTCATGTGTTACTTGTTCAATTTTTGCCAGATCTTCAATTTGACCGAAGAAGTTAGGATATTGAACCATCACTGCCGCTGTATCCTCATCGACTGCTTCTTCTAGCTTAACTAAGTCTGTAACCCCATCTTTCATCGGTACAGTAACTACGTCTACATTTTGACCCTTTGCATAAACTTTCACTACATCAATATACTCCGGATGGATTGCCTCAGAAACAATTAGCTTCTTGCGCTTTGTGTGTCCTGCTGCAAGGTTACCCGCTTCTGCAAGCGCAGTTCCTCCGTCATACATAGAGGAGTTTGCAAGATCCATTCCTGTCAATTCACAAATCATCGTTTGGAATTCAAAAATAGCCTGAAGCTCTCCTTGAGAAATTTCTGGTTGATATGGTGTATATGCGGTATAAAACTCAGAGCGTGAAATAACATGATCCACAATGATAGGCTTGAAATGATCATATACTCCAGCACCTAAGAAAGAAGCATATTGTCTACTATCTGCATTTTTAGCAGCTAGCTGGCTTAATTCCTTAAGAAGAGCAGATTCTGCTTTAGCAGGTTTAATATTATACTCCCCTTTAAAATGTACCTTTTCTGGGATATCTGCAAACAATTCATCAATAGAAGAAATGCCGATTACGTCTAACATTTCTTTTTGATCTTGTTCAGTCATTGGTAAATAACGATGCTGCTTCATCAATGGACAACCTCTTTCTTTGTCTTATTTTTCTCTTTTATAAAACGGAGTAGCTACAGTTACTGCCTTTAGTCGTTTGTTACGTATTTCAATTTCAAGTTCCTGTCCGATTTCAGCAAATGTTGCGTCAATTAAAGCTAGACCGATATTCTTTTTAGATGTAGGTGATTGAGTACCGGTAGTAACAAAACCAACTTGGACTCCATCCTTATATACTGGATATCCGGTACGTGGAATCCCTTTATCAATCATTTCTATCCCTATGCTCTTTCTTGGAACACCACTTTCTTTTTGTTCGACCAATACAGATTTCCCATTAAAATCCTGTTCTTTATTTAGCTTCACTACAAATCCAAGCCCAGCTTCTAATGGAGAAATATCTTTAGATAACTCTTGACCATATAGTGGCAAACAAGCTTCAAAGCGTAAAGTATCACGAGCTCCAAGTCCACATGGAAGTAATCCTTCATCCTTACCAGACTCTAGTATGCTGTTCCATAAATCTGTCATATCATTACTAGATGCATAGATTTCAAAGCCATCTTCACCTGTATATCCAGTACGTGACACGATCACTTCTTTACCAGCGACTTCTACTTTGTCTTTAAAACGGAAAAATTTAATCTCTGCTAAATCTTGAGTAGTCAACTTTTGTAGAATTTCTTGTGCTTTTGGACCTTGCAGCGCTAATAATCCATAATCATCAGAGCTATTCTTTAACTCCACTCCATCTGTAAGATTTTCTTTCATCCACTCAAAATCTTTTTCAATATTACCTGCATTCACAACCAACAAATAATGCTGATCCTCTAGCTTATAAACTAAGAGGTCGTCAACAATACCACCATCTTTATAACACATTACATTATACTGTGCTTGACCATTAGCCAATTTAGAAATGTCATTTGTAACGATACCTTGTATGTAGTTTTCACTTTGTGGCCCACTTACGAAAATCTCTCCCATATGGGAAACATCAAACAATCCAGCCTTCGTGCGAACAGCTTCGTGCTCTTCCTTAATACTTGAAAACTGAACAGGTAATTCCCAGCCACCAAAATCGATTGTTTTTCCTCCATACGATGAATAGACATCATATAACGGGGTTCGTTTTAACTGTTCTGACAATTTAAATTCCTCCTTTATTTATATAGGTAGAAAAAGCTTAGAGCATTAAAGGTACATGGTTTAAATCACAAAAAAGGACAGAAAACCCCCTTTAACATAACAAGGGTTCTCTGTCCTGGCACCTGAAAGTTTACCATAAGATGGCTTTCCTCTTTGGTGGCTTTCCATTTAACTTTGAAAGCACTCTCCAGAGTTGCGTCCTATACGAGTCCATTTGCCTGAGAGATTCATAACTAATTACTTGCTCCTTCGGCGACGCGGTGATGCGTTCTCTCCCCGTATATTCATCCGCTAAATATAGAAAATTCACTAGCTTTGTCTATATCCTAACATTGAAGATAAGAGAGCGCAATCATTTTTGCAAAAACTATCTAAAGACGAACGATAATTAGTTAAAAATATTCAATCATTCGCCTTTAAGTCGATTTACTTGAAATCCTGCGTATTCTGTTATTTGTCGAATATGCCTGTTTTCAGTTCTAATCGTAATATGAGCAGCCTTTTTGTAGCTTCTTCTACGCGTATTATACAGTTGCTGCAGTTCTTCTTTTGTACTTCTTTGAACGATTGGCCTATTTTTATCCGTTTTGATACGCATCCAGATGTCTTCAAACGTTGCATCTAAAAATAAAACTAGTCCGTTATTTCTCATAATCTTAATGTTTCGTTCAAGAGTAGCAACGCCCCCGCCCGTAGAAATAATACAAGATTCATTTCGAAAGGTTTGCAAAAACTCTGTCTCTAATTTTCGAAAATATGCCTCACCGTGCTGCTCAAATATTTCGGGAATCGACATTTTCTGTCTTTTGACAATTTCTTTATCCATATCATAGTAGGGCATTTTTAAATGGTAGCTCAGCCTTCTGCCAACAGCACTCTTGCCGCTCCCCATAAAACCTACTAAATAGATCTTGTACATTTTTCATCAACTCACTACATACCAGGATTATTTTCTTCAACAAAAAAAACATTCATTTTATTGATAGTATCACTAATATGTCGGATTTCCAACAAATCATACGTTCGATATTTGGATTGGTAAGCTGCGGTAATAGTGAGAATCGAAAAACAAACGATGGATAGTAGGATAGTGGAGGCTAGTAATAAAGCGCCTTTTTGCTCATTCAGAATACGTAACATACATCGTGTGCTCCTTCTGCTGGCCATTAAAAAAAGTGACAAAGAATGTAATATTTTGTCCCTCCATGCTAACTTGAAATGCTTGAACATTTAATAGCAAAGGCTCGTTACCTAGTCTATTCTTTTGTTTTCGAACCATGTTTGATACGTATTCCACATCAAACTCCTCTTTGCCCTTTATAAATCGAATTCCTGGTTGGCTTTTCTGAACAATAATACTATCTACGTTATTTAAATAAGCTTCTACATATTGGAGAAACAAACCCCATTCTACCTCTTGAGGATCCGTTACCTTTTTTTCAGTCGTATAGAGCGTCCACATAACTAGTACAAGTATTTGAGCAAATATAATAAATACAGAAAGATGTAGAATGCCATCTATAAAGGTATATCCATTTTGTTTTTTTAATTTGCTGGTGAGATTCGTATACAATTTCTTTTCTCTCCCCTCACCCCTTGATAGTCAACACAAACTTCTTGTTCACTGATTTGAAAGTTAAAAGTTACACCTTCTATAGAAAGAGAGCCGTTTTCTATGTTTTCTGTTATAAATAATTTAGCCGCTTCATTCATGACCATTGCAGAATGGTACTTTCTCTTTTTTTCTTCGAGCTGTACACTCATGTTATTGAGTAAAGGGAGAAGTATTGTAGCGATTATAAAGGTTATAAATAAAGTTAAAATGGTTTCTGCCCAAGAGAATCCTTTATTGTTCATACGCTAACTTACCCGCACCTATATGGACGGTAACTAATTTAGTCTTTTCAGAAGTTTCGAATGCAAATTTCCCAAAATTTCTTACCGTACCATCTGGCAGAAAAATAATTTCCTTTAGTTTGCTATCCCCTGATAAACGAATATGTTTAGGCAGATTATATTCATACAAAGTTATATTGGAATTCACTGTGGAATAGCTTGTACCGTTGTTTCCAAACTTTAATACGATATAATAGCCATTCGCTAATGCAAGCGCTTGTGCTTGTTGGACATCTAACTGGAATTGACGAAAAAATCTTTTTTCCTCTAGTTCTACTATTTTATTGGTCGTTCCATAAATAACAGCAGAGCTAATTACCATAACAATCATGAGTATTAAAGTTGTTTCAATTAAAGTAAATCCCGCTTGTTTACTAATTCCCTCCATTAGCGACTTCCTTAATAATTACCTTTCCATTTTCAATATCAATCTTATCTCCGTTTGGACAACTGCTGTTATCTGGTCCTAAATATTCTTCTCCACTTAAATCGGCGAGTGTAGGGACATTATTATTTTCAATTTTATAGGCTTGTACTTGTCCCTCTACCATTTTCACGTACGCGGCGCACCCCTTATTATCGATATTTGCTGAATGCTTTGTAACATTAGGAATCGAAATCAAGATTAATACTGATATTATTAGCAATACAATCATCATTTCGATTAAAGTAAAACCTTTATTATTTCTTAATAAGTTTCTCAATTGATAAGCTCCTCTACATTATATTAATCATTTCATATACGGGTAGTAATATAGCAAGATATGCACCAACTATAAAAACTGCGAGTATTAAAAACATCATAGGTTGTACAATACCTAAATAGCGTGAAAGCCTCTCCTCCAAGCGCTTGTTTATAAAGTCGCTATAAAGTGTCAGCTCTTTGCCTAGATAACCATTATTTTCACCATGGGCGATAAATTGATGAAAGTCTTCCGTGAAACAATCTACTAATATGACACCTTCTGAAAACGAAGATCCATAAATTACTTTTTCGTTCATCTGGAGCACAATGTGCCGAAGAATTTTGTTTTCTTTTTGGTTGATCAGAGCACTAAAGGATTCTTGAAGAGACATACCACTTTCTAGAAGAACCCCTATTTCTCTGGAAAATATTCTGGTAACCAATAAACGAAACCAACTATTCACAATAGGGATTCTTTTAAAGAATATAATTTTCATCTCCGCACTTTTCTTTCTTAGAAGGAGCCAGAGTAATAAACACAGTAATATAATGGAGAAGAGTAGAGCTATAAAGGTGTTGGGAAGGTTTAGTAGAGTATTGGTTAAAGCTAAAGAGCTTTCAGATTGGGAAGAGTTTTTAGAAAGCAAGGTTTCCATATTAGGAATAAAGTAAATTCGAAAAACGGTAAACAATAAAAAAATAATGACAAACAAAAATAAAGGATATAATAAAAGGTTTTTTAAACGTTTTCTAGCTTGCTCATTAAAAGTCGAGTTAACCGCTAATACTTCAGTTGTCTCCGCTAAATGTCCATGTTGGGATGCCATATAAATAGGCAGGAGCAAACGATTTGGAAAACCAAGAACTCTAAATACTTCAATAACGCCAAGTCCCCTTTTTTGTATGTCCGTGACTTTTGTTTGAACCACGGGAACGTTCTTTACGTGAAATGGTAGCAGCATTGTTATAGCTTCATGAAATGTATATCCCTCATTAAGCAATTCACTCAATCTTTTTAAAAAGGATGCATGCATGGAGGGATGTATTGTTTCTTCCTTACGTCGGTAATAGTCTTTAACGAATCTTGATAACACCTTCCCTTATCCCCCTTTCTATTTGATATGAGAGAGTTAGGGTGGGTGGAATCTTGAAAGTAATGCCCTCACTTATAGAGTGTAGTGCATCCTCTAATACATCGTCTGCAATAATTTCATATATGGCAGATAATTCAGGGCTTTTTGTTTTCATTACACTTACTAATCTTTGAGTGACAACACCAGTTACCGTTTGTTTTAATTCATCAATACTGATGCCAAGATCCATTAGCCTGTATAAAGCACCTAGCCCATCCTTTGCATGAATAGTGGATACGACTAAGTGTCCGGTTAAGGAAGCCTGGATTGCCGCCTTTGCAGTATCTTCATCTCTAATTTCTCCAATCATAATAACGTCAGGCGAGTGCCTTAAAATGGCTTTTAGCCCTTTGGCATATGTTACTCCCGAGCGTTCATTGACTTGAATTTGTAGTAGATAGGATTGGCTGTTTTCTACTGGATCCTCTAAAGAAATGACATGTCGATTCATATTTTCTGCGCAATATTTAGTCAAGGAATACATAGAAGTGGATTTACCTGAGCCAGTTGGTCCAACAAAAAGAATCATCCCTTGTTTTTGGTTAGCCAGCTCTACAATTTTGTCTGATGCGCCTCTAAATAAAGAAAGTGAGTGTATGATTTTTGCATTGTCATGTTGTTGAAGCCGAATGACTAAGCTCTCCTTTCCATAAACAGATGGTAAGGTAGAAACTCGAAACGAAAATTTTTGAGAGTTAAACATATGTTGGAAGGAACCGCTTTGTGGTTTTCTTTTTTCGCTGATATCAAGAGAGGATAAAAACTTGAAGTAAGATATGATTCTGATCCCAAGGTTTAATGGAAGCTGACCACCCTCGAACATTTGAGAAGTCTTTTTGAAATAATAGGTGTAATTTTCTTCATTGGGAATCATGTGAAAGTCCGAGGCACCAAATTGATGAGCTTTCTTTAATAATTGGAAGCATCTTTGCTCCACAACATTTTCTTCTTGTAGCAATATCATTGTCCTTTCCCCAGTCATAAGCTCGGCCGCACGAAGCTTATTAAATTTAGTATACTTGCTTTCCATCAATAAATAAAGTGATTTTTCGCAATTTTTATTTAATAGACATTAACGTTTGTGGTTCTTAAAATCTACCTTATAATTAAATTAATGGAAGGTGGGATATGCTTGTCCGATACATTAAAACTAACAGGTACCCTGGCAGATGAGACCAGATACTCAATCTATCAATATATTGTAAAAGAAAACACAGAAGTAAATGTTCAGCAAATCGCTCAACAGTTCGGGATTCATCCAAATGTTGCTCGTCTACATCTTACGAAACTAAACGAAGCGAAGCTGCTGACTTCTAAATTTGTAAAAAATGAAAAGGGTGGTCGGCCAGCAAGAGTATATTTGCTTGCTGAGGATCCAATACATTTAAGTTTTCCTAAACAGGAAAATCATTTACTGCTTGAATGGCTAATGGAACTAGTGGATACAATGGGTGAAGAAGCGATTGAAAAAGCAAAGGAAATCGCTTATCAATACGGCCAAAAAGTGGTTAATCACCATCCTCTAATGGATAGCATGACTTTTGAAGAAAAACTGGATATGTTAAAGGAAACTGCCCATTCTATAGGATACGTCCCTACTGTCATGGACAAGAATAATAAAAAAATAATCACTTTTTCTATATTCAATTGTCCTTACAAAGATTTTTTAAGTAAATATCCACAATTTATCTGTTTATTACATGAATCCTTTCTAAAGGGGCAATTTGATAAGTTATTCCCTGCGAATTCATTCATTCAATTAGAGAGCAAGCAAAATCACTGTATTAATTGCGTATATCACGTCGAAGTTCTATAATGGGTTGAAGATGTATCTTAATTGTGACAAACTTATGTTATTCATATGTAGATATCTAATAATCAGTTTACATGTAAGAACACTTTCATTTATAATGAATAGGAGAATTATTTGTATTCTTTGCAAAAGGAGGGACTACAATTGGGCAATATGTATAAAGTAATGGCATTCTGGACAGGGATTTTTGCAGTTATGTTTTATTTAGGTGATATGACAGAAGCGTCTTTACTATTTTTAGCAAATACGGGGTTATTCCTTCTTTTAGGTTTCTTAAACCTATCTGAGCGTATGTATATGTACATCTTCGGGGCTTACTTAATGTTCTTCTTCGCTGGCTTTACATACTACACTACATTCATACATGTACCAGGTGGACATTAATAAAGTCCAAAGCAGCTTCCTTACTTAATGGAGGCTGCTTTTTATTTGGCCTTTATTTAACAATAATAGCTCCTTAAAATCCATTTAAAAATGGATTGCTGTCCATTTCTGCTTGTACAGTTGATGCTGGACCATGACCTGGATAAATTACAGTCTCTACAGGTAGTGTTAATAGCTTATCGTGTATTGACTTCAACAATAGCTTCTCATTACCCCCTGGAAGATCTGTACGACCTATACTGTTTTGAAATAACGTATCTCCTACAATTGCAAAGCCATCCGACTCAAAGTAATAGGTTAAGCTGCCTGGTGAATGTCCTGGTGTGTGAGTGACAGTAAATTCAAAATCACCAATATTCATCTTTACTTCATTGTTTAACAATATGTCCGCTTCTTTAGTGATAATATTTGGGATTTCTGCATATTTGGCCGAGCCATTTTTCTCCGCATTCGTTAACCATGACTTTTCACTAGGATGTATATAAACGGGAATACGATATGCCTCCCTTACATCATCAACAGCGCCAATATGATCAAAGTGAGCATGGGTTAAAAGTATAGCGATCGGCTTTAAATGGAGTCTGTTTAGTTCCTTTATCAGCTGCTCTCCATTGCCTCCTGGATCAAAAATCAGGCATTCTTTTTTAGCATTGGAAATGACATAACAGTTGGTTTGTATAAAACCTAATGGATAGGTACGTATATTTAACATAATTTCACCTCTTCTCTATATTAAACGATAGGCTGGCCATTGTTCAATGTTTCGCCACTTTTATTACTCGACAAAAGAACAGATAACAATTACAATAGAAGAGGAATATGCAATCGCGACATTTATTTTATATGTCGGAAGGAGTGTCTTTCATGAACTTATTAATAGTTATTTTTGGTCTAGTTACAGTGCTAGCTGTTATAGGCACTTACCAAGCGATCAAAGAAAAAAATTTACTAAGTGTGTTATTTAACTTTGGTACATTTGCAGTTTTTGGTTTCTTTACAGTAATGACCGTAATCAATCAAGGTTTTCCACCAAGCTTACACTAAAACACACAGAAAAGCTGCTATACATTGTATAGCAGCTTTTTCTATTCCAATATATTTAACCATTTACCTTCCTTTAAGGTATTTAAGTTAATCCATTGTTCCTTCTCGTATCCACCAAGACAAACCTTACCATTTGGAGAGCAGTCAATAGGGAGTTCTTTTATCTCGCCATACTGTTCCTCTCCTTCGATGGAGTACTTACCTATTATACTTTTTTGGTTCGCCTCATCCTTATTTCCCTTTTCTTTTGCTTGAAAGGCGATAAAGCTATTTGGAGATATGATGGAAATGGTAGGTATAACCCACTCAGAGTAATTACTTACAGCTGGTGATACCCAGTCCACGCTTTCCCCATTACTTTTGTTTACTAAGTGATACTTAAACTGCATGTTTTCTTCATCTATTTGAATATAGACAAGTGAATCTCCTAAGTTTTGGACATCAATAATATTACTCCAATTCGTATCCGTAGTAGAATGATCGGCTATAGAATAATGCTTTAGATTACTTCCATCCAGACTAGTTTCACTCCAATTGAATACCATTAAATTCTCATGGTCTAACCACTTTACAAATGGATTCTCTACATCGATAGCTTTCAACTCTTGTGTATGCCCATCATAAACCATGCTGTTATAGCTCCAATCTTCATAAAAAGCAGTGAATACAATTAAATTTGGATCTGTTGGATGCCAATCCATGTATAGTTCAGCCGACTCGAAGTATAAACTTTGCTCTACTACACCGTTCTTATGTATTAATTGCACTTCTGCTGAGGAGGAATTATTAGAAGTATGTAAAATAATCATTTCTTTGCTCGGATGAATCATTCCTTGAATCACTGGTGTACTGGTTCTATATATCTCTTTCCACTCTTCTTTAGTGACTGAATATGATTTTAAAATCCATTCACCTTTGTCTACTAATACGATTAAGATTTCTTCATCAGACAGCCAGCCAATTACACTATGAAATTTACTTCGCTCTAAATGAACGGATGGAATCCTATCTAAATTTGTGATATCAGTTTCATTTGTAGATGTATGCTGCTCGGAGTTATCGTCAGGGGGAACTACTGGTGACTTCTCTGTTGCTATGCAGGCCTGCAAAATCATAATACAAAAAATAATTATAAGAATTTTTTTCAACATTCTCCCCCCTTCTTCGTATAAACATTAGACGATTCAAACCAAGTTTTGTTTCAAAAAAAAGTAAATTTCTTTTATATTTATTCTCTGCCTGTTATTCATAATAGTCATCAACAGTTAAGTCTATGGAAATGTTAAAACTGTTGAAAATCATTAGAGTTGTGGAACAGAATTTAGAAAAGATTTACTTCCTACAAAAAAGTAGTTTTCACTCAAATATCATTCACTTTAACAAAACTTTATTGTATTAGGATAACATAAAAAGTCGCATTACTTTACATTATCTTGATATTTTTGGCACAGAAAATTT
>JBEMAY010000024.1:0-42279 GCA_040274765.1 Psychrobacillus sp.
GGCTGAAGAGCTGCCTCCTCGCATTTTCCCATTTGCCTGTCGGGGCAGAACAGGCACTTACGCTTTTCTTATTGTTATTTCTTATTTTTTTCATTTCATTTTAGATAAGTTTGTATTACAAAACGAATACAAAATGGGTTTTTATAATTATATTTTTACCTTAAAATACACCTTAATACCCACAAAGTATTGAAACATACGTAAAATTCCATTATGTTACAAATGGCAATTGTGTTATTTTCCATTATAATAACGTAGAGCAAGTGAAATGGAGGAAGACATATGTTGTCAAATTCACATATTGGTATTGATTTAGGAACGGCTAATACATTAGTTTATACAAAAAATAAGGGATTACTTATAGATGAACCAACTGTGGTGGCAGTAAACACCAAAACAAAAGAAATCGTAGCCTTTGGAACAGAAGCAAAAAAGATGATTGGTAAAACACCAACGTCTATAGAAGTAGTGCGACCTTTAAAAGATGGAGTTATCGCAGATTTTGATGTTACTACTCAATTGTTAAAGCTTATTATGCAAAAAGCTAGCAAAAAACTTGGGACATCCCTACGTAAGCCTACCGTTATTGTTTGCACACCTTCTGGGGCAACTTCGGTAGAACGTCGTGCCATCCAAGATGCTGTACGTCAGAGTGGCGCTAAAGAAGTGCAACTTATGGAAGAACCTGTTGCAGCTGCAATTGGTGCTGGATTACCAGTCAATGAGCCGGTTGCTAGTATGATTGTAGACATCGGTGGAGGTACTACAGAGGTAGGAATTATCTCATACGGTGGTGTCGTGGCATCCAGTACTGTAAAAGCAGCAGGAGATCGAATGGACGATGCAATTATCCACTATGTACGTAAAGAATTTAATGTAATAATCGGTGAGCCTACAGCAGAACTCATTAAAACGACTATAGGGTATGCTCTCATTCCTCATACTGAAGAAACTTTAGAAGTACGAGGAAGAGATGTAGTTACAGGTTTACCAAAAATAGTTAAATTATCCTCTACTCAAATTCAAGGAGTCTTAAAGGAATCATTAGAGACTATTCTAGAAGCAATTCGTGCGACATTAGAAATCTGTCCCCCAGAACTCTCAGGAGATATCGTAGACCACGGTGTTATATTGACTGGTGGCGGGGCATTGCTAAAAGGATTAAAGGAATGGCTTAGCAGTGTCATCGAAGTGCCTGTACACCTTGCTCCTGAACCTTTACAGTCCGTAGCAATTGGCACTGGGAAATCTTTCTTTATTAATGATCGTAAAAGTAAAGTAGCAAGATAATATTCTTTAAACAAATATTAAGTAAATTTCATCTTTTTCGTATAAAATATATAAAGAAGGAGGAATTACTATGCCAAGTTTAAATGACATACTAACCTATAACAAATCATTTGTAGAAAACAAACTATATGAACCTTATGTAACTACTAAGTTTCCTGACAAGCGAATAGTTATTCTTACTTGTATGGATACGCGTTTAGTAGAAATGCTCCCTAAATCCATGAATCTTAAAAATGGAGATGTAAAAATCGTTAAAAGTGCGGGGGCTGTTATTAACCACCCATTTGGTGGTATTATGCGCAGCTTGATCGTTGCTGTTTACGAGCTTCAGGCAGACGAGATTTATGTAATTGGTCATCATGACTGTGGAATGAGTTCTATTCAAACAGATAAAATTCTTGAAAAAATGACAGCTCGTGGAGTAGCTCCTTCCACATTTGATGTACTTAAAAACTCAGGTATCGAAGTGGAAGAATGGCTAGAAGGTTTCTCTGATGTAAAAGACAGCGTCTTACATAGTGTTAATATGATACGTAACCACCCGTTAATGATTTCTGAAATTCCTGTCCACGGACTCATTATTGATCCTCACACAGGTAAACTAGATTTAGTAACAGATGGTAAAATCGACAAAAAGTAATCTATTTCCCGGGAAATCGTCAAATTTTTAGAGTTTGCCTATGGTTCATACCATAGGCAAGCTTTTTTCGTTAGTTATAAAACTACAAAAAAACCGTTGATAAACTATGTGGAAAGTTTACCAACAGGCTTTATTATTCTCCTCTTAACGAGGAATACATATAGTGATCTTCCCATTTCCCATTAATGAATAACAGTTTACGTAACAAGCCCTCTCGAACAAAATTATTGTTCTCCAACACTTTAATAGAGCCAAAGTTTCTTGGGGATACATAGGCTTCTATTCGATTTAACTGAACGTCATTAAAGCCAAATTGCTTCACGAGCCGAACTGCCTCTGATGCAATTCCTTTCCCAATATGCTTTTGGTCAACCGAATAACCAATTAAACCACTTGAAAAAGGCATGCGCTTCAAACTATAAAGAGAAATGCTACCAATCAACATATCTCGTTCATGTGAAAAAATTCCGAAGCTATATTCCCTTTTTTCCTGCATGAGCATGAGTGATTCGCGAATCTTCTCTCTTTGGACGCTTGCAGTATAATATTCTTCTTGATGTAATGGTTCAAAAACGGACCAATACAACTTGTTGTCATAGACTAAATTTGCAAGAGCAGGTGCATCCTTTACATTTAAAGTCCTTAAGTAACAACTTGCTCCTTCTAGATAAATCAAGTACCGTCACCCTTTAGTGTTAGTTAATTGCAAAAACTCTTGAACGTCTTGAATGCAAAGGTCAATTCCTTTATTCCAAAACGCTTCTTTTGTTATATCCTCTTGTAAATGCTTCATAGCCAAATCCTCAACAGACATTACTGCTGTGTCTTGTAATAATGCAATATACTTCTCCTCAAAATTAGATCCTTCTTCTTTTGCCTTTGAATATATACTTAAAGAAAATAAATAACCAAAGGTATAAGGAAAATTATAAAAAGGAACGCCCGTAATATAGAAATGAAGCTTAGATGCCCAGAAATGCGGATGTACAGTATCTAAAGCATCTCCATAGGCCTCTCTTTGAGCCTCTTCCATCAGTTCGTTCAACCGGTTTGCAGAAACAATGCCGTCTTTTCTTTCCTCATAAAATCTTGTTTCAAACAAGAAGCGAGCATGAATGTTCATAAAAAAAGCAACGCTGCGTTGAATTTTATCTTCCAATAAAGCAATTTTCTCTTCCTCGGACTTTGCTTCACGAACGGAGGCATCCGCAACGATCATTTCGGCAAAGGTAGATGCAGTTTCTGCTACTCCCATTGCATATCTTCGGTTCATCCAATGCACTGGTCTTAGAGCATATGAGTGGAATGCATGACCTAATTCATGTGCAAGTGTAGAAACATTTGACATGGACCCGCTATACGTCATAAAGATTCGGGATTCCTCAGAAACAGGCATTCCTGTGCAAAACCCTCCTGGTCGCTTATTTGGGCGATCCTCCGCTTCAATCCAGCCATTTTCAAAAGCGTTTCGTGAAAAGGCTTCTAGCTTCGGCCCAAACTCTTTAAAATGCTTAAGGATAAATTCTGCTCCTTGTTGGAACTCCATTTTTTCGGTTGACGTACTGATAGGTGCATCTAAATTATACCAATGCATCGCTTTTTCGCCTAGCATCTCTGATTTTCTATTTAAATATTCCACGAATGGTGCTTTATTTTTAGATATTGCTCCCCACATTGCATCCAACGTATCTTGCTTCATACGATTGATGGCAAGAGGCTCTTCTAATACAGACTCCCAGCCTCTTTTTTTGTAAGTGGCCAGACGAAAGCCAGCCAAATGATTTAGCGTTTTTGCAAAAACTTCTTCCTGTTCCGTCCATACATTTTCTAACGCTTCAAAGGAATTTTTACGAATTTCAGCATCGTCACTTGAGCTTAAATTATCAGCTTGTCCTACGGAGAGTGTTTTCTCCTCCCCATCAATGGTCATTTTAATTTGGATGTTTCCTACAAGCATATTATATAATTGCCCCCAGGCATCATACCCGTCCACTTCTAAAGTCGTTATTAAATCTTCTTCTTTTTCCGAAAGCATTCTACTTGCTTGCTCTCTCCATTCATTTAATATAAATTTAAATGGTGTGAGTTCTTCCGTGTTTAAAAGCTCTTCCCATACATTAGATTCTGTCTTGCTAAGCGTCTGCTGTATTGTAATCATTAAAGAGGATAATCTAGCATACAATGAACCAACCTCGCCTTGTAATAGCGTTGCTTTCTTATCTGTTGTATCTTGAGCTAAATAGCAGCCAATAACTGCCCCTGCTTCTGCCAAATTAACGGACACATCTTTAAGCTCTTCGATTATTTCCCTAATTTGGTTAGACTCTTGAGCTGATGTTGGGACAACTATCTTTTTAACATTTGTTTCAAATACTTCGAGTTTTACCTTAACTTTTTCAAGATGCTCACGTAATGCCGGAGAGCTGCTACCACCAAGGAAAAATCGATCAAGATCCCACACGATTGGATAATTTTGTTTTAACATCAGAATATTCCCCCTATTTTAAACACTTTTACGAATCTAATTATATCATGGATCACTTAGTTAATTATTCATTTTTTTGTCACATAATTTCTATAATTGAATTTGTGTGCCCTTAAATTGAAAGGTATACTTATTAAATATAGAAGGAGGCGAATCTTTTGGTCAAAATTATCCTTTTGATTTGCGGTTATTTTGCAACAATCCTTGTTAATATGCTTGCTAATACGTTGCCTATTAATGGTCAAACGACTGGGGAAATCTCTGCTAGAATTCCAGCCCTCTTTACTCCTGCTAGTTATGTGTTTTCTATATGGATTGTTATTTATATACTATTAGCATTTTGGATATGGAATATTATTAAAGAATATAGAACTGAACAGAAGATTCCCTTACAGAGAGTATTATTATTTCTAGCAACTTGCGTATTTAATATTTCATGGATTTTACTTTGGCATTATGAACATTTTAGCTACGCTTTAATTACGATTCTAGCCTTGCTTTGGTCCTTATTCCTATTATATTTAACTTACTCAAGTAGTGAATCAAACTGGAAACGAAGAATACCTATTTCCATATATCTAGGATGGATTTTTGTAGCTACTATAGCAAATCTTGATTATGTTTTGACATATTACGAGTTTAGCGGCTTTGGGATAACTACTTCTTTATGGGTTGTAATATTCTTAACTTTGGCTACTGCTATTGCCTTACACTTTAGATACCATTATGACGACCGTGCAATTGTCCTAGTCTTTATATGGGCTTTCATCGGAATCGCTGTACGCCATAATTTCAATGAATTATTAATATCTGCAGCTTCCATATTCCTAAGCACAGTCTTAGTAGTTGGAATATTATTTATAAAAAAAACGCCAACGAAAAGTTAAATTTCGTTAGCGTTTTTTATTTAATCTATTTTAGTTAAAATGATTGGTCGGTCTTTTGTAACAATCACCGTATGCTCGATTTGAGCAACTAAGGATTTATCTGGAGTAACAAATGTCCAGCCATCTCCTGATTCTACGATATGCTCTGCTTTTTCGGAAATAAAAGGCTCTACTGCAAGAACCATTCCTTCTTTTAAAATGGTGGACTCCCAAGCATCATAATAATTTAACACATGCTGAGGTGCTTCATGCAAGGATTTCCCTATACCATGACCAGTTAGATTCATGATGACATGTAGGCCATTTTCCTTTGCTTCTCTTTCCACTGCCTTGCCTATTTGGTTAAGACGAGAACCAGCTTTTACTTTAGTCATAGCACGATTAAATGCGCTTTCTGCTACCTGACAAAGTTTTTCCTTTTCCTCATAGCCTTCTCCTACGACAAACGAGATTCCAGTATCTGCGAAGAATCCTTCGTATGAACCGGAAACATCAATATTTACAAGGTCTCCCTCTTTAATCACTCGAGAGCCTGGAATTCCATGTGCAACCTCTTCATTGACACTTATACAAGTATACCCCGGGAAATCATACTCTCCCATTGGTCCAGAAACAGCGCCTTTTTCTTTAAATAATTTACCGCCTATTTCATCAAGTTCTTTTGTAGTCACGCCAGGTTTTGTTGCTGCCTTCATCGCATTTCTAACCTCAGCTACAATGTGACCAATTTTTTTTAACATCTCTAATTCTTCGTTTGTCTTTACTATCATCTTTACAAGATCCCTTCTTCACTTAGATGTATGAATATCATATCATATATCTTATGACTTCGGGAGTAATAGGCGCGGGGCTTTTACGAATAGTACTGAACAGATAAAAGCTGCAAATAGAAATACAGGTATCATGTAAGTAGAGTTATAGACTAAAGAATACACGATCACATTTTGACCCTCAGCAAATTCCCCAAAGAATAATATTCCCGATAACACGTGGGCTAAATAACGTAAAAAGGAAGCAATAAAAGCACCTAATACAATTGCTATCATCATTTTCGTCTTATTTAGATGTTCATATGCCTTAATATATGCTGGTCTTAATAACCCTGCAAGTCCTGCAACCATGAATGCTATAAAATAATCAATCCCCACTTGCATTACCACTATTTCAAATGATAATGGTGCTGGATAAAAGCGTCCGGTAACCACCTGCAATAAACCTATTAAGAAGCCGGTAACTACTCCTGCTAATACACCTCGACGAAAGGCTATTAATATGATTGGAACAAGGACAAAGGTAACACTGCCTCCCTGCGGCATACCAAATCCAATTAAATCTAATACGTAGCCTAATGCTGCAAAAATAGCAATCTCCACTAGTAACACAACACGTTGATTTCCCATTGTAATCCCCTTTTTTGACCACAAAAAAACGCCGAAGGGACAGAGCCAGACATCGCGCGATTGCCAGTTTCCATCCACATCCCTACGCAAGTATGAACTTACAGGTTCTAAGGGTACTATCTCAGCCGCTTTGTAGCGACGCCCCTTGTGGTTTCGAATTTATTTTATTTGAGTTCATTGTAGCCGATAGGTGTTTAGAATGCAACCCCGATTGGTAATATATAATAATACAAATTTATTATTAGGGGTGTAATTATTGATTAATTTACTTACGGATCTAATCAAAATAAAGAGTGATGATTTAGAGGGAGCAAATGAGGCCCTGCTTTACTGTAAGAATTGGCTAGAACAAAAAGGCATTACAACAAAAACCTATGAATTAAACAATAAACTTATGCTTGTTGCAGAAATCGGAACAGGTGAAGAAACAATTATTTTTAATGGGCATATTGACGTAGTTCCAGGAAACCCAGAACAATTTGAGCCAAAAATTGTAGAAGATCGACTTTATGGACGGGGCTCAGCAGATATGAAGGCCGGTGTTGCAGCGATGATGGAGGCTTTCTCTGTTCTTTCACTACAGCAAGATTTACTTAACAAAAGAGTAGAACTTCACATTGCTACCGATGAAGAAACAGGAGGAAAAACATCCAAACATCTAGTTGAACAGGGGCACAGTGGTGACTTTGTTATCTGCGGAGAGCCAACTCATGTTAACATCGGACTTCAAGCTAAAGGTATTTTGCAATGGGACGTCCATTTAAAAGGGAAATCGGCCCATGGAAGCCGTCCTTGGGAAGGTGTAAATGCAATTGAAAAAGCGATGCTTTTTGACCAAGACTTAAGAAAATGCTCTTTTATGGAGGCTAGCAACGAGTATTATGAATATCCTTCTCTAAATTTGGCAAAAATAGAAGGAGGAGATCGTTATAATATGGTACCCGATGAATGTATTATCAGTTATTCTTTAAGATTTGTTCCTGGACAAGACGTGGAGGAAATCTCAAAAGAGTTAAGAGCTCTATTAGAGAAATATCCAGGCAGTGAAATGCACTTCCAAGGTCATACTCCAGCAATTACAAACAAAGAAGATGACAAGTATATACAGAAACTTTTAGCTACCTGCAACGCTATTAGACAAACACCAACTAAATTGTTTGGACAGCATGGAGCAGCAGATACTCGTTATTATGCAGCGAAGGGTGCAGTAGCCATAGAGTTCGGTCCAAGCGGTTCTGATTGGCACGGTGACGAGGAATCCGTTTCTATTTCCTCTGTTGAAGAATACAAAGACATACTCGTTAAGTTTGTTTTAGACTAATAACAAAGTAGAAAAAATATGTCAGGAGACCATGTATGGATACTAATAAAGTTTTAAGTGCATCAACCTATTTTTCTATATTATTTGCTCCCTTTGTCCTTCCAATAATTGTGTACTTCCTTACAACAGATAAAGGGGTAAAATACCATGCAAAAAGGTCTCTAATCTCGCATATTATTCCTACTATTTTCTTTGTCTTTTTGATGTTAGCTGTATTTGCAAATTTTTTCCCACTAGGCTATACAGGAGATCCAACAAATATGTGGTCTAGCATGACTACCGCACTTATTTTTATGGGCTTGTATACATTGATTAATATAATTTTGTTCATCTGGAACATTGTCCAAGGCATCAAGGTGTTGCGTCGTGATGTTTAATTGCTTTTAAAATGGGAATAAGATAAGTATAGAAAAGCAAGGAGCGGATTGATGATGAAAGTAGGCAGATTAGTTAAGTCAGCTATTAAATGGGCACCCGTAGTATACCCTATTGTCCGTAAAGTATTGAAATCGAAAAAAACAGTCAAACGATAAACCCGAATCATTCTAAACCTATATCACTATGTACTTTCTTTTAAAGAAAGTTCCTAAAGATTACTATTTGTAGACTGAAGACAATATTTGTCTTCAGTTTTTTAGTGCTAATAGACATACTTCTTGAAAATCTATACAAAAACAGAGCCCGGAAATTTTTATGATTCATAAAAAATTCCGGGCTCTTGAACTTGAGACGCTCGTTTAATGGCAATCTGGAAATACATAACGCCCACCTTATGCTTATCATAATAGATTTTAATTACGATAAAATTCGTTGCAACACCAATGCTACATAATTACCTTGTGTCAACGATAAATAGCTGTTAATCGGCAATGCATTAGCTTGAGGTGTTCCACTACTAGTTTGACGTCTTTTTTCGATAAGCTCTTCGAAGGTTAACGGATTGGGCTTCGGTAGCTCATGCTCATACACAAGCATGCGAGAATTGTACTTAGTAAAGAATGAGTTAGCCATTTGTCGGTAACCCTCTAAGGATGGATGAACATCACCAACATTCGGGATCAATTCTTTTTCTTTCCCATCGAAAGACTCTTCCACTGAGATATAAGTTGCCCCATTTTGCTCTGCTACAGTTTGTAGAATAGCATGGAGCTTATCTAACTCCTTGCCAATCCCCTCTTTTTGAGACTCATGCACATGAGGATATGCAAAATAGTAGCCCATCACATAAATTTTAGCCTTAGGTGCGACAGCTTGAACTTCTTTTATGATTTCTTGCATATTTTTTCTAACATTGTTTAGTGCAAAATTAGCGGAAACTTGCGAGTAAGCGACCATACCACTTGCAGGCTTAACCTGTACTAGCCTTAACAAATCGTTAGCCCCTGCCGAGATGGTAACTAGTGTGGCGTTTGCCAGAAGTTCCTTTGCTTCAGTTGACTGAACGGTTCTCAAGACATCACTAGTTGTATAGCCTGGAAATGCTAATCCTTTGGAGTAGAATCCAAGCAGCTTTGCTCTTTTTAATTCCTGTGATATTAAGTCCGTATAACCAGCATCTATTGCTTGATTCGGTGTTTGACCGGCAGCAAGTGAATCACCTAAAGGTATATAAATCTCCGGTGTCTTTGCCTCTGCTGAATATGCAGGAGATAAAATTAAAAGAATCATAAGTAAACTTATCCATCTTTTCAACGAAATTCAGCTCCTTAAAATGCCCATGCACCTTTAATAAAAATCGGTTCCTTCGTCCCATCTGCTAGTTCACCTGTAATATCCATGTGTGCACTTCCAATCATGAAATCCTCGTGAACAATAGAAGTGTTGATGCCCATTTTTTCTAACTCTTCTTCCGTTAATCCTCTAGCTCCTTCTACGCAAGTCGGATAAGCTTCCCCAATAGCAAAGTGATTAGAGGCATTCTCATCAAACAATGTGTTGAAGAACAATACATTGGACGCTGAAATTGGTGATTCATGAGGAACCAATGCGATTTCACCTAAATATTTTGCACCCTCATCCGTTTGAATAAGCTCTTGTAAAAGCTTCTCTCCAGAAGCTGCTTGAACATCAACAATTTCACCATCTTTAAACGTCAATTTAAAGCCATCAATTATGTTACCCTGATACACAAAAGGCTTTGTGTTGCTTACATAGCCGTTCACACCTCTTTTAAGTGGTGCAGTGTACACTTCCTCAGTAGGCATATTAGCGATAAATGGTACTGCTTGAGCGTTTTTACTAGCTCCAGATTGCCAGATGTGTTCTTTTGGCAATTCCACTTCAATATCTGTACCTTCTGCCTTGTAATGCAGTTTTTTATATCTTTTTTCATTCAATAATGCTGCACGTGACTCTAAATTGTCAATATGCTCCTGCCATTGCTGAACCGCAGTTCCCTTACCAATGCGCACTACTTTGAAAATAAGTTCCCATAATGCATCCATTTGTTCTGTTTCATTTAAGTTAGGAAATACTTTTGCTGCCCACTTTTTAGAAGGCATGGCCACTATAGACCAAGTGATTACGTCATTCATGACTGCCTTACGGTAATTTTCTAACGCCTTGCCTGAAGCCTTTTGATAGTTGGAAATACGATCTATCGCAACTCCCTCTAGCAAATCTGGATTATCTGCATCAATCCACAACAAAGCCCCGTTATTTTCAATCAACTCGTCTCTTTGGGCAACTATCCATTTGGGAACTTCATGAAATGCTTCATCAGGTGCCATATCATAAAACAATCTTGCATTTACTTCATCTGTATAATTGACCTCAACTCTTTTTGCTCCTGCTTCATACGCTTTTTTAACAATAAGTCTTGTAAAATCAATCGTATCCGTAGTGGTATTAATTAAAAGCGGTTGTCCCTTTTGAATGTTCAAGCCAACCTTTACAACTAACTCAGCATATTCCTCTAGATTTTGTTGGAAACCCATCACTTACTTCCCCTTTTTATCGATCGTTTTAGATGAACCTTCTATTAATTCACCACGATACCATATTTTTTGAACAGCTTTACCCGGTATATCTTTTGTCCATTTTTTATAGGTTTTTTCATCGTTATAAGATAAAAGAGTTAAAACTTCTCCATTTTTGCCTGCTCGTCCTGTTCGTCCTGAACGATGTAGGTATTGTTCGATAGAGTGTGGAACATCTACGTGAATAACGTGTGTTAGCCCAGAAATGTCTAATCCTCTAGCAGCTACATCTGTTGCTATTAAGATATTCACTTTTCCGTTTTTAAAGTCATCTAATGCTTTTTTACGTTCCTCTTTTTTCATCTCTGAATGTAAGGAAACGATAGGTGCATCTCGGTAGGAGAGCTTATAGTCCTTCATAAGCAACTGATCTAAGCTATTCACAAATGCTAATCCTCTCATACCTGGTAAGTGAGATAGCTTCCGTAAAAGCTCTGTTTTGTCTCTAGTCTCTGTTTTAACAAAGCTATGAATAACTTCTCCCTTGGCTGGTACTTCCTCTGCAGTCACATGAATTCGAACTGGCTCCTTCATCATACGCTCTGCTACTAGCTCTATTTCTTCCGTAATAGTGGCAGATGTTACAACAAGCTGTCTTTCAACAGTAGCATCTATTAATCCCTTTACAGTTGTACGGTGCTCTCTGCTTAGTAGCTGATCTCCTTCGTCTAATACGATTGTATTAATCTCATGCATTTTCAGCTTTTTCACTTTCACAAGCTCTTGCAGTCTACCCGGTGTCCCAACTACTATATTGGGTTTTTTCTTTAATCCTTCAATTTGTCGGTTAATATTCGCACCGCCAATTAATTGAGCCACAGAGACGCCTGTACCTGAAGCCCATTCTCTAAATACCTCTACAATTTGCATCCCTAATTCTTGTGAAGGGACTACAACTAATGCTTGTATCTGTTTCTTAGAAGGATCTACCTTTTGTAGTAAGGGAAGAACGTAAGCTAGTGTCTTACCTGTACCCGTCGGGGATTCTGCTACTATATCTGAACCGTTAAGCATATGTGGGATTAGTTGGGTTTGGATAGGCATTTCAAATGCAAATTCGGCCTCTGCCCATTTTTTTTGTAATGTTTCATTTAATTGTTCTATAACTGTCAAGTTTTTCTCCACCTCATCTGTGTTTGAATCAAGTGTACCACATTTTTATTATCGACCATTAGCCATATAAGTAGATACAAGCAATTAAAAAAAGTGCCTTAGATTAGGCACTAGCTTGTTTGTTTCTCATCATTTATATATTGCTTCATTAATTCATAAAAATTCAATTCATATAATTGTTTTCCATCAATTTTAAAAACACCTTTATTTACTAAATCTTCTATAATATTATCTCTTCTTTTTTCTGTTTGTGTATCCTTCTGTATCATCATTGGATGTCTCCTTGTTTTATACTGTCCGATTCATATTTACCCATGTCGGAACTTTTATAAACTCGTAGGTTGATTTTTTTTGAACACCCTACAAAAAGCAGGAAACTTCCTTCTAATAATTATATAAAGAATATAACCTATTAATGCTCCTAAGCTATTTAACCAAAGGTCATCTACATCGCTGCTCCTGTGTTGGGGAATCTGTACGATTTCTATAAAAAGCGAGATAAGAAATCCGATTAGGACTGGGAAGGGGAAAATTTCCATACGTCTAAATAGAAGTGGAAATAGAAAACCAATTGGTATAAACAGAGCTATATTCCCAAGGAAGTTAATATAAAAGGGCTCCCAATATCCCAAGTAAATAATAGCGTTCCAAGTTTCCTCTATTACTCGAAACAATTCTAAGTTAATACTATGCACATATGCTTGCTCCTCTTCAGGCTTAGGAACAATTGTCTGCGAAAACAATCCAACTAGTACTGCAATAAGAAATAGCACGCCAAGCTCGTATAACCCTTCCCTTAAATGAAAACCGCGTCTCTTCCATCGAATGAGTCGCCAAATAATCAGGACCGGCAAAAAAATCATAATAGCATAAAGCATCTCATCTAAATAATCTATAATCACTGGCATCTAATCACCTTCCAATAACTCTTTTAAAAATTTTTCCCGGTGATCTAGAAAATATTTAGTTGTTTGATAATGTGCTGTTTGTTCATATTCCACTTCTTTAATATGTCCGTCATCAAAGCTAAGAATTGTTGCTTCTGGAAAGCCTAAAATTATCGGTGAATGCGTAGCAATGATAAATTGGCAATCCTCTTCTTGTATTAGATCATGCATTATCCTTAAAAAGGCAAGCTGTCTTTGTGGAGAAAGTGCTGCTTCAGGTTCGTCCAATAAATAAATAGCTCTCCCATTAAAACGGTGCAAAAATAAGGATAAAAATGATTCACCATGTGATTGCTCATGAAGTGACTTCCCACCATAGGATCCAATACTTTCACTTTCCGTTACGTGGGATGCAAATTGATAGAATGTCTCGGCTCGTAAAAAGAAGCCATTGGTCACCTTTGGCATCCAAGAGAGCTTTAGATACCTCCCTAACGCACTCTCGGCAGCATCCACTTCATAGTAATTATTTCTGCCTCCACCAGCTGTATTAAATTCACATTGATCTGCAATTGCTTCTAATAGAGTCGATTTTCCTGTGCCATTTTCACCTACAAAGAAGGTGACGTTATTGATCAATTCAAGTTCCCTAAAATTTTGGATTGTAGGTATAGTAAAGGGATATTCATCCCTTAGTATGTTTTCATCAGTTCTCATCATTACTTTTTTTAAAAACATACGAAACTCCTTTCATTCATATAATTACTATTATGTTTGAAAGGTTGTGAACAGTGGATTTTCCAGTTTCCGTTACAAACAAAAACATTACCCATTCAAAACCTAACATTTCTGTTAATTTTCCTCATATTACTAACTTACCTCATTCTTTAACAGAAAAAAAGATTAATGGAGATATTGTTTCGCTTTTAAATAATATGCTTATTGAGCAAGGCTTTTATAATGAATTCTTAGAAGAGATGATCGGGACTTATGAAATTAAAACGAATGAGCGTAATATTTTAAGCTTAAGTCTTACTGTTTATTCCTTTACTGGTGGTGCCCATGGATTGACTATTACCAAATCGTTAACCTTTAATATTACGACTGGCAAGCAATATACATTAAAGGATTTATTTAACCCTAACAGTAATTATGTCGAGCGTCTTTCTCAAATTATTTCAAAGAAAATAGAAGCTTGGGATGTTCCACTTTTAGAGGATTTCAATACCATCAGACCCGACCAGGATTACTATCTGGCCGATCACACAATCGTCATATATTTTCAGTTATATGAAATAACACCATACGTGTACGGTTTCCCCTACTTCCCTATTGCCATTAAATATATAGAAGATATTATTCGTTCCGAAGGACCACTCAACACCTTATTAACATTTTAGCAAACGCTAGTGACATACATCCCTTTACTAAGGTAAAGTAATAAGTAAGCTAGTGGAGGGGGTACATAGATGAAGAAAAAAGCTATATTTTTTGATTTGGACGACACTTTACTATGGGACAAGAAAAGCGTGGAAACGGCTTTTCAGAAAACATGCGATTATGCTGCTGCAAAGACTGGCGTAAATTCTGAAGAGCTCGAAAAATCCGTTCGTGACTCGGCAAGCCAGTTATATGATTCCTATGAAACACGTCCATTCACACAAATGATAGGTATTAATCCTTTTGAAGGACTATGGGGTACATTTGATGATCCCGGGGAAGATTTTCAAAAGATGAAGCTACTAATCACTGACTATCAACAACATGCATGGACACAAGGCTTACAAAAACTTGGTGTCGAGGACGAGACCCTTGGAAAGGAACTAGCAAGTTATTTTCCACGTATGCGCAAGGAAAGCCCTTTTGTATATGAAGAAACGTTTGAAGTACTAGACATATTAAAGAAGAACTATACACTGCTATTAATCACAAATGGCTCGCCAAGTCTGCAAAACACAAAGCTTGAAATTACTCCAGAAATTTCACCATACTTTGATCATATTATAATCTCTGGAGCATTCGGAAAGGGAAAACCAGATCCATCTATTTTTGAGCATGCCCTTGAGCTCGTTTCCGTTGGCAAGGAAGAAGTAATAATGGTTGGGGACAATTTAATGACCGATATCCTTGGAGCGTCTCGTGCGGGTATTCAATCTGTATGGATTAATCGTGAAGACAAGCCAATATCCAAGGAAGTACAGCCTACGTATACCATTAAAAGTTTACATGATCTACTAAATATATTAGAACAATAATTCTATAATTTATTATTTTTAATTAGGCAAGAATGCTGTTAAATCAGCACTCTTGCCTTTTAACCGTTTGCTTATATAACGCTACTACAAAAAAATATTTCAGAATACTTCACTCGTTTATTTTCAAGTAAACCTTCAAATTGGATATTTATGTTAAAATAAGAATTAAGGTCCTAAAAGAATATATCCTCGAAAGGGAAAAGGATATTATTTTGAAGAAGATAGTCGGAGCTGTAGTACGTACTTTTACATTGCCAATCGTTGCATTATTAATATTCATTTATTATGTTTTATACACTTGGGAATTAGAAAGCCAAGGGGAATTTAAGGATTATGAAAAAGGAATTACTATAGAAGTTAATAATTTGAGTAATCAAAGTCTACCTGATCTTATATTTTCATACAGCGTTAATCAAACGGACTTTCAAGAGGTCGGAACGATAAAAAGTCTTAAAGCTGGAGAGTCAGCCCAAATTACGGGAAGCAGCAAAGAGATCAAATCAAGTGATACAAGTTTATATTTACATTATTACATTGATAACGGCGGAAAAGCGGAAGAGAGTTTAGCTTATTATAAAACAAGGGAACCATCAAAAGCAGTAGTTGTTTTAACGATACATGAAGTAGAGCCCATTGGTTTTTTAAAGTTTGAATTTAGTGGATACGATGGCTGGTCGCGATATGGACCAATTAAAGTTAACTATGAATAATAATCAAGTTAAGATAACAGTTTTGAAACAAAAACACTTCAATTTATTTTGTGTAAAAACATCAACGGAGGTAATTAAATGGATGCTTTGATGTTAGAGGGATGGACTCCTATATTGCTTTGCGGCATTGTGTTTGCAATTGGTATGTTCATCATATCTCGTAAAGTTTCAAGAAAATCTTTATTTTCTACCTCTACTGTATTAAGTATCATTTGCATCGGGGTAATTATTTTTAGCGTAATTGGAGTTGGTAGTTGGGAAGGCATGGGACTAGGATTATTTACAATCAGTATATTAATAGGAATATGGTTAGGTACTGGCATTGGATTTATTTCAGGGAGTTCAACTTAATAAAAGAGCGTTTTTTCTCCACTCTCCATGTAGTGAGCAATAAGCCATCATTCTTCGTTTACGTTGATGGTCACTATGACTTATTGCTTCTTCCACCATTTATTCAAACTCGATTTGTATCATCACTATCTCTGAGCGTGTACCAATCCGAATCGGCGGACCCCAAAAGCCAAAACCAGATGTCACAACAGAATGCATCTGTTCCTTTTGTAAATGTCCCCGATCATTTTCGTAAATAGCACCAGTAATTAGATTGCCTGGGAAGACTTGTCCCCCATGCGTATGACCTGACACCATCAAGTCAATGCCTTGCTGCTGTGCTATATCGAGCTCATATGGCTGGTGATCCAATAAAATGATTGGATTTGAAAGGTTCACATCATTCATCAGTGAATCTAAAGGTAACCTGTCCTTGTCGATGCGGTCTTTTCGGCCAATGAGCGTAAATTCCCCTTCTACCTCTGCTATATCATCGTATAGTATATTTATTCCGCTGTTCTCCAATGCATCTATTAGTTCTTGCATGGTACCGTCATGCCTATCATGGTTGCCGAGAGATGCATAAACTCCATAAGGTGCATGAAGTTTAGATAATATCTGATCTATTTTCTGATCAAGAAATGGTTGAATATCATCATCAAAGAGATCACCAGGTAGTAAGATTATATCTGGATTGAGTGCATTGATTTCCTTAACTAACCGCTCAGCGTGACTTTTACCAGACAGCAAACCAAAGTGTGTATCTGCCGCCACCGCAATATGGAGGCTTTTAAGAGTTGAGGAACCTTTTGCTATCTTAATATCATAGTTGCGAACAACAGGACTGTATGCGTTATATGTACCGTATGCTAGAAAAAATACAACCAGTCCCAAAGTGACGAAACCAGCCCATTTTTGTGTTCTGTGTCTCGGTAGCCTAGTATAACGCAAGAAAATAACTGTAATATGAGCAAGGGGAACTAATAGCAACAGTAAATAAAAACATGCCATCCAGTAGGCACCTACAATATTTATAAAGGTGATTCCAGATGTGAAGCCGACAATTAAAGAGCTGGCAGCCAGGACGACGATGAAGCTGTACAGTAATTTGAAGCGGCGACTTGAGGATTTTGGACGGAGCCAACGATACCCACGCCAGCCAATATAATAGACTAGACCTCCGTAAAGCAGCAATGTGATGATGATAATTAGGATGACCATATGTATGAGCTAGACTCCTTTTTATTATGCCAGATTTAGAACTTATCCCCTCTATGAAATAGATTATATACCCAAGAAGGCAAGTTTAATAATCCTTTTGAGAAAGTTAGTTTGAGGCAGACCTTCACCATGTATAATGATTTTAACATAAATATCCAATAAAAAATCACCTCTCAAAAGACCTCGAGAGATGATTTTTCAATTTTAAACTAAGCTTTGAATTTTTTACTTATAAATCTATAGGGGTTGCATCGAATATATCTGCTAGACTCTTTAACTTCTCGACACCTTTACTCTCTATATGCTTGTCGATTGTAAGCATCATAATTGCATCTCCGCCTACTTCTGAGCGTCCCACCTGCATCGTTGCGATGTTAACGCCTTCCTCTGCAAGCAGCATACCTACACGTCCAATTGCACCTGGCTGGTCTTTATGGCGGATAAACAATAAATAACCTTTAGGGACTACATCTACGATAAAGTCATCTACTCGAACGATTCGTCCACCCAGTCCATTCAATAACGTACCAGACACTTTTCGTGATTCAGTAGCAGTTTTTACTTCCACTGTAATTAGACTTGTGAACCCTTTAGAGCTTGTCGTTTTTAATTCATTAATAGAAATGCCAAGACGATCAGCAAGGAATTTGGCGTTCACATCGTTTACAGATTCGCCTAGCTTGCTTTTTAGGAAGCCCTTAACTGCATTGCGAGATAATGGACGTGTATCAAAATTAGAAAGCTCTCCAGCGTAGGTAATATTTATTTCTTCTGGAGGTCCCTCCACTAAATCGCTCAAGAAGGAACCAAGCTGCTCACCAAGATTGAAATACGGCTCTATTTTTGCCAATATATCCTTCGGCACTGAAGAAAGGTTAACTGGATTTTTTACGACTCCCTCTGTTAAAAAGCTTACTACATCGTATGACACGTCAATTGCTACAATTTCTTGTGCTTCTACTGTGCTAGCCCCTAAATGAGGTGTAGCAATAACCTGTGGTAATGTTAACAGCTTATGCTCTACGAATGGTTCTTCTTCAAATACGTCTAGTGCCGCTCCAGCTACCTTGCCTGAAAGAATCGCATCATATAAAGCATCCTCATCGATAATTCCACCACGGGCACAGTTAATGATTTGTACACCATCCTTCATTTTTTTAAATGCTTCCTTATTAATTAGGTGTCGTGTCTCTTTCAGTAAAGGAGTATGTATAGTGATAAAATCTGCTGCTTTAATAACATCCTCCACTGTACCAAATTGCACTCCAAGCTTCTCTGCTTTTTCAGGAGTTAAGAAAGGATCGTAGGCAATTACGTTCATTCGTTGACCCTTCGCACGAACTGCAACCTCTTGACCGATTCGACCAAATCCAACGACGCCCAATGTTTTATTCTTTACCTCTACTCCAATATACGTCTTGCGATCCCATTTTTTATTTTTTAAGGAATGGAATGCTTGAGGGATTTTTCGAGCAAGTGACATTAACATTGCAATAGTATGCTCAGCAGCAGAGTTGGTGTTGCCATCCGGTGCATTAACAACAATGATTCCTCGCTCTGTTGCTGCAGGAAGATCGATATTATCTACTCCAACTCCAGCTCTGCCTATGATTTTTAGGTTCGTTGCTTTTTCAATAATTTCTCGAGTAACCTGAGTTTGACTTCGCACAAGCAAAGCATCAAATTCTCCAATTTTTTCTGCCAGCTGATCAGGTGTTAAATCTGTATCTACTACTATATTAAATCCCTCTGCCTCCCTTAATGGGAAAATACCATCCTCGCTAAGTGGGTCGCTAATTAGTATATTGTAAGTCATCATTTATCTGCTCCTTCTTATTAAGTTTTACTTATGCTAAATAAACTCGTTGTGCGGCTGCGGTTCCTTTTCCAAGCTCTATATCCTTACCTAGTTTTTTTAGAGCTATCTCTATTGCACTAATAATCTGCAGCTGATCTGCTGGAGAGCAATAGCCCATATGCCCAATTCGGAAGATTTTGCCCGTCAAATGCTGTTGCCCTCCTGCTATAGATATCGCGAATTCATTCTTCAAAATTTTACGGAACTCTTCTGCATCAAAATCCTCTGGCTGAACTGCTGTAACTGTTGGAGAAGCATCCTCATCTGTTGTCAGTAATGGAATATCTAGTGCTTTAAATGCTGCACGAGTCATATTTTTCATTAGCTCATGGCGAGCATATACGTTCTCTAGACCTTCTGCCTCCAATAAGTTCAGCACCTGCTCAAGTCCAAATAATAATGATAAGGCTGGAGTAAACGGTGTAGTATCTTTTAGTAAATTATCTCTATATTTTTTTAGGTTCAAATAAAATCTAGGCTGATCGTTTTCTTCGATTACTTTCCAAGCTTTTGCACTAGCAGCAACGAATGTTAAACCTGCAGGCAGCATGAATGCCTTTTGAGAACCAGTGACCATTACATCGATTCCCCACTCATCCATTTTTGTTTCTACTCCTGCCACACATGAAACTCCATCTACTACGATTAAAGCCTCTGAGACCTCTTGTACGGCTAAAGCGAGCTGATCAATTGGATTTAAAACTCCAGTGGATGTCTCACAATAAGTAGAAAACACTGCTTTTACTTGTGGATGCTTTACTAGAAATGCCTTAACTTCTTGTGGATCTAATGCCTTGCCCCATTCAGTACTTAATACATGTGTTTTAATATGATAGGCCTCACAAATCTTAGTGAAACGATCACCAAACGCACCTGTTACTACAACAAGTACTTCTTCCCCTGGCTTTACGACATTCACGACTGCCGTTTCTAAACCTGCAGTTCCACTCCCAGCGATAATGGCTACCTCTTGGTCTGTTCCAAACACTTTCTTCAACCCAGGGGTAATACGCTTAAGCATATCTGAGGTTTCTTTTCCTCTGTGACCAATCATCGATTGATTCATCGCTCGTTGCACACTCGGTGGAATTGGACTTGGTCCTGGAATACGTAAAATGGTTTGATCTTGAAGCATACAAATCTCCTCCTTATTTTGGAAAAACAAAAAAGCCCTTCGTCCCCTACATTCATGTAAGGGGCGAAGAGCTAAAATAACTCACGCGGTACCACCCAAATTTACTGCAAACATACTGCAGCCTCTTAAGTCATGCTTAACGCGCATTCACGGATGAGCCTACTAACTTCAGCCCACCGATTCAAGAGTGCTACCCTACATACGAAATCACTGATTTGCACCAACCATCAGCTCTCTACAGATTTACAAAATGTAAAGCCTATCTCTGTCAAAATCGTTTATCACTTATTGAATTATCCCTATCATACGCAGGATATTTTTAGTTGTCAATATAGTTTGAAAACTTGAAAACGCTATCATTTTATAACATACTGCGTAAACGTTGGTATAATGCTATTTTCAAAAATTAAAAAAATTTATTATTCGTATATAAAACGTTTTAAAATGGACAATCCTTTATTTCATTCCAATAAATAACCTAATTACGAACAATAATAAAATTTTTATAATAAACATACACTTATACGAAATATTTTCAATGAAATATTTTTTAACATATTGACGAATCAGCTTAATATTTGTACACTGTATAAAATCATTTGTTTTTTCCATAAATACAATTAATCGAAAACAGTAAGGATTTGATGAGATGATCGTAAGCAAATTTGGAGGAACTTCAGTAGCGAGCGCAGAGCAAATTAAAAAGGTGGCAGAAATCATAAAGGCGAATTCTAAAAGAAAATACGTAGTTGTTTCTGCTCCTGGCAAACGCTTTGAACAAGATAAAAAAGTAACCGATTTATTAATAAACCTAGGCAACTCTGCCTTGTTAGGTGAAAATGTAGAGCCTTGCCTGGATGCTGTGTTAAGCCGATATAAGGAAATTGCTCTAGGCTTGGACTTAGATTTACTCATCTGTGATGTAATTGAAGAGGATTTACGTTCAAGGCTATCTAGGAATCAAGAAAATCCTAGTTTATTTATGGATTCCTTAAAAGCGAGCGGAGAGGATAATAATGCGAAGCTTATTTCTACTTATTTCACAAGCATCGGAATTCCAGCTAGATACATGTGTCCTAAATCAGCAGGTCTCTTAATAAATGACCTTCCAGAGCGGGCGATGGCACTCCCAGAGGCTTATAAAAACCTCCATGCTAGTCTAAAAAATACTAGTGAAGTGATTGTTTTCCCTGGATTTTTTGGTTATACAAAAGAAGGCCTACTACGAACTTTCGATAGAGGTGGATCTGATATAACTGGTTCCATTTTAGCGGCCTCTGTTCAAGCTGAGCTTTACGAAAACTTTACCGACGTTGACTCTGTTTTTTGTGCCAACCCTAGGGTGGTTAACTGCCCTGTGGAAATTGAGGAAATTACATACCGAGAAATGCGCGAGCTTTCCTATGCAGGTTTCTCTGTATTCCACGACGAAGCATTAATGCCGGTGTACAAAGCTAAAATTCCCGTTTGCATTAAAAACACGAATAATCCCTCTGCACCTGGCACCAAGATTGTTTCATCTAGAAAAGTGAATCGTCGACCTATAACTGGTATTTCAGCAGATAATGGGTTTTCTATACTATACGTTAGCAAGTATTTGATGAACCGAGAAATCGGATTTGGTCGCAAGCTACTACAAATTTTAGAAGAAGAGCAAATTTCCTATGAGCATACTCCTTCAGGTTTAGATGATATATCTGTCATTTTTCGAAGCCACCAACTGACACCCGAGAAAGAGGACAGAATAGTAAAGAGAGTCAAGGAAGAATTACACGCAGAAGACGCGCATTTCCGCCATGAATTCTCCATGATTGTAGTCGTTGGAGAAGGCATGAACAATAGTACTGGTCTAGCTGCTAGAGCTGCCACAGCCATCGCACGCACTGGAGCTAACATAGAAATGATCAACCAAGGATCCTCAGAGGTCAGCCTTTCCTTTGGTGTACATCAAAGCAATGAAAACAAAATCCTTCGAGAGCTCTATCAGGAGTTTTTTGCTCCTGTAACCATATAATGCGATATTCTTAGGAATTGCATAAGCCCCATCAATTTTACTGTTTGTAAAATTGATGGGGCTTTGTTTTTATTTAGCAAAATAAAGATTAAATTATGCAAGGTAACATTTTGATAAATGTCACACTTCATCTAAAGTAAGCAGTTTAGTTTAAGAAGGATTCTGAAGATAAATTGCAGAATATGTAATTAGATAAACTGTAAAAAAAGATACAGGTTAGTTAGAAATGAGATTAATAAAAGGAGTAGTTTTTATGATTCAATATAGTCACATTCCAAAAGGTTATGTTTGCCCTTTTTGTCTTTTAGTAAAAGGTATAGAGGATGAAGAAAATAAGTTAATTCAGTCTAAACAGCAAGATATCGTATATAAAGATGAATACGTCACAGCTTTAATCGCCTCCTTATGGTGGCCGAACAATGAAGGACATGTCATCATCATACCAAATAAACATTATGAAAATATCTTTGACCTACCAAATGAGTATTCAACTCGAATTCACCAGTTGGCACAGAAAATATCCTTTGCACTAAAGGAGTGTTACAAATGCGACGGGATTTCCACTCGGCAACACAACGAACCTGGTGGGAGTCAAGATGTCTGGCACTATCATTTACATGTTTACCCAAGATATAACAATGATGATCTTTATCGAACGGATGGGAAAATAAGTGCTCCAGAAGATAGGTTTAACTATGCTGAACAATTAAGAAATTGGTTTAATAAAAATAAAGCGAATAATCAAAACTGATTTATTAGACTAAAGGTACTTTACTACAACTAGGGGGAAAATATGAAGTTTTATCTTTCATCTTTTAAAATTGGAAATGAAGAACAGAAACTAATCGAATTAACAGAAAACGGGAATAAAAAAGTTGCATATATCAATAATGCATTAGACTTTGCAACTGATTTAGAAAGAAAAAATAAAAGTGACTTTGCAGACATAAGCGAACTGCAAAGGTTAGGTTTCTCCGTGGATATTTTAGATTTGAAAATGTACTTCCATAACCACGAAGGATTAAAAGAAAAGCTTGATCAATATAATGTTATTTGGGTAAGAGGTGGCAATACTTTTGTTCTTGCTCAAGCAATGAGATTAAGTGGTTTTGATGAAATAATTAAAAAGTATTATAGAGAAAAAAGAGACATTCTATATGCCGGGTATAGTGCAGGTAGTTGTATTCTTGGACCAACTTTAAAAGGCATACACTTAGCAGACGAACCTGAGCAGAAACCTTACGGAATTGAACATCAGGCTATATGGGAAGGCTTATGCATTTTAGAATATGTAATTGTTCCACATTATAAATCAAACCACAAAGAATCTAACGATATGGACCGAGCAATTGAATTTATGATTGAGAATAAGATTCTATTTAAAGCATTGAGGGATGGAGAAGTAATTATAATTGAGTAGAGGTCCTATCGTTAATAAACGTTGCTATTCTTATTAAACTGACGAGTGCTTACAGTAAAAATAACATCAAAAAAAATGAGCTTGGACATAACATTTTCCAGCTCATTTTTTATATGCTTTTTTAAAATTATCCTCTAAGACCTTATAGCCACTTTATCTGCTACGGATTTTCCTCGTTCTAGCAAGGTTTACGACAATGCCCCCAAACTTTACTACAATCACGCGTTATTTTACGACAATCAACCCATAGATTACTACAATCTCTCAGCTGCTTTCTCTTATTAGCATTCCTGGATTTCTTTACTTTCCTCTTTGTATACTAGTCCCTCCTCCAAGTACACTTTAAGGATTGTTAAAGTTTCTCCCCAGCCAACCGCACAGTTTAGGCAAGCCTTTATACCCTTTTCTGAATTGGAATAGCCTGATTCTTTAAATACAACAAGTGTCCCTTCCCGATAAGGTTCTAATTTAAATTCAATTGTTGTAACATTATCCCCTGGAGTCCATTGAAAAATGAAAGATTTGTTAGGAATTGCCTCCAATATCTTACCGCCATCCACCAAATCCTTTTGGTCCTTACCTAAGCCCGTCCACCTTAAACGTATCTCACCAGTTCCGTCTGATTCTTGTTGTATTGTTGTTCGTTCAGTAAACCAAGCGTTCCATCCTTCTGCCGTTGTTAGGGTATCGAATACTCTAGCACTGCTTTCCTTAATGTATACTTGATGATTGATTTCTGGCATTGATATTCCTCCTATAAAGGTTGTAATTGGCTAAGACCTGAGAACTTTTCATAAGAAACAATCGTCATGTTTTCGTTAATCTTCTTCTGCTCACCTGTACGTACATAGCCCATTTTTTCATATAAATAGCAGTTTTTTTCTTCTTGAAGAATGGTATCGAGCTCCCAACTACTCACTTCTGGATAAATCATTTCCAATCTTTTCATTACCTTTTGAGCTAAACCTTTTCCTTGAAATCTCTCCAATATATTGATCATATGCAAACGCATTATTTGTGATGACTTTTTATACACATGTACACTGCCAGCTAGATGACCATTCACGATGATTTTATAAAAGTTCCCCTGCTGTAATCGCTCTTGAAATCGTTCAAAGCTTTGGAGTGCTGGAGTCGTTTCGTGGTCTTCATACTTTTTATATAAGGGCAGGAATACTTGTTTTTGTAATTCGTGTAACTCTTGGGCATCTGTTAACTTCGCTTTTACCAAGGATATGTTGGATTCTATCATCTCAAATACATCATCTAATATGTGATAAGCGATAAACTCACCACGCTTCACCATTTCTCTTATTTCTTGAATCGTTGCCCATTTAGCATCTGCCACTTCTTCATATTGAAGCTTTAAATCCTCTATCTTCACGTTTTGTCTAAATAAGTAGTTATCATCAAAGCCTTGTAAGAATTTTACTGTGAATAAAACCTCCGCCTGCATTATATTTATGTCAATTCCCAATTCTTCCTTTGTTTCTCTTACTGCGGCCATTTCTGAGGTCTCTCCAGTTAATACAGATCCTGCCGCTGCGCAATCCCACATATTAGGCCAGCCTGTTTTCCAAGCCTGACGTTTTTGTATCAAAAGCTGTCCTTCATCATTCATGATCCAAACATGGACAACTTCATGAAAGATCCCCTCTTCCTTTTCTTCTCCACGGATATGAGTGTTCCCTGTTCTTTCCCTGTACTGATTAAACGTATCCCACACTTCCATTTTCCCACCAGCCTTGTCATTGTTTAGAATAGTTTATCATAAATTTATTGACCTTCAACAAAAAATATGATATATTATAGGTTGTTAACAATTTAGGTAGAACATAAAAAAGAAATTTGGCATTCTACTAACGTGTTTTTGAACATACTTATTCACACTGGAGCGATTATAGGGTCGCAAGGACGTAAAAGAAGGAAGGGTTTACGTTGCTTAGGTTAGAAGACAACCAGTGGAACAATTTACCGCGGCATTGAAAGCTTAAACCTTTCATGGAAATTATTCCCCGAACATTCGGGATGAAATTTAAAAATTCAAAGATTATGTTTTACCTCATACAAAATCAAGGGCTGGTCTCCAATGGAGATCAGCCCTTGTCCAATTTATTGGATAAAAGTTTCCCCCTATGTATTTCTAATACATAGGGGCTTTTGTTATAAGTCACTACTTTTCGATAGACTATTTTGTCTTTTGTAGTATTCCTTGAATGTTAGTAGATAGATGAATCCACTCAATAATGCTAATAACGCAAGTATTACAAATGTCCAAGTGAAACCAATCCACGTGACAAGCGGTAATACAAGTGGTGCTATCGTTCGCCCTATAGTGTACCTTAAGCTAGCTGCCGCAAAGTACTGTCCGCGCATATCCTCTGGTGCTAGTTTAGAAACAAAGCTTTCCTGTAATCCTACTGTCGCTAGTTCTCCTAAAGTAAATACAGCCATAGCAAACACGAATACCCAGAAGTTAGCCGTCATTGGGAAAATAAGCATGGCAATAGCGTATAAGAGCGACGACAAGAAGAATACTTTGTGCTCCGGATACTTCGTCATCCAACGAGTGACAAATACTGTGAAAAGAACTACTAATAAGCCGTTTTCCGATAAAAGTATACCGAAGGAGCCTGCTCCAGTTACCGCCCATTCACGGCCAAATAGGGTACCAAGTACTTGGACGTCAATCGCTTCCTTCATATAGACAGGAATCAGCATATCTAACTGCATATACGTTTGGGCTAGCAAGATTCCTGCAATGATAAATAGGAAAAACACTTTGTCCTTTACAATTAGTCCATATGCTTTTACTTGATTAATAACCACTTGAACCCAGCTGTTTCCACCACTTTCTTTTAATTGTTGCTTTACCTCATCTGGTAAAGTCTCCTCTGTTAGGAAACGTAGTGCTAATCCTACTAAACAGAAGATAACACCTGATATTAAAAGCAATAAGAAACGATGGTTAAAGAATAAAACAGCACCCACTATAGGTCCAATGACAACCGAAATATTAATAGATGTATAAAATACAGAAAACACCGTACTTCTGTCCTTTTCTGGCACAACATCAGCAACAATTGCCTGACTTGCAGGGTGATAAAATGATCCGCACATACCCGCTATCGTAAATGCAACGAAACTAAGCATTGGTGAATCGTACCAAGGAGAATTGGCAAAGGCAAATAAAATAAAAGCAAAACCTTCTGCAGTTGCAGAGAAAAATAACATTGTCCTTCTACCAAATCGGTCTGCGCAATAACCCCCGATTAAATTAGCTCCAACAGAAAACACTTGAGATATAACGAGCAGTATTCCTGCCATACTTGCCCCAAATTCATCTGCAAAATATATCGCCAAAAATGGAAAGACCATCCAAAAGCTTAAATTACTAAAAAATTCACCAAACAAACGAACTTGTAAACTGCGATTCCAATCTCTAATTCTCATGATGTTGACCTCACCTAGTATTATTCTTGCAAATCCTCTTATTATTTCGGCTTACGTAATAGTTGTTTACATAGTACTATAGTATATTTAAAAAACTCTCAAAAAAAGTCGTAAACCCTAGGCTGGGTTTACGACTTTTGACTTAAAATAATTAGTCTCTATATGTAACTGCAGTACCTGTAGCCACACACATCATCATGCCCTCACGGATTGTTTCAAAGTCTAAATCCACACCAATTACAGCATTGGCACCAAGCTTACTAGCAAGAGTCTTCATATCCTCTATTGCAATTTCACGACCTTGAGATAGTTTATTTTCATAAGCAGAGCTTCTTCCTCCTACTATATCTGTAACTGAAGCAAAGAGATCTCTCACAACGTTCGCTCCCATAATTGCTTCTCCAGATACAATACCGTGATATTTTTCAATTGTCTTACCTTCAATTGTAGGTGTTGTAGTGACTAACATAGACATTCCTCCAATAAATGTTATTACCTTTATCTACCTTTATCATACAACAATATCAGACTATAAGCATTTATTATTCTGAATCTACTGTTTTTTCTTTCTAGTCGGTAGCATATTAAACAATATATTTAATATGATAGCTGTGAAGCTTCCGGCTACAATACCATTACTCGTTAAGATTTGAACGCTGTCTGGCAAGGATTGAAACAAGTCCGGCACTACTGTTACTCCTAATCCAATACCAATTGAACACGCGATAATCATAGCATTATCAGGGGAAGCCGAATCAGAAATAATTGTACTTAACATTTTTATACCTTGGGAGATAATCATCCCAAACATCGCGATCATTGCTCCACCTAATACAGCCTCTGGAATGATCGTAGTAAGAGAAGATATTTTAGGAATAAACCCTAAAACTATTAGCATCCCTCCAGCAATGTAGATAACTTTACGTGTCTTAACTCCTGAAATCTGCATAAGGCCTACATTTTGTGAAAAAGTAGTATAAGGGAAAGAGTTAAAGATTCCGCCTAATACCACGGCAATCCCTTCCGCTCGGTAACCTTTTGCTAGATCTTTCTTCTCTAGTTTTTTTCCAAGCATATCCCCAAGCGCAAAGTATACTCCTGTGGACTCTACTAACGAAACGATAGCTACTAGAGTCATCGTTAGAATAGGAGACCATTCAAAAGTAGGCATTCCAAAATAGAAGGGCTGAATCATATGGAAAACATCTGCTTCTTTTACGGCAGTGAAATCTAAAATACCCATAAAATAAGCAGCAATCGTTCCTCCTATAATACCTATTAATATTGAAATAGCTTTAACGAAACCTGTGGAGAAACGATATAACAGGACGATAAAAATTAGCGTACCAAATGACAATAATACGTTTGAAATAGAACCGAAATCTTCAGCACCTTGTCCTCCACCCATGTTATTAATCGCAACAGGGATTAGCGTGATTCCGATAATTGTAACAACTGAGCCAGTTACGACTGGCGGGAAAAACTTCACGAGTTTACCGAAAAAACCACTGATCAGAATAACAACAAGACCAGATACAATAATTGCTCCGTAAATAGCAGAAATTCCATAATCTCCACCGATTGAAATCATTGGTCCTACTGCTGTAAATGTACATCCTAAAACAACCGGTAAACCGATCCCAAAAAATCGATTGCTCATTACCTGTAAAATAGTAGCTACTCCAGACATTAAAATATCAATGGCAACTAAATAAGTTAACTCCTCTGAACTGAGGCCAAGAGACCCTCCTACAATAAGAGGTACAATAACTGCTCCCGCGTACATTGCTAATACATGCTGTAAACCAAGTGTGGTGTTTTTAAATATATTATTCATATGTAGGTATACCCTCTAAAAATTCTACTTTACCATCTTCCAAGGATTGAATAATGGCAAGTGACTCTACTCTAATACCTTTTTGTCGAATTAATTTGCCTCCTGGTTGGAAACCTTTTTCAATAACGATACCAACACCAGCAGTAATAGCCCCTGCCTGTTCGATAATATCAAGTAGTCCAAGCACTGCTTGTCCATTTGCTAGGAAATCATCGATGATTAACACAGTCTCTCCCTCTTGAAGAAAATCCCTAGATACCGAAATATCACTAGTAACGTTTTTGGTAAAGGAATGAACCTTTGACGTTAACAAGTTTTGAGAAAGAGTCACAGATTTGCTTTTTCTAGCAAAAACAACAGGAACACCAAGTTCAAGGCCTGCAAACATAGAAGGTGCAATCCCAGAAGACTCAATCGTCAGGATTTTTGTAATTCCCGCTTCCTTGTAGCGATTAGCTATTTCTTCTCCAATAGCCTTCATAACAACAGGATCGATTTGATGATTTAAAAATGCATCCACCTTTAAAACATCTTTCGATAAAACCTTGCCTTCTTCTACAATTTTATCCTTTAATAACTTCACTGGGATTCCTTCTTTCCTTATATTTAGATACAAAAAAACTCGAATGCCAGAGCTCCAATTCTAAGAGTGGAGCAATGGCATTCGAGTGTTAAATCGAATAATAAAAGAATGGTCACAAAAAGTGTCCCATTTATATAACCATGCCACTCATAGTCGACTTTTTTACGGTAAGTCGGTAGAAACTCGCAGGCCATATTCCTGCTATTATACGAGTATATGAAATTTGATTGTTCTCATTATAGCACGGTAAAATTCTTTTACAATAATGACCGAAAAAGTTCAATCATTCTTAAAATTCAGTTCATATTCGTTTTTATTACAGGTGTCTATTCTTTCTTCGGTTCTTCTTATAATCTTTATCATAAAAAAAGGACCACCAAAAGTGATGTCCTTGAAAATATATTTATATGATAGGGAAACTATTCTTCTCTTGTCTTTACAGCCCCCTGCATTATATCCATTTGCATCAACTTGGATAGCATGAAATCCAAATTATTCAGCAACTTCTCGGCAGTGATGTTCAACTCGTTAAAAGAGTACTCTGGCCGGCCATGCATTCCATAACTATAGGTTTGCTGTGTTCCATACATTTGTTGCTCATTCTTTGATAATTCTCTTCGTTGAAACGAGACAGTTAGCTCATCTATACCCACAAAGTATCTATGGATTGCTATATCCCTATCATCTTTTAATAATTTCAGCAATTCAGAACCTCTATAGAACTATCTGAATATAAAAGGAAATATTAGTTGTTCGGAGGGAAGGCGGCGACTCCTAGGGGACAAGCGCGTGGGAGAGACTACAGGCTCGACCCGTGCCCCCAGAAAAGCGTCCGCCGTAGCGTAGAACAACTGCTCCGAAGTAGGCATAAAAATAAAGCAGTTCAAATTTTGAGGGGGGTTTTGACTCATGTTCTTTACTAGTTTGGATTATTTAAAGGATGATTTTAGTGTTTTGAAGGCTTCTATGAAGTAAGCGGGGTTGTCTTTAATGTTATAGGAAAAGACACCTTGATTTGTGTGCAAGTATAACATTCCTCCCCCAAATGAAAAAGGCTTATGCGATATATCGTAAACGTTTTGAAATTTAAATTGGCGTTCGGCAGACACTATTTCATTTCCGTTCATTTGCAACACAAATTTAGATTCTATATGTTGCATTTTAAAATAAAAATCGATTTCTCGTTTTACTTCAATATAAACAATCGTATACTCACTCAAATTTGGCACCTCCTATAGCACTATTAGTGTATCATGTTTTTATATTCTCATTAAACAATAAGGGGTGTTAAAAATGATAAAAGCAGTTATTTTCGATTTAGATGGTACTTTGTTGGATAGGGAGAAGACGTTAGCTAATTTTATCTCTTCCCAATACGATGAATTTCATGCACACTTCAGTCATATTTCAAAGAAGGATTTCTGCTCTCGTTTCCGGGAATTAGATAACAGAGGATACAACTGGAAGGATTATGTATATACTTCACTTATTCGAGAATTCAACATTGAAAGTATATCCCAAAAGGATTTACTAAATCATTACATCGAGCACTTTCACACTTATTGTGTGTCCTTTCCAAATCTGCTATCCATGTTGGAGCAATTAAAAAAACTGTCTCTCTCGCTTGGAATAATAAGCAATGGAAGAGGACAGTTTCAAATGGATAACATCATTTCGTTAGGAATTAATAATTATTTCAATTCAATTTTAATCTCTGAATGGGAGGAAATGAAAAAACCCGACCCTCGCATTTTTGAAAAGGCACTTAGACAGCTAAAAGTTGATGCTGAAGAGACTATATTTATAGGTGATCATCCCACAAACGATATTCTAGCTGCGAAAAACATCGGACTTAAAACGATATGGAAAAGAGACGATTATTGGGCTGCACCATCTGCGGACTATGTCATTGATGATTTAGCCGAAATTCCACATTTGATAGCCAACTTAAATTAACTTACTAAACTGTGCCGTCTGATGTTCCAGCTTTTCAGATGCAATTGATATTCCTTTAAACTCTTCTAGAGCTGTTCGAACCTCTTCCTGGCTTTTCTCGATAACTGTCTGTGAGTGAATATTGCTCGCAGCTACCATATCGACTTGCTTCGCTATTCCCTCAATATTTTCTCTTACTTCGACAATTGAAGCCTCTACTCTTCCAGCCAGCTTTCGCACCTCTTGTGCAACCACGTTAAAGCCACGACCATGCTCTCCAGCTCTCGCTGCCTCAATTGCAGCATTTAATGCTAAGAGATTGGTCTGAGCAGCAATCTCTCTTATCGTTTGAACAATTCCTTTAATAGAATCAGCCTGCTTCTGCAAACTATCTAATGATGTAGTATTATCCTTTGACCCAGCAGCAATTTCATCAATTCTTTCGAGAAGATCTTCACTTCTTTTAATACCAACTTCTGCTCGGTCACTAAGATTTTCAGACATTTGCTTAAGCTCTTCCGTTACTCCTACTAAAATTTGATGGCGCCCTGTAACATTAGTAGCTACTTTTGTCACCCCTAACACCTTTCCGTTGCTACCAAATACAGGCATATAAGAGGCCTCTAAAAAAACACTGTTACCATGCTTATCTTTTCTTTCCACCTTATCAAAAAAAGATTTCCCAGCAAACAAGTCCTTCCAAAGCTTTTCATATGCAGAACTATTCGCAAAGCTTGGAAAGCAGAATTCTCGATGATGCTTCCCCATTATTTCCCCTACCATATATTTAAGCTCACTAGCAAAGTTTTGATTTACATACGCTACTTTTCTATTCATATCAAAGCGTATAATCGCCAAATTTTTTTCTAGTGCCTCTACAACGGTCATGTCATTTACTTCTTCTGTTTGAACATGATTCATTTCTTTTCCCCCACACATTTTAATTAGGCTTATATTGGTCAGGATTCAGCACAGTTTCTCTATTTAACACTAAATTAGCAAGCTCTGAACCAACAAAAGGTCCTGCTGTTAGACCAGAAGCACCAAGACCGTTTGCAAAATAAATATTATTTTTTCCATCTAACTTACCGAATATAGGTAAAAAATCAGGAGTATATGGACGAAAGCCTACTCTTACTTCCTTTATTTTCTCATCTTTTAGGCTTTTTGCAATACTTATTGCATTTTCTAACAGTTCTTTTTTACCTTCTTCTGTTGGCGAAATATCAAAGCCTGTATTCTCCTCGTATGTAGAACCCGCAACTACGTGTCCACCTTTAAAAGCCAGCATGTATTGGTTAGTGGGAGGCAAAACTACAGGCCACTCATCCGTCGACAAATTCTTTAGCTGAAAATGCATTATTTGAGCTTTTTGAAAAGTCACATGTACGTCTTTACCCAATACTCCAGGTATCTCGTTTCCCCATGCACCAGTAGTAAGTATGACAGCTTCAGCTTGTATCGGTTCCTCGTCTATAAACAACTCATTAGCCTTATAGGTAGCTGAACCGTACACAACCTTTGCTCCAAGCTTTTTAGCAGCTCTTATTAAAGCATCTCTCATTGCTTTTCCGTCCACTCGAGCTGCTCCCTCTACAAAAAGAGAATAATATTCTTCAGAAAGGATCGGAAACTTTTCTCTTGTCTCCTTTGGATTAAGTATTTTTAACTCACCAATCTCCGGAGCATCTATTCTTTTCTCCTTGGTTCTTTCTAACATTTTCAGCAGCTTCTTTTCATCCGTGTGAAGAGCAAGAGCACCAACCTGTTTATAGCCTGTAGTTGTTTCCCCTAGCTCTACTAGCTCTGCCACTAGCCGTTTATAGTATTTTGCTCCATTTTTTACAAGCTCGTACCACTTTTTATTTCTTCTTTGGGAAATCCACGGGCATATAATCCCTGCGGCCGCTGCAGATGCCTGTCCCTTATCTTGACGATCGATCAATATTACCTCAACACCTTGTTTTGCAAGATGATAGGCGGTGGAAGCACCTAGGATCCCACCACCTACAACTACGTAAGAAGACATGTATTACTCAACTCCACTATCTATAATTGAAAACTTAACTTCCTCACAATTAATCTCTGCCATTGCCCCGTATGGGATAACAAACTTCGGCTCTGTATGACCAAAGTTCAAATTATACAAAATTGGTAAATCATTTAATCCGAGCTCCCGCATAATGGTAGCAATGGACTCCTTGTATTCCTCATAATACTTTTCGTGCTGTGGCTTTGCAAAAATAATCCCTTGAATTTCCTGCAGTATTCCTTGCGTGCCATAGTTGCGTAGCCAATATTCTATATAATCCGGTGCTGGTAAATCCTCTGACGTTTCAAAAAACAAGATAGCATCTTCAAAATAAGACTTATCTGGCCAAAGTGAAGTACCTTTCGCAAACTCCAACACTTCAATACATCCACCGATTAGCCTACCTTTTGCAATACCTTTACCTTGGAGTAGCTCGTAGCCTTTTTCATCTACATTCATTTCCCTGCTAGTATGCTTATTTGCAATCACCCATTCCAACCGCTGACTAGTCCATATCGGCGAAGGTTTAATTTCTCCAATCACTTCAGTGGAGAATAAAGTCTTTTTAATAGATTCTACTGTGTATTCATGCATCTCTACGTTTTCTGCAAAATCGGTCAGAATAGCTGGACCATAAAAAGAAGCCAAACCAGCCTTATGACAAAATAAATGAGTCACAGTCGTATCGGAAAATCCTATAAACACTTTAGGATTATTACGAATAACCTCAAAATCTATATAAGGAAGCAATCGAATGCTTTCACTTCCACCAATATTGGAAACAATTCCTTTTATAGATGGATCCTTAAATGCGTTCATTAAATCCTCTGCACGGGCTTGAGGATTTTCATATAAATAGTCTGAACCCTTCAAGCTATTTGGCATAGCGATTACTTCTAAACTAAAAACTTTTTCTAATCTTTCTACGCCTTGTTCGTATCGCCATTTCAATTCCGGTTCGCCTGCTCCGCCCCAAGATAGACTTATAGTTGCGACTTTATCTCCTGGCTGAAGCATTTTTGGTTTTTTCAGCATATCCTCATCCCCTTTCTTCCATTATAATTTATAACCCATCTTTTGGATGCCTATTATTTTTGTAAAAAGGGTATATCAAAATAAATGAATATCTATAGGCGGTGAAAGACATGAAATATAAAGGTAGAACGCGAAGTACAAATGTAGAAGATAGACGAGGAATGAGAGGCGGGAAGGCCATAGCAGGAGTTGGTGGAGGATTAGGATTAATCATCGTTCTTTTAGTCACTCTGCTTGGAGGTAACCCGGAGGAGTTATTAGGAAGCTTAGGCGGGACAGAGACACCTAATAGCTCGATTCCCTATGAGGAAACGCAAGAAGAAAAAGAGCTGGCTGAGTTTGTTTCCGTTGTATTAGCCGACACAGAAAAGGTGTGGACAAACATCTTTCAAGAAAATGGACTAGTGTATAAAGAACCAACCCTTGTGTTATATACAAACAGTGTGGATTCCGCATGTGGTAGTGCCGGTGCCTCTGTTGGTCCATTCTACTGTCCAGGCGACCAAAAGCTTTACATAGATTTGAGCTTTTACAAAGAACTTCAAACACAGTTCAATGCTCCAGGAGATTTTGCAATGGCATACGTCATAGCACATGAGGTTGGCCATCACGTTCAAACTCTTCTTGGAAAAAGCAATGAATTATCCTCGTTAAGACAACGCCTAAGCGAAGAAGAATACAATCAATACTCTGTTCGCTTTGAGTTACAGGCAGATTATTATTCAGGGGTATGGGCAAGTCATGCTCAAGGAATGGATTTACTAGAAGAAGGTGATTTGGAGGAAGCACTAACTGCAGCTAGTGCTGTTGGAGATGATACAATCCAAAAGAGAGCCCGTGGTTATGTCGTACCTGAAAGCTTTACTCATGGCACCTCGGAACAGCGAAAGAGATGGTTTTATAAAGGCTATGAAAATGGAACACTTGAGGGTGGAGACACATTTAACACTAAAAATCCTTAATACATCTTACCAGAACATGAACAGGATGCTTTCCAAAGGGTGAGTGTTCATCACCGAATAATAGACATAAAAATGAGCTGGAATATATCCCGGCTCATTTTTATTATTACAAAAGCTCACATAACATAGGCAAAATCATTTTATGCTCCAAACCAACGAAAAAGTAACAAAATCATCTTCACTTAAATTTCTCCTCCGAATATATAAGAGAGGAATACAACAAACAAAACACCCACCGAAATAGAAACTAGCGAAATGTATTTAATAACCCCTTTCTCTTTCTTGAAGAAAGCAACGATTCCTAATCCTAAGCCTGTTAAATATATAGCAAAACCGATAGGTATCGCGATCATAGACCACTTTCCAAAAGTTATATTGAAAGGCGGAAAAATCATATATGCAATAAAAATTCCAACGATAATTAGAATGATGGAGTACTTACTATATTTCATTTTCATTTTTTTAATATCTCCCCTCGCAAATCGTCAGAAAAGATACCTCTCCCACCTCGACCCTAAAGCACCTTTTTTGTTCATCAATTTCTATATACTAACTAATTCCACACAATCACAAAAAAACCTCCTTCAACTAAAATGACAAGTTTGTTCGGGCATTACATTCACAAATAATAAGAATATCTATTTTAATTTTAACTAGCAATAAGCTTGAATTTAATTTCCACCCAAAATGGAATAACTATTCCCCTCATCCATTTTATGTATTATTCCTTATTGACCCTTCAACTTTTCCAAACCTATAATAAGACAAATGGCTATAGGAAGAAGGCTTAAAAGATGAAAATACCTTTTACGAAAATGCATGGTTGTGGAAACGATTATATTTATATCAATTGTCTTGAAGACGAAATAGAAAATCCTGAATCGCTAAGTCGGTCCTTTTCTAATCGTCATTTTGGCATAGGAGGAGATGGGATTGTTCTCATATGCCCTTCAGAAGTAGCTGATGTCAAAATGCGCATGTATAATATGGATGGCAGTGAAGGTAAAATGTGTGGGAATGCTATTCGCTGTGTTGCTAAATACGTGTACGATAACGATATTGTACAAACAGAAACATTAAAAGTGGAAACACTTAGCGGTATAAAAGTAATTGAATTGCATATCTTGGATGGAAAAATGCAGGCAGCTACTGTTGATATGGGGCAAGCAATATTAGAGCCCGATAAGATTCCTTTGGCTCTACAGGCAGAACGCGCGGGAGATTTTGTTTTCCCACTAACGCTAGACAATGGGACTTATGCTGTTACTCCCGTCTCTATGGGGAATCCTCATGCCGTCATCTTCATGGATGATATTCATTCGTTAGACCTTGCTAAAATCGGTCCAAAATTTGAGCACCACCCTATGTTTCCAGAGGGGGTAAACACAGAGTTTATTCAAATTGAAAGTAAAAACTCCATTATAATGCGTGTTTGGGAGCGTGGAAGTGGAGAAACGCTTGCCTGCGGTACAGGTGCCTGTGCTGCGGTAGTAGCTTCTGTACTAAATGGTCACTGTGATAAAAATTCTGACGTAACTGTAAAATTGTTAGGTGGAGAACTGATCATTCGCTATACAGATGAAACAGTATATATGACAGGACCAGCAACCACGGTTTTTACAGGGTTAATAGAGGTTCGATGAATAAAAATTACTATGCCCTACAATAAAATAGAAAAGTCAAAATACCTATAACTAATCGCTTTTCTAAAATATTTAACAGAATATACTGTCAATTGTAACGATAATGGCAATTCATTGTAATCTCCCTGTAACATTTAACTGCTACTATATGTTTAGACTAAATAGCAGGGGGATAGTGTATTTGAAGAGAATCTTAGGAACACTTATCATATCAATTGTACTATTGGTCAGCGGAGTAAATGTTGCTTTTGCCGCAACCACGACTCATACAGTAAAAAAAGGAGAAACCTTATATAAAGTATCTAAAACGTATAATGTTTCCGTCAACAACTTAAAATCATGGAACAATTTAAAAAACGAAAATATTAAACCTAATCAAAAACTAGTGATTACTGCTCCGCCAAAAAAAGAAAAATCTAAAACACCTTCTAGATCTACTGACAAAGTCACAAAAGAAATCAACGTTTCAGCAAGTGCATTTACTGCAAACTGTAATGGCTGCTCTGGTATCACTAGCTCTGGTATCAATCTGAAAAAAAATCCAGATGTTAAAGTAATAGCTGTTGACCCAAGTATTATTCCAATTGGGACAAAAGTGCACGTAGAAGGCTACGGTTATGCAATCGCAGGCGATACGGGAGGAGCAATTAAAGGCAACAAAATTGATGTATTTTTCCCTACTACAAGCGAGGCTTACAAATGGGGACGCAAGAATGTGAAGGTTAAAATACTAGAATAAGATTAAAAACAACTTTTTAAATAGCGTAGACTATAGACAAACTCAAAGAAATTTGAAGTTGTCTATAGTCTTTTTTATTTACAATTTATTTCAAGCGGTTATTCAATTTCCATTACAGGTATTCTTTTTTTCACTGTAACTATTACAGACTCAGTCTTGTTGCTGCTGGTCAATTAGGAATTATCAGATTAGGAGTTGTGTTTAATACAGATATATTAAATCTAAAATTTAAATTTACCCCAGGAATTGTTTGAAACAACTCTATTACCGACTTAATATGGTTATACTAGGAATATATAAAGTATTTGATTTTTATAAATACATAGACAAGGAGTCACGATAAATGAATAGGAAAGACATCGGAAAAAAAATAAAGAGTGTTCGATCTAAAAGAAAACTTACTCAGCAAGTATTAGCAGATCTTGCTGGGATTACTAAAAGTCACATATCGAAGATTGAAAATGGCTTAACGACCCCAACTCTAGTCACTCTTTCGAAAATTGCCAAGGCTCTTGATAGTCCAACTTCTTGGTTCATCGAACAAGAAGAACATGGAGAACTATCCATTGTTCGAAAGGATAATCGTGAAGCAATTGAGGAAAAGAATGAAATTGGTTATGAATATGAATTGTTAGCAAATAAAAAGAATATGAGTCTAATTACTCCAACTATAGTAAGTGTTTTACCAGGAGCAGAAACTGTAGATCCATATATACATGAAAATGATGAGTTTATTCTTATTCTGACAGGGTCTATTATTCTTTCATATGATGGTAAAAAGTATGAAATGAATATTGGAGATTCCGCATATTTTTCAGGTAAAAAACCTCATATTTTTTTATCCAATAGCAAACAACATACAACTGTTTTAACAATCTATATAGACAATAATTAAAAAATTCTAAATAAATAGCATATTAACTTTACAAACAATATATAATATTATACATTGAGTATAATGTTATTCAACTTTGTTGAATCATAGTTTATTTGTTGAAAGGGGAGTTTATATGTCTAGTTCTAGAATTAAAGGTTTTTATCACCTTAACCTTGAAGACAGAGTGAATATTGTAACTCAAGATAAAGGATTAACTGCAGAAGAGAAAAAGATCCTAACAGGCGAAACAATATTTCCAATGTCACTTGCAGATTCTATGGTTGAAAATGTCATTGGACAGTTCAGTATACCAGTTGGAATCGCTGCTAACTTTAAAGTAAATGGAAATGATGTTTTTATACCTATGGCAACGGAGGAGCCCTCGGTCATTGCAGCAGCCAGTAATGCTGCCCGAGCTGCTTACGATTTAGGTGGATTTTATACTTCTTCCACAGGAACAATCATGAGAGGGCAAATTCAAGTATTGGAGATATCTGATCCACACGGTGCTAAGGCAAGATTATTTGAGAATAAGGATGAAATACTAGCAAATTGTAATTTAAAAGATCCTACCCTAGTAAAGCTAGGCGGCGGGGCAAAAGATTTAGAAGTCCACTTAATAAATACTGTTAGAGAAACAATGTTAGTGGTTCACCTTCTTGTAGATACAAAAGATGCAATGGGAGCCAATGCTGTTAATACTATGGCTGAAGCTGTTTCTCCCCTAATTGAAAAAATTACAGGCGGAAGAGTCGTACTTAGAATCATAACTAATCTTGCAGACAAACGGTTAATTAGATCTCGAGGTGTATTCTCTGCAGATGCACTTGGGGGGCCTGAAGTTGTAAAGAACATTGTAAGCGCTTACGAATTTGCTGATGCTGACCCATATAGGGCGGCTACCCATAACAAAGGAGTGATGAATGGGATTACATCCGTAGTACTAGCAACAGGAAATGATACAAGAGCTGTAGAGGCTGGAGCACACGCTTATGCATCAAGAACTGGGAGATATCGTTCTTTAACTACATGGGAGATAAATGAAGATGGAAATCTAGTTGGTTCTATCGAGCTTCCAATGGCAGTAGGAATAATTGGAGGTGCTACTAAGACACATCCTGTAGCCAAAGCTTCACTCAAAATAATGAATATTACTTCAGCTGTTGAGTTAGCTGGAATAATTGCATCAGTTGGTCTAGCAGAAAACGCTGCTAGTTTAAGAGCTTTAGCAGCAGAAGGCATTCAGTCTGGTCATATGCGCCTTCATGCAAAGAATCTTGCTGTAATGGCAGGTGCAAAAAAGGAAAATATAGATTTAATTGTTCAAATAGCTATCAACGAAAAAGATTTACGTTACGACAGAATCTTGCAAATAACTAAAGAAGTTCAGGAGGGCTAAAATGGAGGAAAAGTTGAATAAACATAGTTTAGTAGACAAAGCTAAAAAGGAAAGCTTTGTAGAAATATTGGGGGATACCATTTCTGGAAAACAACTTATTTTCTCTATTTTACTTAGCGTTTTTGTTAGTATAGGTGGGTATAAATTGGGTCAGTATATTTTCCCTAAAATTGCAGAAGCACAAATGGTTAACTCTTATTCTCTTTTACTAGGTATCGCTGGAACTGTTACCATACTAATCGTTAATTCTGTAGCGTTTAAACCAAAGAGAATTCTTGTCGAAGATGAGATTTCTTCAGAAAACATGGCTGAAATTTATGAAGACTTGCAGCTTGATTATGAAGAAGAAATTAGTTTAATAGAAAATGACCCAATCACAAGAAAAGAGCTTGAAAACTTAGGAGTACTTTCAAACTTTAACCTTCCTCAAAAGGGGGCTAATAAATGAGTATTTATTTAGTAGCTCTCCTGTTTGCTTTACTTGGAGCAATTGTCTTTTCTTTAATCGGGCTTATTTCGGGGACTGATGAAACAGCTATTATGGTCCCCCTTACCTTATTGGTAATTCTTTTAGGAGCCCCGCCAGAAGGTGTATTTGCCTTTTTCATGGCAGCTGTTTTAGCAAAACATTTAACACACGCTGTTCCTACAGCCTTAATGGGTATCCCTGGTGATACTACAGCAGTTCCCTTAATTGATCATGCTAATACATTGAGACGGATGGGCATGCCTCATATAGCTTTAAGAAAGATGATCTCTGGCGGAATTATTGGTGCGTTTATTGCGTTACCTACCGCAGTATTACTTGGACAGTTTTTAGGGCAATTTGCGGATTTTTTCAAATCATCTTCAGGTCTTATTTTTACTATAGCTGCATTTCTAATTGCTTACTTCTCAAAAGGAAGATGGGCCAGTGTTCTATTAATTATTCCGTTTGCATTTTTTATAAAGAGTCTAGATACATTAAGCTTTTCTATTTTAGACAAACATTTATCCATTACTTTCTTCCTCGGAATTGCAATAGGACCTATGTTATCTGATATATTGATCGCTGCTTCTTCGAGTGCAAGGAAAAACGTTTTAAGAAATAAAGCGAACGAGTATCATTTAGCTCCGGAGACAAAATCTTGGAAAGGATATTTTCCTAATCCATTTAAAATTTTAACTGGGAGACAGACAATTTTTACTTCAATAACTACATTTATATCATCCCTTACCTTTGTATTTAGTCCGGTTGGGATGACCTCCCTGATGGGAGAAATCGTAGGTTCCAGAACAAAAGGTGCTTATAAAAAATCAACTACAAGCTTGACTGTTATGAATGGGGTAACCGAATCTACTTATATTGCAGAAGCTATTATTCCACTTATAGCATTCGGAATTCCGTTAAGCCCTGTGGCTCTGGGACCAGCCTCACCCTTGTTTAATGCACCACCAGTGTTTACAGTAGAGCCAATAAATAACTTACACACCTATCTAACGTCTTGGGATTTCTTTATTTTTGGTTTAATCGGAATAACAGTAGCTTCATTAATTGCATATCCATTTTCAATGAATTATGCTCGTAAAGCATCTGTACTAGTTCTAAAATATGTTAGTCAAGAAGCAATTATTGCAATGTTTATTGGTCTAGCATGTTTATTAGCTTACCATGAAGCTCAGCTTGTAGGGATCGTGTTGACACTGACAGTTGCTACAGTAGGGGGCCTTTTAAATCGCATTTTAGGTATTGGAGCTGGGGTTCAGTTTATGGTATTTTACGCATCGAGCTGGATTATTCTTCAACTATTTGGTTTTTAAAATTCTAAGAGAACGTGAAATCAGAAAAAATTGATTTCAC
>JBEMAY010000025.1:0-39286 GCA_040274765.1 Psychrobacillus sp.
ATTTTGTACATCCTTATACGAGCGAAAATGTACATATTTGTGTTGACATTTATAGATTATCCATATAAGTAATATATATGTAACTTTAAATATAGTCATAACATCACCTTTTATTCCCCTTCAATTTTCTTACACTTAATATTCAATTGTTGAATACAAAATAAACATCAAACTTCAACTAACCTGCCCTGTTCGCTTAAGTGTAACATTTCGCAAACAATACTATAATGAGCCTTTCCTCTTAATGTAAAATTTTTAAAAATAAACTGAAAGTTATTTACTTTTTTCTCGCCATACTGTTATACTTTATATATAACAGAAAGGGAGTACTTGAATGAAATATAACAAAGTCTTTATACTAACCTTATTAATGGTTCTTATTATACTTTCTGGGTGTAGTGATAAGAAAGGAGGCGACGAAGATGTGTCTAAAGATAAGGAAGAAGAGAAAATAAATGTTTCTTTAGAAATGGTAGAGGGGTTGTGGGAAGGATCTATTAATGTCCCTAATCAGCCCTTACCAATTAGTATAAGATTCACAACAGAGGAAGGTTTAATTAGTATTCCAATTCAAGGGTTATATGACCATCCACTTACTAACATAACTATAAATGATAAGGATATTACTTTTAACATGCCAATTCCAGGACAAAAAATTACCTTTGTTGGAAAGTCGATGAACGAAAAAATAACAGGTACGTTTACACAGCAAGGCCAACCATTCCCATTTGAACTTACTAAGGTAGACGATTTAGCCAAGGAAGAACAGTTAGAGGATATACAAGTAAGTGGTGGTAAGATGACAGGGCAACTAGAGATTCCTGAAGGGAAAGGACCGTTCCCACTGATGATTATCATTGCGGGTTCAGGACCAACCGATCGTGATGGTAACTCCTTAATCATGGTAGGTAAAAATGATAGTTTAAAAATGTTAGCAGAAGAATTATCGAAAGAGGGAATTGCGAGTATTCGATATGACAAAAGGGGAGTGGGGCAAAATATTGCTCTTGTTAGTAAGGAAGAGGACTTAAGATTTGATCACTATATAGAAGATGCTGTGGCATGGGGAGATTATGCTAAAGAGGACAAACGATTTAGTGAGATTGGTTATATAGGTCATAGTGAGGGCTCTCTTGTCGGAATGATTGCTGCTCAAAAGGCAGATGCAACTGTATTTGTGTCAATAGCAGGAGCAGGAAGACCAATAGATGAAGTTTTATTGGAGCAGCTAGAAGATCAGTTGCCAAGTGAACTGATGAATGAGTCTGAAAAAATAATAGAGAAGCTTAAGAAGGGTGAACGAGTAGAGGATGTACCTAAGGAATTACAAAGTATATTCCGCCCATCTGTACAGCCTTATATGATTTCATGGCTTCAATATAATCCTGTTGAACAAATTAAACAATTAGATGCAAGAATATTACTTATAAACGGTACAGCAGATTTGCAGGTCCCAAGTAGTGATGCCGAGCTTCTGCATCAAGCAAAGGATTCTAACCTTCTAATAATTGAGAAAATGGATCATGTGCTAAAAGAATCTCCATCTGATGAGCAAGGGAATATGGCGACATATACAGATCCTAGTATACCGTTGGCTGAAGGTCTAATGGATGGCATAATTGAATTTATTAAGTAAAACACCTAAAGCGTAACAAATAAAAAAACGCTGAACGGGAAGTTCAGCGTTTTAACCTACACAATAGGCTTTTGTTGCTTTTGCTTTCTTCGGATATCTGCAATCGTTGGTATACACATACCTATCAAAATAATGATAATACCTAGTATTTGTAACAAAGTAAGAGCCTCGCTTAGAACAAGGACAGAAACCATTACAGCTACTGGTAATTCCATAGCACTTAAAATAGATGAAACTGCGCCACCGACTTTAGGTACAGCGATTACGAAGAAATAAATAGGGACAATAATACCTAGTAAACCTAAGCCTAGTCCTAAGTAAAGAAGAGATTCCGTAAACAGCTTACCGTTCCACATGATTTCTGGACTTTGGAAGACAGAGATCATTAAGGCTGCAATAAAGGAAACCCAAAGTAAACGAGTAGTAGTATTCATTCCCTCTACTTGTTTCGTATTAATGTTCATATTGAGGGAGAAAGATACCGCTGCTGCTAAACCGTAGACCCAGCCTCTCCAGTCAATTCCACTCAAATCGACGTCTAATACACCTGCAGCTAGTAATGTACCGGCAAATAAAATAACAAGGGATATTACTTCTGCACGAGAAGGTAATCTTTTTCTTATTATACAATCAATCAAAGTGCCGATCCACGTAAACTGGAAGAGCATGACTACTGCTAGGGAGGCTGGTAAATATATAAGGGCTTGTCCATAGACAATACCCGTAGTTGCTGTAAAAATCCCTGCTAACAGTATAATTTTAAACCCGCCATACAGACGTGGTATTTTTCTTTGTGTCACCATGTAGATGACTAATGCTAATAGGAAACCAACAATGTATTGACTGGAAACAGCTTCGGAAGCTGTATACCCTTGTCCGATTGCTAATTTCACCATAGTTGATAAAGTCCCGTAACAGCTGGCTGCGAAGACAACCATTAAGGGGTAGATCCATAATTTCATAACCTTGTTTCTCCTTCAATCAGGGGCCTACCGTTTTCACCATGTGATAGAAAGGCTCGCCAATAATGGTCCAAGGACATACAGTTTCAAATCCTAGACGATTATATAAGCGGATTGCAGCCTCTTTCTCAGTTTCTACATTCAAGGAGAGTTTCCCGCCACCGTTATTTTTGACTACTTGTTCAGCAAAATTTAACAGTTTCGTTCCAATACCATGTCCACGATAGGTCGGATCGACAACTACAGTATCTATATACCATTCTCCAGGTAGCGTCTCTTTATCTATCGTCACCTGTGTTCCTTTTTTGGCTGAAAGATACTGCTCTAAATTTGCATCCAAAGTAACTGCTTGTTCAGCAGTATAAAAAACTAGTACGCCAGCAATTTCACCATCCATTTCTGCAACATAAGTATTTAAAAAGGAATGACGATTGCTGGTTTGAGTAAATAAGTGAATGAACTCCTGGGTAATTGCTGATTCTTCAGTTTCTCCAGTCATTTGCATAGAAATGTCACCGATCGCTTCCATAATAAGTGGAACTGAGCATTTGGCATCTTCTTTCGTAGCTTTTCTAATTATAATTTCCATTCAATTCACCCCCCAATTTGCTATTATAACATAGTTTATGAAAGCTTTCTTTTATAAAAGCTGTAATTGGAAATTTAAAAAAAGGAGGTATAATATTGGAAATTTCAACTATACCATGGGAGCTAATATTACCCATCATAATTTTACAATTAATTTTAATGATTGTTGCCTTTGTAGATCTTATAAAGGTGAACGACACAAATGGTCCTAAGTGGCTGTGGGCAATAATTATTTTCATATCAGGAATAATAGGATCTATTATCTATTTCATAGTAGGGAGACGTAACGAATGAATACATTACTAGCAGTTCAATCATTAACAAAGGAATATGGAAAAGAAAAAGTAGTGAAAGATGTTTCCTTTTCATTAATGAAAAATACTTCCACAGCCTTAATCGGTCCCAATGGTGCAGGTAAAACCACTACACTTTCTATGCTCACAGGACTAGTAAAGCCAACATCTGGGGATATTATGTTGGATAAGAACAAAGGTGTTCCTCGTAGTTTGATCGGTTTTTTACCTCAATATCCTACATTTTTCTCATGGCTCTCTGCTATGGAATTTACAGAGATGACGGCAAAGTTAAGCGGGGTAGATGCTAGAGCTGCTGTGAAGGAATCAGAGAAAATATTAGATTTTGTGGGGCTCGGAAATGTAAAAAAGAAAAAAATAGGTGCATTTTCTGGAGGAATGAAGCAGCGATTAGGATTAGCACAGGCAATTGTACATAATCCATCCCTTCTTTTATTAGATGAGCCAGTTTCGGCACTGGATCCAGTAGGCAGAAGAGAGATTTTAAATCTGTTGAAAGAGCTTCAAGAAAAAACTACTATTCTGTATTCGACTCATATTTTAAATGATGCAGAAGAAATGACAGATCAGCTATTGTTTCTGAGGAATGGTGAGCTGGTAGAACAAGGTTCTTTATCGGATGTACGAGAAAAATATGCAAACCCAATGATTAAGATTATTTTTACATTAAAGGAAGAGGCTAAAGCTTTTGCAAGTAGCTCACCTTGGAATGCTACACAAAAAGAATATTCTGTTTGTATACCGGTAAGGGAAAACGAACCGAGAATGCAAGAGGTTTTAGCATATGTGTCTGTAGGAGATTGGACTGTTCAAAGGATAGAGAAGGCGTCAGCTAATCTCGAGGAAATATTTATGCAGGTGGTGAACAAACAATGAATACATTTCTTGTTTTGCTTCAAAAGGAATGGAGAGAAAATATACGTAATTTTAAGATTCTCTGGATTCCTCTTGTATTTGTTCTTTTTGGGATTACAGAGCCTGTCATGAACTATTACATGCCTCAAATCCTAAGCTCTGTTGGAAATTTACCTGAAGGAACAGTCATCGAATTTCCATCAATGACTTCCGAACAAATTATAATGTCCACCATTAGCCAATATCAGTTAATCGGTATGTTAGTAGTTATTCTAGCTTTTTCAGGTATTATTTCAAGGGAAAGAAAGAATGGCACCGCAACTTTATTATATGTTCGTCCACTTTCATTTACAGGCTATGTAGGAAGTAAATTAGCAATCATGAGTATAATTGTTTTAGGTAGTTTTATTTTAGGGATCGTAGCTAGCTTATATTATACATCAATACTTTTTGGGGCTATAGATTTCTTAAGTTTTATAGAATTTACTGGTATATATGTTCTATGGCTTTTATTTGTGATTAGTATTGTTATATTTACTAGTGCTGCCTTATCCACTGGGATGGCTTCTACGGTGTCGTTGGTTTTGGTAATAATTGTTCAGGTTATAGATGGGCTGCTGGGTACATACTGGACTATCTCACCATGGAAGTTGCCAATGTATGCTGGTTATGTTCTAAACGGTAATGTTGAAAATAGCTCATATATTTGGAGTATCTTAATTACGGTGCTTACAATCAGTTTCCTATGGATCGGGGCAGTGTTTTTTACCAAAAACAACGTATGGAAGACGAAAATATAATACGAGAGGGACATTTAAATGACATTACGCAACTCGGATCGTTTCATCACCTCCTATAATCGATTAGATAAAATCATGAGAGATATAGTTGGTACTCAGGAGCACCTATCCTTCTTTAGATTAATTGACTTCGCTAAGAAAAAGAACGCTGTGCTAAGACGATATGAAGCAGACCTTCGAGAATATGGAGACTTAAGAAATGCAATTGTGCATCATCGTACTACTATGGAATATGCGATAGCAGAACCTCATGATGAGGTAGTAGCAAAGATGGAAGAAATAGAGGAGGCCTTAAGCAAGCCGGTCACAGTGGGAAGTATGTTCACCGGAGAAGTAACTACCTTTCAGGAAACAGATTCTTTAAGCTATGCCCTCCAAGTTATTAAGGATAAAAAATACAATCAATTTCCAGTTTATAATGAAGATAAATTTAGAGGACTTATCACACCTGTAGGAATTACTATGTGGATGGCGAGTAAAGTAGAATCAGAGAATTTTTCGAGAAAAAAAGCAACCTTGGGTGAAATTCTGAAGCATGAAAGCAATAGGGAGAATCATCGCTTTGTTGAAGAAGAAATGTCCGTATATGAGGCGTTAGAAGTTTTCAAATCGGCAATTGGGAGAGGTAAAAGATTAGAAGCACTGTTAATTACTAAGGATGGTAAACTGAGTAACAAACTAATAGGAATAGTAACTCCAATGAGTATGATGAAAATTTAAAAATAGTCATCTAATAGATGACTATTTTCCCTTTTATGACGTAAAATGGAAGTGGACGTGATTTTATCATGTAAACTATAATAGGATGGAGGATTGTGAGTGAATACGTATGAAGAGGAGCAGTTACATTATAAAGATGACTCTGCAGTAAAAACGTCAACAGAGATGACTGTAATGGAATGGGTAATTACCATGCTAATTATGGCCATCCCCATTGTTAATCTGGTAATGTTATTCATTTGGGGATTTGGTAATCCAGATCCGAGACGTAATTTTGCTAAGGCATCACTTATTTGGATGGCTATATCTTTAGGATTAGCAATTTTATTTTATGTTTTTATAATAATAATAGCCCTGTCCTTCCAGTAAGTAGTAGAACTTATTTCCCGGGAAATAAGAAAAATCTACAAAATTTAACAATCCCCATAAATTTATGGGGATTTCTTAAATTTCTCGGGAATACGTTTTTGGTAAAAAGATTAGGAGTTTTTAGATGAAAAAATGGATTTTTTTATTAGTAATTATGTTAGCTGTGCTACTTTACATAGGGAATACTCGAGTAAGTATTAATGAAGTAATGATAGAGTCAGAGAAGATTCCAGCTAGTTTTAATGAATGGAAGATTTTGCAGATATCCGATTTACATGATGCCACGTTCGGTGATAAACAAGAAAAACTCGTACATAAGATTAAGAATGTAAACCCAGATATTATTTTTATTACTGGAGATATAATTGACAGCAATCGATATGACTTACAAAATAGTCTTAATTTAGTCAATCAAATTATTAGTATAGCACCAGTTTACTATGTTACTGGAAATCATGAAATTGCTACCAATGACGTTAATCACATTAAAACTTCTTTACAGGAAATAGGTGTTCATGTTTTCAGTAATGAGGAAGAAACGATTGAATATAATGGAGAGCAGATGCGCATTATCGGAATTGAAGATCCCTTAAATGGTTTGCTTGTTAGTGATCAGCTAGAGAACTTTGAAAGCAGCGAAGATTATACCCTTGTGCTATCTCATAGACCAGAGGTATTTCATGATTACGTTAATTCTGAAATGGATTTAGTATTTTCTGGTCATGCGCATGGAGGTCAATTCAGAATTCCAGGTTTAGGTGGTTTAGTAGCGCCAGGACAAGGATGGTTTCCAAAATACACCGCAGGAACATATAAAGAAAAGGGAACGACTATGATAGTTAGTCGAGGTTTAGGAAATAGCTTAGTTCCTGTTAGAGTCTTTAATACTCCTGAGTTAGTTGTAGTTACATTAAAAAGTATATAAATACCCAGTTTAAAGGTGATTTTTAAAATAAGGCATTGTCTGTTCATTTGAAACAGATAGTGCTTTTTTTGCGCACAATAACGACTATAAAAAAGCGAGTATTGGAACGAATCACGTCCTCCTACTCGCTACAAATAATTACTTTTCGACTATTTGAAAGGTCTCTAAAATAGAATGGAAATTGGCACCATGTCCCTCTGCTGCCTCTAGAAAGTACTTTTGTGTGATAACAAAGCTACCTCCATTACCATTATCAATGATGTAGATATCACCTACAGGACTATCCCAGTTCGTAAGCCCAGCTGAATCATGGCTTATGGCATGTAGCCAGTATCCATTCACAGGCTCAGTAACTTTCTCCGTTTCTTTAGGGCTAGTATAGTCAACACCCATTTGCATCTCTAGGATAGGAAGAAGTTCCTCAGGGGATTGATCATTTATCTGTTCTATTTTTAATGAAACCTCTGGATATTTTTCTTCTAAGGGTGTTTTAGTAGTAAGGGTATCTGATTGAGCACCTTTTACTAACTTATAAGAATCTTCGTCAAAGGAAATCGTGTAATCGACTTGTGTTTCAGAGGAGTCAACTTCAGGATTTTTCGCATTGGGATGTTGGTTATCCTCCCTGATCTCTTTACTTGGAGCTTTGACCTCACTAAACATACTTGGCAAAAATACGATTAAAATGGTTACCAATGCAATAAAAATCATGGGCAAAGCTAAAAATCTCTTTTTCATATTTTCACTCCTTTTAATTAAAGGATATGCTCATGTAACACCTCAATAATCGTCTTAAGGTATTAGACGTAAAATATGGAAAATGGTAACAGGTAATGAGGAATTACTTAAACCAACCCTTTTCTTTAAAGCGAGATATTGCCTCAATTCTATTTCCCACTTGGAGCTTCTCCAATATTACGGAAATATAGTTGCGGACAGTTCCTGGAGTAATATAGAGCTCATTTGCAATTTCTTTTGTATTTTTGCCGTTAGCAATTAGTTCAAGTACCTGGCTCTCTCTATCTGTTAAAGGATTTTCTTCTTCGAATGCCATATCGACTAATTCTGGAGCATAAATCCGTCGCCCATCCATAATTATTCGGATGGAATTAGCGAGCTCCTCACTAGGACTGTCCTTTAAAAGATATCCATTTACGCCTGCTTTACGTGCTCTTTCAAAATACCCGGAGCGGGCGAAGGTAGTTAAAATTATTACCTTGCATGGGTGATCCTTTAACTCCTCAGCAGCATCTAATCCACTTTTAATAGGCATCTCGATATCCATAATACAAATATCAGGTTGAAGCCGCTTAATAAGTGTAAGAGCTTCCTCTCCGTTATTTGCTTTACCGATAACTTCCATATCTTCTTCTAGATCTAGAAGAGAGCCAAGTGCCCCTAAAACCATTCGTTGGTCTTCAGCGATGATAATTCGTATCATGTTTAATCCTCCTGCCGCGTTTGTAATATTACATTTGGTACTCTGATATTGATCGTAGTACCGTTTTTTGAATAGATATCGAGCGTACCGTTAACAAATTCCAGTCGCTCCTTGATACCCTGCAAACCATGTCCTTTAATCCAGTCTTTGCTAAGATCTAAGCCCTTTCCGTTATCGTGCACCTTCAGTAAGGTTTCTTTCGCTGACTGCTTTAGTGAAATAGAACAGGCAGTGGCTCCACTATGTTTTACTACATTAGTTACTGTTTCCTTCAAACACATACTTAGCATATTTTCAACGATGGGTGGCGTTTTCACAAGGTGAAGGGAGCCACTAATCTTACAAGAAATTCCTGCTGCATTTAATATTTGCTGAACTCTGTAAATCTCATCCTCTAATTTAGTACCACGCATATTCGTGACTAGTTCTCGGACCTCTTTTAAAACGGATCGAGCTGTTTGGTGAATATCTTGAACTTCCCGTTTAGCTGCCTCCGGGTCCTTATCCATTAGCCTACCAGCTAAGTCGCTTTTTAGACCTATCAAAGAAAGCTTTTGTCCAAGTGTATCGTGTAAGTCTCTTGCGATTCTTTCGCGTTCCTCTATAACCATATATTGAGCAATACGCTGATTGGCATGTTCTAATTGACCTTCTAGCATTTCTCGTTTATGTCGATTATAAGTACTAAAAGGCAATAAAATAACTCCAAGTATACAAATAATTAAAAATGGCCATTGAGAAATAAATAATTCTACTTTTATATAGAAGCCGACAATAACAGCTGTTAAGGTAGAGACAATATTAAGGCTATATATTAAGAAAAAGCCTACTTTCTGTGTAATATTCCCGATAAAAAAGGAAAGAAAGATAGAAAAGTAAATATAGCCATAGTAATAGGTCATCAATAAGCTAATCATTATTTCAATGGCTAAGCAAACATATAAAAACCAACCTGTCGATTTAAAAGAAAGACGGTAGGCAAGAAAAAAAATACCTGTAAAGAGTAGTCCTATAAGGATTTCAGATAATTCGTTTGAACGAAAGATAAAGAAAAAAGGAAAGATACAAAATACGACCCATGCATAGATACTTAGCCAGGGGGCTTTGGGAAAAATTTGATACCATTTATTCATTTAGCAGACACCTTTCACATATACACTTTCCCTTATTATAAAGTAAAACCATCCCCTAGTGGATAAGGAATGGTTTTAAGAAAGGTCTATTTTCCTTCGACTGTTGTATTTTTAGTATTTAGGTTAACTCCATTTTTAGTTTGTTTCAGCAAATGCTTAATCTCTTTAAAGGTAACAAAGCTTTTGTTTTCTTCATCAAATAAACGGAAATGAATGGATTGTAAACTTGTACGAAGATTTATAGTTGTAGCCTTGTGTAAAGGTGGTGTAGATTCATGTGCTTTTTCTAAATTATAGTTAGGTACTCTAGGACTTAAATGATGCACATGATGGAAACCAATATTGCCTGTTACCCATTGTAGCACTCTTGGTAATTTGTAATAAGAGCTTCCTTCAATCGCAGCTTTTACATAATCCCATTCTTTCTCATCTTCGAAATAGGAATCTTCAAACTGATGCTGTACATAGAACAACCAAATCCCTAATGCTCCTGCTACAAAAAGAATAGTTCCTTGTATAATGGCAAATGCTTGCCAGCCAATTAACCAAATCATGAAAGAATAAATAACAATTACTGAAATGTTGATAAGGTACGTATTATAACGCTCTTTTCCTTTAGCGCCTTTACGGTTAATACGATTACTTACTAGAAATAATAAAGCAGGTCCTAAACCAAACATAACAATCGGATTTCGATATAGTCGGTAAGAAAGACGCTTCATCGGTGAAGCTTCTATATACTCTTCAACTGTCATCATCCAAATATCCCCAACTCCACGTTTATCTAAATTACCGCTAGTTGCGTGGTGAATATTATGCTCACGTTTCCATTTCTCATATGCAAATAAGGTGATAATGCCTGTAATTGTTCCTATTATGTTGTTAGCTTTCTTGTTTTTAAAGAAAGATCCGTGTGTACAATCATGAAAAATAATAAATATACGAACGACAAATCCTGCGGCGATGATGGACAAACCAACAGTTAACCATACAGAAATATCGAGACTTAAATAGGCTAAATACCAAAGGATAAAAAATGGTGGAATCGTATTTATGAGCTGTACTATGCTTTTCTTCAACTCAGAATTTTCAAATGGTTTCACATTTTTTCGTAATTCAAGTGTTTTTTCTCTACTCATGATAATTCCTCCTATATACATATTTCGTTAGCTTAACTATAAAGCAATGCTGGTATTAGGAGTAGGCATAAACGTCAAGTCAAGACTATGACAAGTATCATATAGGACAATATATAGAAAAAAAGCTAACCGACAATAAGCGGTTAGCCCTTTACTTATAATTTTTTACGTTCTTCTTTTAATAACTGCACTGTTTCATCGAACTCTTTCTCAATCTCGGCATTAGGCTTGTAGGTTAACAAGCTCACTACCACTGTAACAATCAGAGCTAAAAGGAAGCCGGGAACTATTTCATATAATGCGTCTTTAAGTGTTTCGTTAGCCTTCCAGACCACAACAGTTACAGCACCAACTACCATCCCTGAAAGTGCACCGGTAGCAGTAATCTTTTTCCAATAAAGTGAAAGTAAAATGACCGGACCAAATGACGCACCGAAGCCCGCCCATGCAAAGGCTACAAGGCCCAAAATAGTCTCATTTTGCTCCCATGCAAGAATTGCAGCAACTACGGACACTACCAATACAGCAATACGACCATAATTAACATAAGCTCGGTCGGATGCATCTGTTTTTATAAATGCTTTATACAAATCCTCTATTAATGCTGATGATGTAACGATTAACTGAGAGGAAATAGTACTCATAATAGCTGCCAAGACTGCAGCAAGTACTAATCCTGCTATAAATGGATGAAAAACAATTTGGCCTAGTGCGATGAAAATAGCTTCTGGGTCAGTAAGAGTCAAGTCAGGATGTTGCTTATAATATGCAAGTCCTACTAAAGCTGTCGAAATAGCTCCAACTAAACTTAGAATCATCCAGCCTATACCAATTCGACGAGCATTTTTTGTTTCTTTTACTGAACTGATAGCCATAAAGCGAACAATAATATGTGGTTGTCCGAAGTAACCAAGACCCCATGCCAAAGAAGAAATAATACCGGCTGTAGTAGTCCCAGCGACCAGACTTAAGTGATTAGGGTTAACTTCTTTAATAGATTGCACTGTAGAGTCTAGGCCTCCAGTAGCAAACAAACCTATAATCGGCACAAAAATTAATGCTAAAAACATTAGGAGTCCCTGTAGAAAATCTGTGTAACTAACTGCTAGAAATCCTCCAAAAAGAGTATAAGCCACTACAACAGCAGATACTACTAGGAGGCCTGTGTGGTAATCTAAACCGAACGAGCTTTCAAAAAATACCCCACCAGCAACCATTCCTGAGGAAACATAGAAAGTGAAGAATAAAAGAATAATGAGACCTGATACTACTCGTAACAAACGAGAAGATTGCTTCAAACGACTTTCTAAGTAGCTTGGAATAGTAATGGAATCGTTGGAAACCTGTGTGTATACGCGTAAGCGTGGTGCTACATATAGCCAGTTTAAATATGCACCAATGGTTAAACCAACAGCTATCCAAGCTTCTCCCATACCATGTAGATAGATTGCTCCTGGTAATCCCATTAGGAGCCACCCAGACATGTCAGCAGCTCCTGCACTTAAAGCAGTAACTGCAGGGCCCAGTGAACGTCCTCCTAGCATATAATCAGTCAGGTTAACTGTCTTTCTATACGAATAATACCCGATAGCAAGCATAGCAACCATATAGATAGCTATGGCTATTATTTGATAAGTTTCTGTGGACATATAAAATCCTCCTTTTAATCATAATCTTTACATATTTACTATTTAACTTTATATGAAATCTCGGCAAGTTAATATAACCTATCGTTTTTAAATGATAAAATAGATATAAATTAACATATAATCTTCAGTGTAGGAGGGTAATTACTCATGAAAATATTTCACACAGCCGACTGGCATTTAGGTAAATTAGTACAAGGTATCTATATGACAGAAGATCAAAGATTTGTGTTGAATGAATTTGTAAAAGCTATAGATGAAGAGAAGCCAGACGTAGTAATCATAGCAGGAGATTTATATGACCGTGCTGTACCACCTGCAGAAGCTGTAAATTTGTTGGACAATGTACTTGCAGAGATTGTATTAAAACATCAGACTCCTGTTTTAAGCATTGCGGGAAACCATGACAGTCCAGGGCGTTTAAATTTTGGAAGAAATATTATGAAAGAAACAGGTTTACATATAGTAGGACAACTAACAAAAGAATTTAATTCTGTGACAATCAGTGATGAATATGGAGAAGTAGAATTTCATCTAATCCCATATATGGACCCTTCTCAGGTTAGGTTCATACTCGAGGATGAGACAATCACCAGTCATCAGCTAGCCATGAAAAAAATAGTGGAAGCCATTGAATTGCAAATGGATTTTTCAAAAAGACATGTATTTGTGGGACATGCCTTTGTTACTCCTCAAGGTCGGGAAGAGAATAATACTAGTGAGTCAGAAAGACCGCTTGCCATTGGTGGAGCTGAGTATGTAGATGCTTCGCTATTTAAGAACTTCAAGTACACAGCGTTAGGACATCTTCATCAAGCACATTTTGTGCAAAATGAAACCATTCAATACGCCGGATCGCCTTTAAAATATTCCATTTCAGAAGAACACCATAAAAAAGGCTTTCTCATCGTAGAGATGGATGAAAAGGGCAGGACGAAAGTAGAAAAGAGATTACTTACTCCTAAAAGAGATATGCGTACAGTGGAAGGTTATTTGCATGATATTTTACAGCATCCTGTGAGTGAGGATTATATTTTTGTGAAGCTGTTAGATGAAACACCGGTGCTTTCACCAATGGAACAAATCCGAACAGTATATCCTAATGCGATGCACGTAGAAAGAAAAGTATTTCAATCCATTGGAATAGGGAAAGTAGAGGAACAGAAAAGTCGTCATAAGATGAATGACTTCATGTTATTTGAATCCTTTTATGAGGAAATTAAAGGACAATCCCCATCAGAGGAGACAAAGGAGCTATTTAAGGAAGTACTTTCGGGATTGATGCTTGAAGAAAGAGAAGGAGGGAGCAGAGCATGAAGCCTATTCAGTTGAAAATGACAGCATTTGGTCCCTATAAATACACAGAAACGATTAACTTTGCCGATCTGAGGAATCATCGATTATTTGTCATATCTGGAGCGACGGGTGCAGGAAAAACGACCATATTTGATGGGATAAGCTTTGCTCTATACGGTTCTGGAAGTGGAGAAGATAGAAAAGATACAAAGATGCTTCGTAGTGACTTTGCATTGGATGATACGCATACTTCTGTTGAATTGATATTTGAAATATTTAACCGTAAATATCGTATTCTGAGACAGCTTCCACATGTCAAAAAAGGAAATAAAAGCTCAACTGGAGAAAAATATGAATTCTATGAAATAAAGGAAATAGGGGAGGAACCTGTTGTTGAAAGGCAAATAGTTTCAGAGATTAACAAAAAGATAGAAGATATCATTGGTCTTACGCAAGATCAGTTCAGCCAAATCGTCATGCTACCTCAAGGCGAATTTAGGAAGCTATTAACCTCTTCTACCGAAAACAAGGAAGCGATTCTTCGTAAGATATTTAAAACAGAACCATATAGGCTGATTAATGAAAGGCTTAAAGAGAAAAAATTAGTAGCTGAAGCGGAGCTGAAGAAAGAAGAAAATACACGCAAGAGCTATTCCGAGCAGATTTTGGCTTCTTTTCCCAAACGCGAATCAATTCTTTTTGAGCTTTTAGAGGAAGGTAATTATAATATTTTCCAACTAAAGGATGCTTTACAGGCCGAGACTTATTATTACCGAGATAAGATTGAAAAAGACAAGATTCTTTGTGAGGAAGCGTATGAAAATCAGGTAGCCAAGCAATCTGCCTATTACAGCGCTAAAAACACCAATATGGAACTAGAGGAGCTTGAGGTAAAAGAGAATAGCCTACAACATCTACTTAGTCAGGAAGCAACATACAAAGATGAAGAAAGTAGGCTAGAGGCAGCAGAGCGCGCATATACAATAGTGGCGATTGAAAACTATTTTAAAGAAACAGTAAATGAAGAAATTTTAAAAGAAAGCCTCTTGATTAAAGCTAAAGAGGATCTATCCTTAACATCTAATTCTTTAATCCATATGGAAGAGGTATACCATCAAGAGGTAAGTAAAAAGCAAGAACGTGAACAAAGTGTAGAAGCTGTAATACAGCTAAATGCTCTATTACCTTTAATGGAGGACCTAGAAAAAGGGAAGCAGCAGTTAAAAGAGCTAGAGGTTAGACAACGTGATCTCAAGGAGCAGCATGAACTTAAAATAGCTACATACCAACAAGCTAAGGCAAGCCACCTTTTGATGAAAAACGAAATAGAGAAGCTAGAGGAGCAAGTAAGCCCATTAGATAACAAGGTTCAACAATACACTCAGATTAAAGAGCATTATCAACTAATGCAGACCTTTATACAGCAGGAGTCCAGGCTTGAGGAGTGGAAGAACATAGAAGAAAAGGAAGAGAAGATCTACCTTAAAGCCCAACAAACTCTTCAATATGAAGAAGGCAGATGGCTTAACAATCAGGCGAGTATCCTTGCTTCCAGGCTCGTAGACGGTGAAGCTTGTCCCGTTTGTGGTAGTACCGAGCATAAGCCAACTAGCACCTATACTCATGAGGATATACTAACAGATGATCAAGTGCAGAGCCTGAAAAAAGATCTTACGAGTAAGGAAACGAGCTACTTAACTGTTCGTGCTAAAAGAGAGCATGCGCTTGAGAATATAGAAAAAATATTGGAGCAGCTAGAAGAGCTACAATTATCTATTCTAGATATAGAGCAAGTAAAAATGGACCTAACTCAGCTAGAAAATGAAATAGAAGGTCTCCGTTCTGATAAGGAAAGCTTAAATTCCTTAAAGGAAACGTACAAAACGAGTGTAAGACAAATTGAGGAATTAGAAGAAAACAAGAATATTATAGAAGCAGCTTATATTCATGCAAAGTCTGAATATGAGCAAGCAAATGCCGTCCTAGAGTCCAAACAAAGCTCTATCCCAAGTACAATTTCCAATCTTGAGGAGCTTCACGAACAAATTAATGCTGCTACAAAGCAAAAGCTCCTACTAGAAGAAGCATGGGAGCAGGCTCAAAAGAAATATAAAGAGGCGGAGGAATTGCATACGAAAGCCCAAATGCGATTAGAGCATGCCACTCAATCCGCAGAGGAAGCAATACGTAAGCAAGAGAAGGCTAAACAACAATTTTTACAAGCGCTAGTAAACGCTGGTTTTGAAACCAAAGAGGAGTATGAGAGAGCAAGAATGGATGAACCTGCAAGAAAGGCGTTAAGAGAACGTTGTGAAGCATATAAACAGGCGGTACATACCTTTACCGAACAAGTGAAGGATGGTTATAAAAAGCTAGAAGGTAAGAGCAAAGTCGATTTGCACAACCTTGAAGAAGAGCTAAGCCAACTTAAAACTGCATATGAAACTGCATTAAATACTTTGAATAGTACTAAAGATTTAGTAAAAGCTGGCAAAGAAATTCAAGAAAAAATAGCATTATCCAGTGATCGTATTGCTAAGCTAGAGCAACAAGTAAGTCATATCCTCGATTTATACGACTTACTTAGAGGGCAAAATCCTTTGAAAATTTCTTTTGAACGCTATATACAAATAGAGTACTTAGAACAGATTATCCATGCAGCCAATGAAAGACTTAAGCATTTATCGAATGGCCAGTACCAACTAATGAGAAGTGATAGACAGGAGACGCACGGCAAGCAAAGTGGGCTTGGTCTAGATGTATATGATGCCTACACTGGCCAAATCCGAGACGTTAAAACATTGTCAGGAGGAGAAAAGTTTAATGCCTCCTTATGTCTAGCTCTTGGCATGGCAGACGTGATCCAAGGCTATCGTGGAAGTGTAAGAATTGATACGATGTTTATCGACGAAGGTTTTGGTTCACTAGACGAGGAGTCTTTAAACAAAGCAATAGACACTTTGGTAGATCTTCAGAAGTCAGGCCGAATGGTTGGTGTAATCTCTCATGTTAGTGAACTTAAGTCGGCTATTCCTGCGATACTGGAGGTCGAGAAACTAAAAGAAGGCTACAGCCGAACAAAGTTTGTGATTAAGTAACGGAGGTATGTCATGGACATGGATCGACACTTTTTAAAAATGGCATTGATGGAGGCAGCGAAAGCGTTAGAGGAAAATACTTATCCAGTTGGAGCTGTTATTGTGGATGAACATTTTAATCTCGTCGCTAAAGGCAGAAATAGAGTACATCCTAGTCAGGATATTACGGCACATGCAGAAATAGATGCGATAAGAAATGCCGGGAGTGCTATGTTTGATGCTAAGATTAAAAATAAGAAATTTACGCTTTATAGCTCCCTTGAGCCTTGTCCGATGTGTACCGGAGGAATACTGTTTGCTAAAATTCAGCGTGTCGTTTGGTTGTTAAACGACGACCTCGGTTTTGGAGGATATAAAAGATTGAAGGATGCTTCTGTCTTTCTAGAAAAATTTGACCGTATCGAAGTAATAGAAGAACCTTTTGAGGATTTAAAGAATAGACAGAAGGAATTAATGATTAGCTGGGAGACAAACGCAAATAATGTAACATCATTACGTAATAGGCAATAAGATGAAAAGTATGCATGGTAAATAGTAGATTTTCCTGAGAAAGCGATAAGTCTGAAGTTTGGAAAAGTAAATATAATCTATAAATACTCAAATTAATAGAAGGAAAGCTCGCGGAATTACGATTTTCGCGAGCTTTTTTATGATTAGAGAAAAATAGATTATTATTGTCTTCTAAAATCAAATTTTTCCTTTGTAACATCTAATGGATGACCGTTAATTATTACTGTATTATTATCTGTCCAAGAAATATTTGCGCTTTCTTCTCGATCGTTCCAATAGATGTTTTTAGTTTTATTTTCTTTATCATTAAATACCAGCTCGCCACGAACAGAATATGACGTAGTTGCACCTCCGTTCGTAACATATGCTTTTAATGTGTACTTTCCATTAGGTGAAGTCTCTTCTGTAAGATATTCTCCTGTTGGTAACCTCTTCATATCAAAAAAAGCCCAGTATACTCCGTAGCCGACAAGTCCGCCGATTAACAAGCCTACAATGATGAATACCTTTAATAAATTTTTTCTCATATCATTTATAATGGATACTTTAGTTTCCACTCTTATCATTTCCTTTCATTTGGAACTATTTAAAATTTATATCTATTGTATGTAAGACGTTATAAAATTTAATGAATTTCCAAATGAACCTTTACTTATTAGAAGGAGAGTAACGAACGAAATTCACGAAAAATACTGAAGGAGACTGGTCGTGACGTTAGTCTCGATCAGTCTCCAAAGATTAATACAATAATATAAAATCAGTGTCTGTCCAAATGTTTAAAAGGTATTTAAGACAGTATGTCACGTTTTACTAAAGATAAATTAGTTTTGAAGTAAACTATTCAATGTCTGTTCGAACTGCCCATTAGAAACACCTAGAATATTATTTCCGGAGTAACCTTCTGGGTCAATTATGGCCGGATCTGCTCCATACTCATACAATAGAGCTGTCAATTCGTAATTCTCATGATAAAAGGTGGCAGTCAAAGCGTTGGAATAGAGATCCTTTGTGTTAGGGTTTGCCCCAGCCTCAAGTAAAATTTCTGCCATCATCATGTCATTTAAGTAGATTGCTTGATGTAAGGCAGTTGCCCCCTCTGTGTCCTTTTCTTCTAAATTTACCCCGCTAGCTATAAGCTCTTGCACTTGTGCATAATCTCCATCCACGACTGCAGTCATTAACGGAGTGTAATTGTAAGTCTCTTGGTCTGAAGGTGAAGAGCCTGTCTCTAGCGTTGACTCTTCCGAAGTTAAAGTGTTTAATGCAGATTCATTCTCTAACAAATCTTCAGGGAAGATACTTGCATAGATAAGAGAGCCTGCCATGACTATACCAATAATTCCTATATAGCCGATAAAGAAAATACCAAACAATGCGCCTAAACCAAGGGCAATTTTATTAGCATTCGTATAGTAGGTAGGAGTTCCTTCTACTTGCATAAAATGACCAACTGCTTGGACTCTTTTAGGTGTTGTTGGGTGCGAGGATAGGACCTCACCAAGCCATGTAAAAACATTAGACTCTGTCGAAATTTGCTCTAAGTAGGCATCCTCATTTACCTCTTTATATAATTCCTTCCCAATACTTAAAATCGTAAGACCACGCTTAGCAGCTGCACCATCTTCAATAATATAAGCTGCCTGGCGATCACATGTATATTCACATGCACGACTATACGCCTGGGAAAGGAATGGCACAAAACGAGCTGGTGTAATTAAAATGTTTTTCCAAACATGATTTCGTTTAATATGTGTAAGCTCATGAGCTATGATAAAATCTAGCTCCGCCTCGCCTTGCTCTCTAGCTAACTCAAATACTTCTGAATATAGCACCACCACATTCTTCCCTAAAAAACGGGTAGCAAAAGCGTTAAAAGCTCCTTCGGAATGAACGACAAAGATATCTGGTACTTTTTTTAGATTCATATTTTCCGACATACGAGCTATTCGTTCATATACATCTGGAAACTGCCGATGACTAACTCTTATACCATTCGATCGGATATAACTAAGATTCATAAGATGTGCATATGTACTGATAAAAAATAAAGCAAGAATAATTGCGATACCAAAAATACTGGCTATAGCTATAACAAAAATTAATAAACTAAATAGGATGCTTAAAATAAAATATGGCATTTCTTTGGAAGATCTTAATTGTTTGTCTGTCATATTAACCCCCTCTTTCTTATTTTAAAATTACCAAAATCTACATTTTAAGTCAATTTCAACGTAGGCGCGGTCACATATTTTCCCCATTCGACATATTATTTTTAGAAAGAGGTGGTGAAAGATGCGCGATGAAAAAGGGCTCGTAGATAGCGACTACGATCCCTATGAAACGGAACAAAAAGAATGGAAAAAGCAACAATTAAAAGAACGAGGTAAGCAGCTCTTAACAATTACTTCACCAATACTCATCTTATTCCTCTGGGAGGTCTTCTCACGGACTGGCGTTTTAGATATACGCTTTTTCCCTCCTCCCTCAGCAATAGTTTCTACATTTTTTGAGCTTGCGACAAATGGATTACTCTGGACTCATGTGTCGGTCTCCCTTTATAGAATTGCAATGGGCTTCCTACTAGGAGTAATTCCTGGGGTAATTATAGGCCTGCTAATGGGATTGTATGCTCCTATTCGACATTTTATATCTCCAATAGTAATGGCGTTTATGCCAATTCCAACGTTAGCTTTAATGCCAATCATCATTATCCTGTTTGGTATTGGAGATTTTTCAAAAGTGGTTACTATAGCGGGGAGTGTATTTTTTCCTGTCGTTATTAATACAGTGGCTGGTGTTTTAAACATAGATAGAGTACATCTAGATGTGGCAAAAAATTATGGGGCCAGTCCAAAGGATTTCTTTTTAAAAATTGCTTTCCCAGGGGCCTTACCAGTAATGCTAGAAGGAATTCAAATGGGGCAGGCAATAGCATTGTTAACAATCGTGGCTGCAGAAATGATGGGGGCAACCTCTGGTATTGGATATTTAATATGGACCTCTTATAAGGCATTCATGTTGAAGGAAATGTTCGTTGGTTTAGTGCTCATTTCTTTTTTTGGGTTTCTTTTTTCCCTTCTCCTACGTGGACTGCAAAAGAGAATTGTCCCATGGAGGTGAGTTAAGTGAGTAAAAAAGTTAAAATTTCCATTGATAACCTTACAAAGATTTTCTATAAAAAAAGTAATAGTGTTACTGCTATAAAGAATATTTCTCTTCAGGTAGAGGAAGGGGAGTTCATCTGTCTAGTTGGGCCTAGTGGTTGTGGAAAGACAACTCTTTTACGCATTCTTGCTGGACTCGAAACACCGAGCTCTGGCTCCTTTTTAATTGATTCTGAAGCGGGAGACCGTCCATTACAATCCATGGTTTTTCAAGAAAAAGGGGTTATCCCTTGGCTAACTGTTGAAGAGAATGTTGCGTTTGGGTTAAAAATGAGGCACCTTCCTCAGGAATACGTTAAAAAGCAAACCGACTACTACTTAAAAAAGGTAGGCTTAAGTAACTTTTCTTCACTCTATCCAAAGGAGCTTTCTGGAGGAATGAAGCAACGGATTAGTATCGCTAGAGCTTTTGCCAACGATCCAGAAATTTTACTAATGGATGAGCCGTTTGCTGCCTTAGATGAACAAAACAAATTCATACTGCAGGAAGAATTATTATCTATCTGGTCTGAAAACAAAAAGACCGTCTTATTTATCACTCATAGTATTGATGAGGCGTTATTGCTGAGTGACCGTATCGTACTTTTGAGCTCACATCCCGGTGAGATTGTAAGCGAGATAAAAGTTCCATTGCCACGACCACGTACGATGGAGCAGGTTAGAGCAAATACAGAAATGGCAGAACAGTTTATATTGATCTGGAATCATTTACAGCAAGAGGTTCAAAAATCGAGAACATAAAGGAGGAAAGTTGTGAAGAAACGCTGGTTCATACTATTTGCATCGCTGGTTCTTTTGCTAGGTGCTTGTAGTTCGAAGGAAGAAGGCTCTGACAAGGTAAATGATGAAGTAAGTAAGGATAACCCTTCTGGAGATTTAGCTCCTTTAAAAAAGAAAGTGAAAGTAATCATAGCTGAAGATGGAGCTGCATCTGGGGCAGGTTTTTACATTGCAAAAGAAAAAGGTTATTTTGAGGACTACAATATTGAAGTAGAGTTTGCCCAATTTGCAAATAGTGATGAGATGCTTCCTGCACTTGCTTCGGGAGACGTGGATATAGCGGGTGGGGTTTCAACGGCATCATTTTTTAATGCCATTGCCCAAGGAATTGATGTCAAAATTATTGCAGACAAGGGACATAATGTGCCAGGCAAGTCGTATTTCTCATTTGTCATTGGAAACCACATGAAGGACGTCATCAAGGAGTATAAGGATTTTGAAGGAAAGCGTATTGCTGTTTCCTCTAAAAACTCGATTGATGAATTTATCTTTTTAGAAATGCTAAAGCATGCAGGGTTAACTCCTGATGATGTAGAGTTTGTGCTACTGGGAGACTTTGGAAGCATGCTTGGGGCAATTGAAAATGGTTCGATAGATGCTGCACTTCAAATCGAACCATTAATCGCACAGGGGATTGAAAATGGATTTCATGAGCGTTTTGGAGATGCAACGGATTATGCCCCAGAATCTCAAATTGCAATGGTATTGGGATCCCCACAATTTATGAATGAGGAGCAAGATGTTTCGCTCCGTTTCATGGCAGCCTATTTAAAAGGTGTCCGGGATTATAATGATGCATTTATAAAAGGTGAAGAAAAAGAAGAAATTATTGATATTATGACAAAATACACATCCTTAAAAGATCCAGCGCTATGGGAAAAAGTATTTGTTACAGGCTTAGATCCTAACGGCAAAATGTTCATAGATGATGTATTGAAGCAATATGAAGCATACAAGGATAATGGAGCAATTAGTGGGGATGTAGACTTTGATAAAGCCGTGGATACGTCTATTACAGAAAAAGCGGTGGAGATATTAGGTGAATACAAGTAATACTTATATAAAAGGTATGGAGATATACATCCATACCTTTTTATCTGTAGATAGTACTTAGCGAAAACCCAAGAGTACATAAAATTATTTATCTCTCATCTTAAATTTATAAAAGTGCTTATTTAGTATACAATGAGGGATAAATAGTGATTAGGGGTGCTGGAGATGGTGAATGTTCTAGTCGATGCTGACGGCTGTCCGGTTGTAGATTTAACAATCGATATAGCAAAACAATTTAATTTAAAGGTAACATTGTTATGTGACACTGCACATTATATGCAAAGAGAAGGCGCAGATACAGTGATGGTTTCTAAAGGTGCCGATGCGGTAGACTTTGTGCTAGTCAATAAAGTAAATAAGGGCGACATGGTTGTCACCCAGGATTATGGTCTTGCGGCAATGGTTTTAGCTAAGCAAGGCTATGCAATAGACCAAAATGGAAGATGGTATACACCAGAGAATATAGACCAGCTATTAGAGAGTAGACATATATCCAAAAAAGTAAGACAAGCAGGCGGTCGAATGAAAGGACCGCGAAAGCGTCAAAAGGAAGACAATGAGAAATTTGAAATTCATTTTAAAAGACTTTGTGAGCATGTATTGAAACAATCACTTTAATTCAACGTATTATTTATAATTTCTATTGCTACGTTAGGAGCATCCGCGAATATACCATCAGCCTTGTAGAGCAAGGCTTTTTTTATATCTGCTTCACCTATCAAGGAAAACAGGTGAACTTTCAATCCGTTTTCATGTGCTTCATGGACAAAGGTACCATCTACAGCATTTACGTTCACTCCAATTCCACTTGCATAGGTTTTTAGGCTTTTCATCTCCTGGTTCGTAAATTTAGCTTCCTCTTTATTACTGAGCAGTTGGATAAGAGGAATTCTTGGTTCAAGCTCATGAAATTCTATTAAGCTAGCACGATTAAAGGATTGTACAATTACTTTCGGAACTTCCTCTTCGTGCTTTAATAGACTATATTCTTCTAACAAAGCAAGCAACTCCTCTTCCATCCCTTCATATATCTTTGGGGATTTCATCTCAATATAGTAGTTAATTCTATCACCAAAATTATCAAAGATTTCTTTTAATGTAGGAACTCGTGCATTTTCATATGCCACATTCGCAAAATCTGGATATGTATCATTAAACCATTTTCCTGCATTCAACTTTTTTAATTCTTCTAATGTGTAATCTTTTACTAAACCCTCTCCTTCCGTAGTGCGATCTACAGTTTCATCATGCATGGCTACTAGCACTCCATCTTTAGTCATCTGTAGGTCAATTTCAATATAGGTTGCTCCTAGCTGCTCAGCCACCTCATAAGCGACCAAAGTATGCTCGGGTGCATAAGTAGAGGCTCCTCTATGAGCGATGATAAAAAACTCTTCCGAAGTAATGGGTGTCACTTCCTTTCCTTCACACCCACTAACAAACACGAACAATAAAAGTAGAAATAATTGATATTTACGCATAAATGTATCCTCCAAGAATGTTAACTTTTAGTAAAAAATTAAATATTCTGTAAAGATTGTAAATTCCTTTGATTTGGAATATTCTTTTTAGTAATATGGTTAAGAAAAGATTACATAGCTATGGAATGTAGATAAAACATATTTTACTAGCTTCCATAGTAAAATTTAAAAAATAAATACTTATCTCAACCTAAACAAATAGAGAATGGGGGAAATTTTTTGAAACGAGTGGAACTGATTGATATCTCTAAATCATACGACAAACAATCCAGCGTTATTTCTAATATTAACGTAACGATTGAACCAGGGGAATTTTTTGTGCTTGTTGGTCCATCAGGCTGTGGAAAAAGTACAATGCTTCGAATGATTGCAGGATTAGAAGAGATAACAGGAGGTGTGCTGAAGATTGGTGAGCAGGAAGTGAATGATTTACCTCCAAGTAAGCGTGATTTATCTATGGTATTCCAAAACTATGCTTTATATCCACATCTCTCTGTAGAAGAAAATATCCAATTCGGTTTGCATGTTAAAAAAATATCTAAGGAAGAACGTAACAATCGAACAATAGAGGTAGCTCAAATGCTAGGGCTTTCTGATTATTTAAAGCGTAAGCCAAGAGAACTTTCGGGTGGACAAAGACAACGAGTTGCTCTTGCTCGAGCTATCGTAAACCAAGCGCCAATCTGTCTAATGGATGAACCATTATCCAACTTAGACGCAAAGCTTCGTGCCCACATGAGATCTGAAATTAGACAAATTCAGCGTAGACTTGGGATCACTATGATTTATGTGACGCATGATCAAATTGAAGCGATGACAATGGGTGATCGGATTATGATCCTACATGAAGGGTCTATCCAACAAATCGGAAAACCAATTGATATTTATAATAATCCAGCCAATCCTTTTGTTGCTACCTTTATAGGTTCACCCCCTATGAATATTGCAGAAGGCATAGGAAGTAAAGAAAAGCGCGCTATTGTGTTAAATGATTTCATTACTATTTCCGTGCCAGATGAGGACGAACACTACCTGACAGACAAAGTTATTGTTGGCATTCGCCCGGAGCATATAAAAGCAGCGACAAAGGAGTCGACCGCTGAGGAAAAAGTATTTGTTGAAATTGTAAACGTTGAAATTTTAGGAAATGAAACTGTATTTTCATTTATGTTGAATAATCAGCAATGGCAAGTGAAATGGAGCGGCCAATGGCAAATAGCAGTCGGTGATAAAATACCAGTCATCATGAATTATGATTCCTTCTGCTTCTTTGATAGCGTAACAAAGGAGATTATTAAAAAACCTTCTGATGTAGAAAACCATGTATTTGGTAAAGAGGTATTCGTATGACAGTGGTGAAGTCAAATTCTGTAACTGCCGTTAGAACAAAGCAAAGAAAAGGTTTCTGGAAGCGATCTCTTAATGCTCGAACAGCACTTTTATATTTATTGCCATCTATTATTTTATTTTCTATTTTTGTTTTTTATCCAATGTTTCGAACCATCTATTTAAGCTTTTTCTTAACCAACCAAGCAGGAGAGGCCGCAGTGTTTGTTGGTCTTGAAAATTATGCTTATTTGCTTGAATCATCAGCTTTTCTAAATAGCATAAAGGCCACGTTCCTGTTTGTACTATATACGGTGCCCACTGGAATTATCATTGCTTTAGGCCTAGCATTACTTGCCAATGAAAAGCTGAAGGGAATCGGTTTCTTCCGTACAATCTATGCTTCCACTATGGGGGTTTCTGTAGCAGCTTCCTCTGTTGTGTGGCTATTCTTGTTCCACCCAAGTATTGGGATGTTCAATAAAGTGCTTGCCATATTGAACCTTCCACAAGTCGAATGGCTTCTAGACCCAACATGGGCGTTGCTGTCGGTGTCATTGACTACCATTTGGTTGAACACAGGCTTCTGCTTTTTAATATTACTAGGTGGATTACAAAATATTGATGAGCACTTATATGAAAGTGCTCGTATTGACGGAGCAAGCTATTGGTATCGTTTGAGAAGAATAACCATTCCAATGCTATCCCCTACTTTATTTTTTATTATTACGATTTCTCTCATCAATGCATTTCAAACGTTTGGACAGGTTGACATCTTGACGAAGGGCGGGCCTTCGCAATCCACTAACTTAATCGTGTATTCCATTTATAGAGAAGCGTTTGTTAATGCCCAATTTGGTACGGCAAGTGCGCAAGCAGTATTCCTATTTATCTGTATTTTACTCGTTACGATTTTACAGTTTAAGCTAGGGGAAAAGAAGGTGCATTACCAATGAGAATACTAAAACGATCCATTGTGTATTTTTTATTGATCGTTACTGCCCTTATTATGTTTTTTCCGATTATCTATGCCTTGATGGTAAGCTTCATGACGGGAGGGGAAATTTTACAAGGAAAATTCCTTCCGTCAACTTTTAGCTTTGATAATTATGTGAAGGTGTTTGATCGATTGCCTCTATTAAACTATTTGATTAACAGCTTTATTGTTTCGTTCGGGGTTATGCTTGGACAGCTGGTCGTTTGTAGTTTAGCGGCATATGCCTTTGTTTTTATCCCGTTCAAAGGAAGGGATTTTGTATTTTTCCTTTTTATATCCACCATGATGATTCCGTGGGAAGCAACAATGATCCCTAACTTCTTTACCATTCAAAATTTAAATTGGCTTAACACATATCAAGGGATGACACTGCCGTTTTTTGCATTGGCATTCGGAACGTTTTTGCTAAGGCAGCATTTCAAAACAATACCGAAGGAGCTACACGAGGCGGCACAGATTGCAGGACTTAGTAGATTTGCATTTTTCGTTCGTGTAATCTTGCCAGTTTCTAAAACTAGCTTAGTAACATTAGGTGCTTATGGTTTCTTAACGACTTGGAATATGTATCTTTGGCCTTTATTAGTTACAACCAACAATTCCGTAAGAACCGTACAAATAGGCTTAAAACAGCTACAGTCACAAGAGGTTGCAACAGAATGGGGGGTGGTTATGGCAGGGGTAATCGTTGTTATTATTCCAACACTACTACTATTGTTTTTAGGTCAAAAGCAATTGCAAAAAGGGTTAACACAAGGGGCTCTAAAATAACAGTTGTTCCAAACTAAAAAAAGAGGTGTATGACATGAGGAAGAAGTTTAAGTTTACGTGGTTATTCATGATTTTGTTAGGTATTCTAGCGTTAGCTGCATGTACAAATAGTGATGATAGTTCAGCTACAGAGCCTGTCCAAAAAAGCGACGAGGATGTCGAAAAGTCCGAAGACGGTAAAACAGTCATCTCGTTTTGGCATGCTATGTCAGGCTCAGGGCAAACTGCTCTTGATAATATTGTCGCTGACTTTAATGCATCCCAGGATGATTATGAGGTAAAGGCAGAATTCCAAGGATCATATGAAGAATCGTTAACTAAGCTTCGTAGTGTTGGAGGTACTGCAGACGCTCCGGCCATAACGCAGGTGTTTGAGGTAGGTACTAAGTATATGATTGAAAGTGGATTTATCGAGCCAATGCAAAAGTTTATCGATGAAGATAACTATGACTTGTCTCAATTAGAGGAGAATATCTTAAATTATTATTCCTTAGATGGAGAGCTTTACTCTATGCCATTTAACTCCTCTACACCAGTAATGCTTTACAATAAGGATGCATTTAAAGCAGCCGGCTTGGATCCAGAGAACCCTCCTAAAACGTTCCAGGAGGTAATTGATGCAGCAGCTAAGCTTAAAACAGATGAGATGAAAGGCTTTTCTATGCTAACATACGGCTGGTTCTTCGAGCAGCTAGTAGCCACACAAGGTGGACTATATGTAAATGAGGAAAACGGTCGTGCTGGTGATGCAACAGAAGCAGTTTTCAACGGAGAAGAAGGTCAACGTGTGTTTGAATTCTTAAATACGATGAACAAGGCTGGCACATTTGGTAATTTCGGAACAAACTGGGATGACATTCGTGCGGCTTTCCAATCTGGGAAAGTGGCTATGTATATGGACTCATCCGCAGGTGTACGAGGAATTATTGATAATGCGCCATTTGAAGTAGGTGCTGCATACATTCCTTATGCAGACGAGGTTGACCGTAAAGGTGTTGTAATAGGAGGGGCATCCTTATGGATGTCTAAAGGAATCGCTGAAATTGAGCAAAAAGCAGCTTGGGAATTCATGAAGTATTTAACTACTCCAGAAGTTCAAGCTAAGTGGCATTTAGATACAGGGTACTTTGCTATTAACCCATCTGCATATGAGGCAGATATCGTAAAAGAAGCATGGGAAAAGATGCCACAGTTAAAAGTTACGGTGGAGCAGCTGCAAAGTACGGAGCCATCTATCGCTACCCAAGGAGCGTTAATCTCCGTGTTCCCTGAATCACGCCAGCAAATCGTTACGGCCTTAGAGAATTTATACCAAGGTATGGATCCTAAGGAAGCATTAGATGCAGCAGCAGAAGGAACGAACCGTGCAATAGATATAGCTAATAAAACAAAATAAGAAAAACAAGCAGAGAGCTTTGGCTTTCTGCTTGTTTATAATAATTTTGTCTATGTTAAAAGTTTAGGGTTAATTTTTCGTGAGTAGTTTTTATTTGAGATATGTTAACTTAAACTAATGCTAAAATTTACTTTAGTAAGTTAAGGTCTTGTATTAAACTGAAATAAGAAGTGTTTAAAATTAGGAGATTAAAAATGAGAAAATACAACGTTATATCAGCTATATGTTTGGGGATATATATTACTTTGTTTTTTTTGATGATGAAAGGTGTTTCTTTCGGTTCGTTAGGAAAAGCAGTAATAATCTCAATGTTTATACTCCCATTAATGGGAGCCATTATAGCGGTGAAAGGTAAAAAAGGTATTGGTAAATGGTTATTGATAATACTTAATGTCACTGCACTTATCATAATAGGATACCTTCTTTTGCTTTCCGGAATGGGTGAAGCATAAAAGAAAATTGTTGAGCAAACGGATGTATTAGTAAAAACAACATCCAGTTAAATGAGCTTGGAGAAAATACCTAGCTCATTTTTTTGTATTTAATAACATCCATGTTTATTAGTTGGGTGGCAGGTGGCGTATTCTAGAGTAAATTCTATATTATTTTTTGACAAAACTAACTATTTAACTTCTCCTTTTAAATTTGTTATGATAAAGCGATGGACAAAATTTGAAAAGGTGGAGTAAAAAATGGAAACAAATGCATACAGAGTATTACTTTACTACAAATACGTCCCAATTGAAGATCCAGTAACATTTGCACAAGAACATCTTGCTGCTTGTAAGGAAATTGGGTTAAAAGGGCGTATTTTAGTATCGGACGAAGGTATAAACGGAACTTGTTCCGGAACAATTGAACAAACAGACGCATACATGGACATGATGAAAGCAGACGAACGTTTTGCTGACATGGTGTTTAAAATAGATGAAGCGGAAGGACATGCTTTTAAGAAAATGCACGTTCGACCTAAACGTGAAATTGTTCACTTAGGATTAGAGGAAGATATCAATCCTAATGAATTAACAGGTAAATACCTATCTCCAAAGGAATTTTATGAGCAAATGCAAGCCGAAGATACAATAGTTATTGATGCTCGCAACGATTATGAGTTTGACTTAGGTCATTTCCGCGGAGCAATCCGTCCGGATATTCGTAACTTCCGTGATCTTCCTGAGTGGATTCATGATAATAAAGAGCTTTTTGAAGGTAAAAAGGTATTAACGTATTGTACAGGCGGAATTCGCTGTGAAAAATTCTCAGGTTGGTTAGTTAGAGAAGGATTCGAAGATGTTGGTCAATTGCACGGAGGTATTGCTACCTATGGTAAAGACCCAGAAGTTCGTGGTCAGCTATGGGATGGTCAAATGTATGTATTTGATGAGCGTATTGCTGTTCCAATTAACCAAGTAGAGCATGTAGTTGTAGGGAAAGATCATTTCACTGGAGAGCCTTGTGAACGTTACGTAAACTGTGCAAATCCAGACTGTAATGACAAAATTCTATGTTCGGAAGAAAATGAACATAAGTATCTTCGCAGCTGCTCACACGAATGTCGTGTACACCCACGTAATCGCTATATTGTAGAACATAAATTGACGGATGAAGAAGTAGAAGCAAGATTAGCTGCTATTTAATTTCGTTTGCTAAAGGACTGTGCTTTTATGCACAGTCTTTTTTATTTTGGCTATGTTAAAGGATAGGGTTGGTTTTGTTTGTGAAATGTTACACTTAAGCTAACGACGCAGGTTAGTTCAATAAATGATATTTGAAGTTTAGTGGGAATAAACATAAAAAGACGGGGGTGTGTTATGTTCAAAAAAAGTTTAGTTTTAATCTTTGCAGTAATTTTTTCGTTAGTAATTGCGGGCTGTAATGACGAAGAACCAATAAAAGAAGTAGTTATTCAACACAATTGGAAAGAAAGTTCTCTTTTTGAATCAGGCAGTTACACAATGATTGGTGAAGAAAGACGTTTAGGTTTTCTTTACAATGATAGTGATGTAGACAGATTCTATCCAAATAAAACGCAAAAGTATATGTGGCATTTTTGGGGAAATGAAGATGAGTTGATTGGTGACATTAAAGTTTTAGGAACTCACGAAAACAGTAATGAAGAAATAATAGTTGTACCAAGAAAAGAAAATGCTTTTCTTAGTCCTAATAATGGTGCAGATCAGCACTCTCCAACAAATATGATGCTTCCTAAAAGTGGAATGTGGAAGTTAGACGCTTATATTGGAGATAGACTATTTGGAAGTGTATATGTAAAAGTTCATGAGAAATAATGGATTATTGTACCAACGAGTGCTTCTCCAAGAAGGAGGAAAGTGTTATTCTTATTGAACTCAGCGGCAGTTTAGTTGAAGAAAGATTTTCTGTTCAAATTGAAAAAATAGGTTGTATTAGTACAGATGAAAAGTGGGTTTTGATGATGATAAAGGAAATGGATATTCGATGCCATTTTTATGGTGAGAAATTTTCTCCCAAAGTAGTTGAAAAACAAAGTGGGATTACATTAAAAAATAAAATAGAAGTTGGTGATATTACAAAGAGGGGAGGAAACAAAGGTAAACCATCGGATTACGGCAATGGTGAACTATGTCCTCCAAAGGAATTCAAAGATAAAGAAGATTTTGGTCTTTATTGGATTGCTTTAACCTTATCAAAACATATTGATATTTTACGTGAATGTGGTGCAGATAATATCGATTTAGTTATTGGTGCTTGGTTTGAAGAACAATGCAATCTTTCATTTGAACCAGAAGCAATAAAATTAATTGGTGAACTAGGTATTGCTTTACAGGTAAGTTGTTATGAAGATTACTAAATCTTGTTTTATTTAACTAAAGGGTACTTTACTTCAAGAAGGAGTAAAGCTTTTATTTCTCAGCTGGACAAATGGGTGCGCGAATGAAGACATTCTAATTGTGGAAGGCTAGAAATATAGTAGTGATATAAAGGTTATTCCCTTCTGTATATCGAAAGTTACTAGGAGTTCGTTTTTACAAATAGAATGGAGGAGCGTATATGGCAATCGAAGTAAGAAGAATTTCTGATTTGAATGAGGTCGACGTATCCAAGCTAATTCAAGAAAGCGAAAAAGAAGGGTATCGTTTTGTCTCCAGGCTAGCTGCCGAATATGAAGATGGGACAAATAGGTTTAGTGAGCAAGGAGAGGCGCTATACGGTGCTTGGTATGAAGAAGAGTTAGTTGCTATAGGAGGCCTAAATCGAGATATTTTAGGAGCAGACTCTGCAAGACTGCATCGTTTCTACACATTACCAGAATATCGGAGAAAAGGAATTGGTAGTGAGCTTTTTAAAAAGATATTAGAGGATGCAAAAGGTCAATTCAACGAAATTACAACTAAAACGGAATCTATGAAAGCAGATGCCTTTTACCGTGCAAATGGCTTTATATTCGATAGAAGATCTCCGGATACCACTCATGTCATAGGACTTTAAATAACTGTTGGTGCTCTTTGTGAAGGTATATACAAGGAGCACCTTTTTATATACTATACATTCATTCTTCTAACTGTTTTCCTTCTCGAATAGCTTTCCGTTCCAAGAGCATAAAAGCCTCGTTCTCTAATCGCAAAAGTTCTATCTCTAACTCCTTTTGTTTATGTTGCTGTTGTTTTACTGTTACATAGCCCCCAATAGCGATGACGCTAATCAAGGATAGGCCAATAGCAGAAAAAATAAAAATAGCAATAATATCCTCCAAACATGGCACCTCCCTTTATATAAATAGTATAACAAATACATAAATAGTTAAAGTTACCAAGTATAAGAAAAACATTCGAGCAAATAATTTACAGAGGCTAATTTTTTGACAGTCTCCTTATATTAATATAATATAGGGAAGTCTCGAAGTTGAGATAAATAACAAGATAAAAATATATCGATATTATAGAGGAGTTATAAAAATGAACGTATTAGTAGTAAAGGCAAATAACCGTCCTGCAACAGAAGCAATTTCAAGTAAAATGTATGAAACTTTTATGGCGGAGCTTGAAGGTAAAGATGTAAACGTAACAGTTTATGATGTGTATGAAGAAGACACTCCATACTTTGGACAAGATCTTTTCAACGCTTTTGGTAAAATGCAAACGGGTGAAGAAATGACAGACGTTGAGTCTCGTTTATTAGCAGCTAAACAAAAAGCAATGGATTTATTAACTGCTGCTGATATTGTAGTATTTGCATTCCCATTATGGAATCTAACAATCCCTGCTAAATTACAAACTTTCATTGATTATGTATATGCTGCAGGCTTTGCATTTAAATATGATGCAGAGGGCAACATGGTTCAATTGATGACAGACAAAAAAGCTATCTTCCTAAACGCACGTGGTGGAATTTATTCTACTCCAGAAGCTGCTCCAATGGAAATGGCTGTAAACTATATGCGTGCAGTATTTGGTGACGTATTCGGTATGCAAATTATCGATGAAGTAATTATTGAAGGTCACAATGCGATGCCTGCTAAAGCACAAGAAATTATCTCAGCAGGTATGGAAGAAGTAAAAGCTTCTGCACAACGCTTAGTAGAGTTAACAGTAAAAGGGTAATAAAAACATTTTAAGTCGGCAAGATCCTTCGAGATCTTGTCGGCTTTTTTTATAGGAAGAAATTGTACTAATGAAGGAATGCTTAGAAAGGGCTGGGTCATGTTGTAGTGGTTGATTGTAGTAAACGAAGTGTTGATTGTCGTAAATGGAGTCAGGGAGATGAGCCTGGAACTGGATTGGAGTAAAATTTCCGAGGATTGTAGTAAAAAGATGAGTGATTGTAGTAAACGAAGTCAGGGCTAGCCAGTCAGACAATAGATTAGCCCAGAATAAAAACTTTTTGATATACTACATATAGAACAGTGTGTTATAATATATATAGAACAAGAGGTAAATAGGAGGTCATGAAATGTTTATAGAGATAAAGCCGAATTCATCTGTGCCGATCTATTTACAGCTAGCGCAACAATTGATAGAAGGAATGGCTAGAGGAGAGTTAAAGCCAGGTGACTCCCTGCCATCTGTTAGAAGCTTTGCAGCTGACTTGGGTATGAATATGCATACGGTTAATAAGGCATATCATCTTTTGGAAGAAAAAGATTTCATTCAAATTGTTCCGAAATCAGGGGTAATTATACAGCCAAAAATCATAGAAAAAGCAACAGATCAACAAAAGCAATTGTTGGCTGAACAGATTCGCCCATTGTTAGCAGAAGGGATGGTATTGCAACTTTCAGAGGAAGAAATGGTTGTAATGGTTCGAGAGCTTGTTCGACACATTAAGGAGGGGTAAATAATGATCTTGCTGTTATTTGGATTTATTCTTTTATTTATTACGATTTTACAGGCATACATTCCAAAATTTTTAAAACCAACCATTGTTTTTGGTGTAAGGGTACCTGAGCAGCATGAAAAGGATAAGGAAATACTTCAGTTAAAAAATAGATACACGGCTGTAGTTCTATTTGTTGGATTAGTTATTTTTGCAATCTATATCGGTTGGGCACTACTTCAAAATCCTCAGGAAGAGGTATTGGCTCTTGTTAGTGTTGGAGTTCAAATTGGTGTTCTATTTTTGAGCGTTGCCTATTACTTTATCATGCATATGAAAATGAAGAAATTAAAGGAGCAGCGTCGCTGGTTTTCCGATAAAAATGAAGTGAAAGTAGTAGATTTAGGATTTCAGGAGAAGCTTCAATTGCTGCCTAGAATTTTATTTATAATTCCTATGATTGTATCGATTGGTCTTATATTTTATACGCTTCTAAAATATCCACAGATGCCGGACATGATTCCTACTCATTGGGGTCCGACAGGGGAAGCAGATGCTTTTAGTGAGAAAAGCTATCTTACTGTTATTTCTCTTCCACTAATTTTATTAGTAATGCAAGCAATGTTCCTATTTACTAGCGAGGGAATCAAAATGTCGGGAACAAGCATTAGCCCTCAACGCAAAAAAACTTCCGTTAAGCAGCAGCTTGCATTTCGGAAATACTCTAGCTGGCTCTCTTTTGTCATGTCGGTAGGAGTTACCTTGCTGATGGGATATCTTCAGTTACAGACTATACATCCTGAGATAACCTCCTCCCTTGTTATGGTTTCTTTACCAATAGGATTTTTGGTGCTTGCTTTTGTTAGCGTAGCTATTTTTACTGTAAAAGTTGGTCAAGGAGGATCACGTTTAAAAGTGGGGGAGGAAGAAGCGGTTGTAGGAAATCCTCGTATTACATCTGTAGATGATGATCGATTTTGGAAGGGTGGTATTTTCTATATCAACAAAGATGATCCAAGTGTTTTTGTAGAAAAACGCTTTGGAGTCGGCTGGTCTGTCAACTTTGCCAGACCTTTAGCTTGGTTATTTATTTTGGGACCTATCGTGTTCATTATTGTTATTTCATTTCTCTTATAGAAAATGTCTCTAGAGTAAAACGCTCTAGGCATTTTTTAATTTTTGCCTGCGTTTGAACGAACAATAAATAGGAAAAGGATATAGGACAGATAATTAGAAAGGAAGGTTCTCTTATGTGCGGGCGTTTTAGTCTATATACGGATATGGAACAGATTAAAGAACGATTTGATGTGCAGTTTGTATCCAATGAAGAGGATTATTATCCTAATTATAATATAGCCCCTTCTCAGTCTGTCGTAGCTATTATTAACGATGGAACGAGCAATAGAATGGGGCAGCTCCGATGGGGGTTAATATAAATACACTATAATAAGAGATAGTATATAACGTTTATGACGATATAATACTATCTCTTTTATTTACGATAAATAAAGTATAACAATATGTAATTTTTAAAGTATTTATAGTATTCAACGATAAAATCTAATCATAGATAAGGAGAAGACTATGGAAGTTCAGCAACTAGTTATAATGGGTCAAGATGATATAGAAAAGAAAAGATATATTTTGATTGATGATAATGGGGACTTGGTTATACCTGTAATCAAATATCTAAAATATCTTGATAATATTGGGAGGGCTGAAAAAACAATAAAAACATATTGTTACCACTTGAAACACTATTTTGAATTTCTTGAGCAATATAACAAGAACTATCAAGAAGTTACAATTGACATATTAAGTAAATTTATTGGATGGCTACGGCAGCCTATTCAATCTCGAAAAATAGTCTTATATAAAGAACCGGATAAGAAAAATCGTAACCCAGCAACAATTAATGCCATTTTAAATACCGTATTTACTTTCTATGATTATCAGGTTCGACTTGAGAAATTAGATGGGAATATAACAGAAAATATATTCAGACGAATTCCAGGTAGATTTAAAAGTTTCAAACCTTTTCTTGAACATATATCTTCTGATATGCCTATTAAAAAAAACGTCCTTAAATTAACTGTTCCTAAAAGAAAGATAAAAACACTGAGTATTGAACAAATAAATCTAATTATTGATACAACAACAAATTTAAGAGACAAGCTACTACTAAGTATTTTATACGATGCTGGTTTAAGAATTGAAGAAGCACTAACACTGTGGATAGAAGACTTTAATATATCTAAAAACTCTATAACTGTTCGTAAATCAAAAACCAGTACAGGTGAAGGAAGAATTGTATTTGTCACTTCTGAAACAATGAATTTGTTTCAAGATTATCTTTTCTATATTCACGACGCTAATGGATTTGATACTAATTATGTATTTGTAAAATTAAGCGGTAAAAATAAAGGACTTCCACTTGATTATAGTGCAACTAAGGCTTTTATCGAACGAATGATAAGAAAGCTAAATATAAAATTTACTCCCCATATGTTTAGACACTCCTTTGCAACAGAGCTACATGAAAGCGGTGTTGATATAGCTGTAATTCAAAAGTTATTAGGACATGCTCATGTTCAAACGACAATTCAAACTTACTTACATCCTACTGAGAAAACTATCAGAAAAGAGTATGAGAAGGCACAACTGAATCGGAAATCAAAGGAGAAGGAAGATGACTCTAAATTCTAATAAACTACAAATACAACCAAGTAACATCAAAATAAAAGCAATAAATGAATTCTTTAATATTAATGATCATTATTGGAGTCAAGATGTATGGAGAAGTGACAATTTGCCAGAGGGAATAGATAGAATTAATGAGAAAAATAGAACGATTAACTTTGAGGGTTTTTTAGAAACCTCTTTAAAAAATGAAATCAAATTTTACCTTGCAAACCGTGTGATAAACAAATCATTTGCCACATCTAGTGTTTTTTCGGGTATTAGACATTCAGTTAGTAGATTATCAAAATTTATTCAAGAAAACTACCCAACGTTAAAATCATTTATTGATATCCCTAAAGAAAGTTTTATTTTAAACTACCGAACATATCTTATCAATTCGACCAACTTAAAAGTTTATTATCCCAGTAAAAATGACTCAAATGGAAAATACTATATAAGAAATAGTTATCTATTTACTGTATATAATAATTTATATGATTTTTACTTAGACTATTACGATGATAGAGATGAATTTGAAAGAGATATTTGGAGAGCTGAATGATTAAATATTGACTATGTGAAAACTAATTCTTCGACTAAACTAGACTTTACATGTATTCCTATTGTCTATAGACCCCTAGTGAAGCGATATATATGGCTTAGGGTGGTAAATCAACAGAGCTTAAGCTTTTCATGGGCTGTAGCCTATCTCGTTCGTTTTCTCAACGTGTTTTTTGACTTTATTTTACGAGAATACCCACATTGGAAAGACTTAAAAGAATTGAATAGAAAGGATATTGAAAAGTTTTTAAAACATTTAAGTACTTTAAAAGAAAAAAACTATTCTGGTAAAATTATAAGTAATAAAACTAAAATTCATACAATTACTACTCTATCAAGATTCTTGGAGGACATTCAATTATATGAATGGGACGAAGCCCCTGAGAGGAATGTAAATCGGCTAATCTTCTTAGAGGACAAACCAAAGAACAAAAAGAGTTTACCTCAGGATATCAAATATGTTCCGGATAATATATGGGAGCAAATAATGGAGAATATCGATGGATTAGATAAAGAATATTCTTTTATATTATTGATACTTGAAGCCTCTGGATTTAGAATAAGTGATGTCCTTGGATTAAAGATAGATTGTTTATTTAAGGATAATGATCAAAAATGGTGGCTAATCGGAGATCAAAGAAAAGTAAAATATAAAGATCATAAGGTTCCCATTTCTGATGATATAGCTAGGATAATTAATATACAAATAGCCATAACAAAAGAAAAATCAAACTCACAAAATAATCCGGATAACTTCTTATTTGTTAGAATTTCTGGCATACGTAAAGGGAAACCAGTACCTTCCCAAGCTGTTCAGAATGTTATAAACAAATTCATGAAGAAGTATAGCATTACAGAAAAAGATGGTAAAATTCATAGATTTAAAGCGCATAGCCTAAGACATAGGTATGGAGTAAATCTAATAAATAATGGAATGAATTTGGTTCATGTCCAAAAACTAATGGCCCACGCTTCTCCAGAAATGACGTTAGTTTATGCTCAAATTCATGATAATACATTACGAGATCAATACTTTAAAGCTAAGAATCTCGGAGCTGTTAGGTTAGATACACAAGGGAAAATTATCAAAGCAGATTTTGTATTACAGGCAGAAGAAAACGGTTTAGAGCTTGAATGGATACGCCATAACTTTGATTCTATAAGAATGGATCATGGAATATGTGTAAAGAGTCCAAAAGTAAATTGTGACTTTCTAGAACAGACTTTAGAGCCACCGTGTATAGCAAATAATTGTAGAAGTTTCCATGTTGACCGAACTTTTAGTGATTACTATAAGGTCCAAATAGAGAAGTTAGAAAATGATATAGAAATCTATAATAGAACGGGTAAAGAACGTTCCCTTCAATTTGCTGTAAATAAGCGAGACCATTATAAAAAAATACTAAAAGGTATTGAACAAAATGGTGGTATATTTGGTACGTCAAAAGAGATTCGTGAATATAACAAAAATGAAAGTAAGTGAACATATGGCTAATAAAGAACCCAATACGCAGCCCCTTATAAAACACTCTAAACTGAAAACTGAAAGAACAGTAAAAAAAGTAGATGTTGCTTTAAAAGTCATGATAAAAAATCAAATGTTGATTAATTTTAATACGGTTTCTAATGAAGCTAATGTATCCAAAGCATTTTTATATAGAAATCAAAATTTACGCCTTAGAATCGAATCTCTACGAGACCAACAGGTTGGACTATCCACCGCAAAAAAAGTAAAAAGAAACATGACTGATTCATCTAAAGATGTGCTTATTGAATCGTTAAGAAAACGTATTGAGAAAACCGAAAAAAAAAATGCTATATTGAAAAAAAGACTTCAAAAATTTTTAATAGATGTTTATGAGGAAATTTAATCTACAAAATTGTATAGACATTAAGTCATTTAATTTTCTTCAAATAAGATCCTTACTACATTCTATTATGAAGTAAGGATCCCTAAAAGTTTTCACTTCAAAACCGGCTAATAACTTTGTTTAATTCGGATCCCGAATCTTTAAGTAAAGCATCCGTTACTTTAAGTGTATATTTCACAAACATCATTGATTTTATTTTATGATGAATAAATCTTGATGTTCTTTTAACAGTTTTGAAAGAAATATTAGCTGAGGAAAAGGTGTTAAAAATAAATCTCTATTTATATTTCCTTTTAATATAGCTTTTCCATTTTGTTTAATAAAATCATTTAAAGTAATTTTATTATTACAGATAAAATGAACATCTTCTGGAGTTAGTAGTAGAAGTCCATTAGTTTCTGAAGAGGGATTTGGTTCATTTTCAGAGTAGGAAAGATACATTATTGATAAAGATTCCTGCTCATTTCCTATAATTAAAATTGG
>JBEMAY010000026.1:0-39104 GCA_040274765.1 Psychrobacillus sp.
CCAGTATATACTGGGGAACAAATCCAAATCGGTGGCAATGACTCCTATTATCCAGTTTGCCGCAAATGTCACGCAAACCCGCCGCTTACTCAGTGAAGTGAGTAGGAGTTTCTCACAGAATACGGAAACCTTGCAGAAATGGCGATGAACCTTGCAGAGAAGAAGTGAAACTTTGCGGAGATGACGCTGAATCTTGCAGAAAAGGGTAAGAACCTTGCGGAAACGGGTCTGAATCTTGCAGAGAGGAGCACGAACCTAGCAGAAAGCGGGAAATCTCGCAGAGACGGACGGAAACCTTGCGGAGATGACGCTGAACCTTGCAGAGAAGGGCAAGAACCTTGCGGAAACGGGTGAGAACCTTGCAGAAAGCGGGAAATCTTGCAGAGAAGAAGTGAAAATTTGCGGAGATGACGCTGAACCTTGCAGAGAAGGGCAAGAACCTTGCGGAAACGGGTGAGAACCTTGCAGAAAGCCAGAAATCTTGCAGAGACGGACGGAAACCTTGCAGAAACACACCAAAACTTTGCGGAGATGACGCTGAATCTTGCAGAGAAGGGTGAGAACCTTGCAGAAAGCCGAAAATCTTGCAGAGAAGAAGTGAAACCCTGCAGAGAAGGCTATAAACCTTGCACAAACGTTCACCCTTTAGCAGTTCAGCAGTCGACCTATCAATTAGCGGATGGCGAGCGAAATTGTATCTTCGCGAGCTTTTTAATGTATAGAATGGTCATCTATTCTTTCATTAGCATAAAAGCCCTTCAATATAGAAAAAGTAGCAAGCGCTACGCTTTTTCTTTATAATAGTACTAATAGACATATAAATGAACGAGGTGAGCACGATGTTTGATCGATTACAATCGGTAGAAGACCGTTATAATAATTTAAATGAATTGCTTAGTGATCCAGATGTAGTGAATGATACGAATAAGCTAAGAGAGTATTCCAAGGAACAATCGAATCTACAGGCAACTGTGGATGCGTATAGAGAATACAAAGATATTAAAAGCCAATACCAGGATGCAAAGCAAATGCTTGATGAGAAGCTAGATGCAGATATGCGTGAAATGGTAAAGGAAGAAGTGAACGAGCTAGAAGGGCAAATTGCTGAGCTAGAAGAGCGTTTACGTATTTTGTTAATCCCGAAAGATCCGAATGATGACAAAAACGTTATTATGGAGATTCGTGGAGCAGCAGGTGGAGATGAGGCAGCATTATTTGCTGGAAACCTTTTCCGTATGTACAGCCGTTTTGCTGAAACGCAAGGGTGGAAGATTGAGGTTATGGAGTCGAATCCAACCGGCTTAGGTGGATTTAAAGAAATCATCTTTATGATTAATGGGAATAATGCCTATTCTAAGATGAAATACGAAAATGGCGCACATCGCGTGCAGCGTGTTCCAGAAACTGAGTCAGGTGGCCGTATTCATACATCTACTGCAACTGTTGCAGTTCTTCCAGAAGCGGAAGAAGTTGATGTAGAAATTCACGAAAAAGACGTTCGTGTAGATACTTTTGCATCCTCAGGCGCTGGTGGTCAATCTGTTAACACGACGATGTCAGCTGTTCGTATGACTCATTTACCTACAGGAATCACAGTTTCGATGCAGGATGAAAAGTCTCAGATTAAAAACAGAGAAAAAGCGATGAAAATTCTTCGTGCGCGTGTAGCAGATAAGTTCCGTCAAGAAGCGCAAGCAGAGTATGATGCTGTACGTAAATCAGCGGTTGGTACTGGTGATCGCTCTGAACGAATTCGTACGTATAATTATCCACAAAACCGAGTGACAGACCATCGAATTGGTTTAACTATTCAAAAGCTGGACCAAATTTTAGAGGGTAAACTAAACGAAGTGGTGGATGCATTGATTTTAGAGGACCAAGCAGAAAAGCTAGAAAGAATGAATGATACAAATGTCTAAGACCATTTATGAGGCCCTGAACCGGGCTTCTTCTTTTTTAGAGGAAAATAATCGTGAAAAAGAAGTGGCTCGTTATATTTTACAATTTGTCCTTGGAAAAAATTACTCTGAGCTTATGATGGCCATGTATGAAGAGATATCAACAGATGCTTTTGATACTTTCTGGAGCTATGTAGAAGAGCATATAACTGGTAGACCCTATCAATATATCATTGGTCAGGAAACCTTTTATGATCGAGATTTTTTAGTCAATGAGTTTGTATTAATTCCCCGCCCTGAAACCGAGGAATTAATAGAAGAAGTAAGAAAGCGTGTGCCCTTCCTATTTAAGGACAAAAGCCCACTGAATGTTGCTGATATCGGTACAGGAAGTGGAGCCATTGCAATCACCATTCAAAAGGAGCTACCAAATGCAAAGGTAACTGCTACAGATATATCTGAGAATGCGTTGCAGGTAGCTGTTCAAAATGCAGAAAGATTGTCAGCGCATATTGACTTCAAGCAAGGAGATCTGGCGGAGCCTATATCACATGAAAAATGGGATATAGTTTTATCGAACCCACCGTATATTGCACATTCAGAGGCACCAAGTTTATCAGATACAGTGATAGATTATGAACCGCACTTGGCTTTATTTGCAGATGAGGATGGTCTTTTACTTTATCGTAAATTAGCAGAGCAGCTTCCTTCTTTGATGAATTCAACCAGTTTAATAGGTTTTGAGATTGGCTATGAGCAGGGGCCAGCTGTTGCTGCGATGCTTCAAAAAGCTTTTCCGAAAGGCAATGTTGAGATCATTCAAGACATTAATGGAAAAAATCGTTTTGTTTTTTGTACAAATGCTGAATAAGATATGAATCTATTGGTAACAATGTTCCTAAGGGAGGAATGTTACATGTTACCAGATTACGAGATAAAAAGAGCAGGTAAAGTAGGACAAAAAATAGATGTAGTTATTCTCTTTGTATGGATGCTTTTGGTTATACAAACTATTTTATTTGTTTTCATTCATAATGATGAACAAACGGAGGCGATGCGCTTTCGTTTAGTTGCCAACAGCAACACAGCATATGATCAACAGGTAAAAATGAAAGTACAAGAAAAAATAGCACCAATATTAGTCAATTATGAAAAGGACCCAGACGCTGCGATAAAAGAGTTAGAAAATACAGTCGTGAGTCTATCAAGCAGTTTGCAGGAGAATATGACAATCACGAAAGGGCAAACCATTTTTCCACCAAAGGAATGGGAAAGTGGAATTGCAGCTCAGACACAGGTGGAGGCAATTGTAGTTTCCATCGGAAGTGGAAGAGGGGATAACTGGTGGTGCGGTCTTTTCCCTAAAGCATGCTATAAAGAAGAAGTGAAAGAAGAAAAACCTAAATTCTTTGTTTGGGAATGGTTAAAGAAGAAATTTTCCACATAGTTTTCCACAATTGTCTGAAAGTTATTAACATTTTGTGGATAAGGATCTAGAAAGGGAGAATTTACGTATGAACACAAAAGTATTATCTGTGGGTAACTTATCCACAGAAGAAATGAGTTATACAGAGGCCGTCCATTTATTGCAATCTGGAGAGGTAGTCGCTTTCCCGACAGAAACTGTTTACGGCTTAGGAGCTGTTGCGACGAACGAAAAAGCGGTAGCTAAAATTTTTGAAGCAAAAGGCAGACCGCAGGATAATCCTCTTATAGTGCATATTGGATCTAAGGGTGAAATTAGTGATTTTATCTCTCACATCCCGGAAAAGGCTCAGTTATGTATGGATGCATTTTGGCCTGGTCCATTGACATTAGTACTTCCGCTAAAGGAAAAAGTATTAGCATCTAATGTTAGTGCAGGGTTGGATACAGTAGGGGTTAGAATGCCAGATCATCCTGTAGCTTTAAAACTTTTACGTCTATTAAAACTTCCGGTTGCTGCTCCGAGTGCCAATCGAAGTGGAAAACCTAGCCCGACGAAAGCTAACCACGTATATAATGATTTAAATGGTAGTATCCCTGCTATAATAGATGGCGGAGTTACTGGGATGGGCCTTGAGTCTACCGTATTGGATTGTACAGGAGAGATTCCTACTATTTTACGACCAGGCGGTGTAACAAAGGAAATGCTTGAACAAGTCATTGGCAAGGTCAACGAAACAAAGCTTGTAGATAAATCCGAAGCGCCAAGAGCACCCGGCATGAAATATGCGCACTATGCACCTAACGCACCTGTCTTTTTAATAGAGGCTTCCGTAAGCTCAATCCAAGAAGCGATTACTAGCATACATAAGAAAAATAAAAAAGTGGCTCTCATCGCAACGAATCAATTGAAAGTATTGGATGCAGACTATTACTTTTCTCTTGGGAACGATGAGCATGTGAAAGAAGCTGCTCACTTGCTATATGAGGCACTTAGAAGCTGTGACGAAACAGATGCAGATGTTGTGCTTGCCCCTGTTTTCCAAAAGGACGGAGTTGGAGCAGCAGTTATGAATCGTTTAGAAAAAGCAGCAGATGGCAACTGGTTTATCGTAAAGTAAAAACAAGTTAAAAAAGGTTGTCTATATTTTGTATTCTCTCTCGTTCATTTGCATACATTTAATTATGCAAATAGACGGGAGAGATTTTTTTGTGGACAGAAATATTAGCAGGATTCTTAATGTCGGTAGATGTACTAATCTTATTTTCTCTTGTATCATATAGAAAACAGATTTTAACTCTAGCAGCTTGGGTTGCATCCTTACATATGCTCTTCCCCTTAATAGGCTATTATGCAGGAGTTTTAGTACAAACCTATTTACAGCAGGCAAGCCCTTATTTATCAGGAGTATTGCTTACATTGGTAGGTCTTCAAATGGTCTTATCAAAATCTTCAAAAGAAGTACCAATGATGCCACCTTATATCTTGGCAGTAGTAGCGAGTCTAGATACCTTCTCTGTAAGTATTTCCTTTGGTATGCTTCAAGTAGAAAAGTTTGTTTTTATTTTAAGTGCAGGCATTTCTGCTTTTGTAGGAGTAATTGTTGCGCAAAAAATTATATATAAAAACACGGTGATGAACCGAGGCATTATCATGAAAATGGCTGGTGGAGTTTTACTAGTTATGGGATTGCTTACTCTTCAAAATATATAACAAAATAAACACCCTATACACACTAATATAAAGGAATGATCTAGTATGAATATATTATTTATCTGTACAGGTAACACTTGTAGAAGCCCGATGGCAGAGGCGATATTAAAAGCAAAGAAGTTAGTTGATGTAAATGTGAAGTCTGCAGGTATTTATGCAATGGATGGGGAAAACATGTCATTAAATAGTCAAAAAGTTCTAACTGCCAACGACATTCCTTTTACCCATAAATCATCCTCCCTACAGCCGTCTACAGTTGATTGGGCAGATTTAATCTTAACGATGACTGCAGCCCATAAACAAGCGCTGATTTTTGCTTTTCCCGAAGCAATTTCTAAGATTTATATGTATAAAGAATTTGTAACTCCGGACGATATACAGGATGTAATGGATCCTTTTGGAGGAAACTTAGGTATATATGAACGGACTTATGAAGAACTTAGCGAACTAACAGAGGGATTAGTGAAGAGACTACAGGGGGAAAAGGGATGAAAGAGAAAAGAAAAAAGCACGCCTTTGGATTTCAAAAGAAGATTGTGCTTTTTGTAACGGTTCTTGCTTTAATTACTTATTCAACAAGTGCATTTTTTATCAATTATGTACAGCCTTATTTACAGACGATGGATATCCATATAGGCGCACTTCCATTTGAAATTCTTACATATGCTTTAGGAATATTCTGGTCAGGTCTTCTTGCTTACTTCTTTAGTGGATTAATCATCAAGCCTCTATTCAACTTAGAGAAGGTTGCTACACTTGCTTCAGAAGGTAAAATTGGTATGGATGTAGAAGTTCCAAACTCTAAAGATGAGATTCAGTCTGTTGCTGTAGCTTTCCAAACAATGTTAGAAAACCTAAGAGAAATGGTTCAAGGAATTGAAGAAAATTTTGATAAAACAAACGATAGTGTACAAAAGCTTGCAAAAGAGGCATCCGTTGCATCTGATCAGGCAGAAGCAATTGCCTCTACTATAGCTCAAATTTCGGAAGGTGCAGAGCAATCCGCGATGGCTGTGCAAGAAACAGCCGAGTCAGTGGAGGATGTCAGAGTGCTTGCTTCAGAGGTAAATAAGCGTGCAGAGAAATCTTCTTCGCAGTCAAAAGAAATGATAAATGAGCTCTCGGAAACGACGAAGGTTATACAGTCGTTAGTGAGCGGAATTCAAAAAATTGCCTCTGGCAGTGAATCTGCTTTAGAGAACGTTCATCAGCTTGAAGAAAATGCTAGTAAAGTGGAAAGTATTATTCAATTAGTAGGAGACATAGCAGCCCAAACGAACCTGCTAGCACTTAATGCCTCTATAGAAGCCGCACGTGCAGGTGAACATGGTAAAGGCTTCGCAGTAGTAGCAGAGGAAGTACGGAAACTTGCAGATGAAAGTGCGAAGGCAGTGCAAGGCATTTCTACTCTCATTCTAGCAATTCAAAGCGATGTTCAAACAGTAGTTCAACAGATGACGAACCAAGTTAGCTTCGCAGTAGGGGAAGCGAAACGGGTATCTGAAACGAATGCAGCTGTAGAAGGTATGTCGACAAAAGTTCATGAAATGGCTGAATCAGTAGTAGAAATTTCCTCTCTTGTAGAAAGGCAGCTTTCTAATATAGAAAGCACTGCTCGACAATCTCAGGATGTAGCAGCGATTGCTGAGGAAACTTCAGCCGGAGCAGAAGAAGTAAGAAGTGCTACTGATGAACAGGCTCGCTCTATTGAGCAGGTTGATATTTTAACAGAAGATTTGAAACGTCAGTCGGAGGATTTGTTTAAGGTAATCTCTCAGTTTGACCGTACTACTCGATAATGTTATAAAAAGAATATGTCAAAACGGATACAACTCAAACGATTTGGGTTGTATTTTTTTGCTCAAAAAGATGGTATGATGAGTTTGAGTACTAAACAGAAAAGAGGGAACAAGATGAAAATTGCAATTTCTTCTGATCACGGAGGCAATAACCTTCGTAAAGAAATTATTCAACAGCTTGAAGAACTCGGACTTTCCTATAAGGACTTTGGTCCACAGACAAATGATTCTGTCGATTACCCGGACTATGCAGCACCAGTAACAGAAGGTGTGGCAAGTGGGGAGTATGATCGCGGAATTTTAATTTGTGGGACAGGGATTGGAATGTCCATTGCTGCTAACAAGATAAAAGGAATTCGTTGTGCTTTAGTGCATGATGTTTTTTCTGCTAAAGCAACACGTTGTCATAATGACTCTAACGTTCTTGCAATGGGAGAACGAGTGATTGGTCCAGGGCTTGCAAGAGAAATCGTAGCAACTTGGTTAGCTCAAGAATTTGAAGGTGGTCGTCACGAACGCCGTATTGAAAAAATTACAGCTTTAGAAAAATAATATGGAATAGAGGGATTTCAGATGGAAGCCAAAAATTTGTGGCAACAGCAAATGGAACAGCTTCTCCTGGAAGTGGAGCAGCAAATTACTTTTCATGAAAATGATTTGTTCGTTGTAGGATGCTCTACCTCTGAAGTAATCGGAAAAAAGATAGGAACTGCGGGAGGGTTAGAGGTCGCGGAGATTTTATTTGAACCGATTCGAGCATTTGCCGAGCGCAATAAAATACTCCTTGCCTTCCAGGGCTGTGAACATATCAATCGTGCATTAACAATGGAAAGAAAGACCCAGCAATTTTATAGACTGCCCGAGGTTTCTGTTATTCCAGTTGTTCGTGCAGGAGGCTCTATGTCAGCCTACGCATATACCCAATTTCAAGATCCTGTGGTGGTGGAACATGTGCAGGCTAAAGCAGGAATTGATATTGGTCAAACAATGATTGGCATGCAACTGCAACCAGTTGCTGTACCGATACGTGTATCCACCAAAATGGTAGGGGAGGCGATTATTACAATCGCCAATACTCGACCAAAACTCATTGGCGGGGTACGATCATTTTACGGATGAATTTAGAGGAGGAACTAGAAGTGGAAAAGATTCAATCACAAGATCCAGCAGTATTTGAGGCAATGTTAGCAGAGAAAAAACGTCAACAATCAAACATCGAACTTATCGCATCAGAAAACTTTGTATCAGAAGCTGTAATGGAAGCACAGGGTTCTGTTCTGACAAATAAATATGCAGAGGGGTATCCTGGCAAACGTTATTACGGTGGCTGTGAGCATGTAGACGTAGTAGAGGATATTGCTCGCGATCGCTTAAAAGAGATTTTTGGGGCAGAGCATGCAAACGTGCAACCACATTCTGGTTCTCAAGCTAATATGGCTGTTTATATGACAGCTCTACAACCTGGTGACACGATTTTAGGGATGAACTTATCCCACGGTGGGCATTTAACACACGGTTCTCCTGTAAACTTTAGTGGAATTCAATATAATTTTATTGAATATGGCGTAAACAAAGAAACAGAAATGATAGATTACGAGGAAGTTCGCTCGATCGCTCTAGAGCATAAGCCTAAAATGATTGTTGCGGGTGCAAGTGCATATTCACGTACTATTGACTTCGCTAAATTCCGTGAAATTGCTGATGAGATTGGGGCATACTTATTCGTTGATATGGCTCATATCGCAGGTCTAGTTGCGGCAGGTCTACATCCAAATCCAGTACCACACGCGCACTTTGTAACTTCTACTACGCACAAAACATTGCGTGGACCACGTGGCGGTATGATTTTAACTACAGAAGAATTTGCGAAGAAAATTGATAAAACAATTTTCCCAGGTATTCAAGGTGGGCCACTAATGCACGTAATCGCTGCAAAAGCAGTAGCATTTGGTGAAGCACTTCAACCAGAGTTTAAAGAATATCAAAAACAAGTAGTTGCAAATGCTAAGGTACTAGCTGACAGCTTAACAGCTGAAGGAGTTCGTATCGTTTCCGGTGGCACGGATAACCACGTTATGCTATTAGACGTTTCTGCACTAGGTTTAACTGGTAAAGTGGCAGAGCATGTTTTAGATGAAGTGGGAATTACTGCTAACAAGAATACAATTCCATTCGATACTTCTAGTCCGTTCATTACTTCAGGAGTACGTGTTGGAACACCAGCGGTAACTTCACGTGGTTTCAAAGAAGAAGAAATGAAGGAAATTGCTTCTATTATTGCGAAACTACTCAAAAATCATGAGGATGCCGAAGTGATTGCTGAAGCGAAAGAAAGAGTGCAAGCTCTAACGGATCAATTCCCTCTATATAACTAATTGTATGAAGGGAGGCCTATGACTGGATCATAAGCCTCCCTTAACTGTGACTAAAAAAGTGATTATTTAAGCATATAGTTTTGCTCTATGAGAAAGACTGGAAGTAAACGAGAAAAGAAAAATATTTCCTATCAAAGCTTTTACCTATCCAGTTAATGATGGTTTTTGTAAGCATTGATTATTTAACTGAATATTAACCAACAGGGAGTTGTTTTAAGCTTTGTTAAAGTTATTGGTTGATTTTGTCTAACAATTCTTTTTTATAGTGACTGTAAACATTATAAAAGGGACATTCAAATGACTAATAAGATTATAAATGGACTATGAAATTGGAGTTTGGTACAGTTTTTCGGCTTTGTTTGTGCAAATAAATTTATAAATACTTATCGATGCATTAAAGCTGTTCCCATTTATTGATTGGAGCGCCAGTCGGCGACTCCTACGGGATGAGTGAGACAGATAAGACATCACAACCACGCGCGTAAGCGATGGGTGATGGCTTATCGCTCACCCCGAGGAAAGCGTCCGGCTGGCACGGAAATCAATTCTACTTTCTGATTTATAGATTTCTATGTATCATAAATCAACCCTACTCTTTAACATAGCCTTGTTTTATTAATGAAATAGACGAAATATTAAGTCCTTGTGTTTAGTAGTATGATTCCCATTGTTTTTGTTATAATAGCAAAGATGAAAAACAAATAAAGGAGAGATGTTATATGGCAAAAGTATACGTATTTGATCATCCACTGATTCAGCATAAACTTACATATATCCGTGATGTGAAAACTGGAACAAAAGAATTCCGCGAACTAGTTGATGAGGTAGCTACATTAATGGCCTTTGAAATTACTCGTGACTTACCTTTAGAAGAGGTAGAAGTAGAAACTCCTGTTCAGGTTACAAAATCGAAAGTAATTGCAGGAAAGAAATTAGGACTAGTACCTATTCTTCGTGCGGGTATTGGTATGATTGATGGTATGTTAAATCTTATCCCAGCTGCGAAAGTGGGACATATAGGGCTTTATCGTGATCCAGAGACATTGAAACCTGTTGAATATTATGTAAAACTTCCTGCAGATGTTGCAGATCGTGACTTTATCCTAGTAGATCCAATGCTTGCTACTGGCGGTTCTGCAATAGAAGCAGTTAACTCTCTGAAAAAACGTGGTGCTATGAGTATTAAGTTCATGTGTCTGATTGCTGCTCCAGAAGGCGTGAAAGCACTTCAAGATGCTCACCCAGATGTTGATATTTATATTGCTGCACTGGATGAGAAGTTAAACGACCACGGTTATATTGTTCCTGGTCTTGGGGATGCAGGAGACCGTTTGTTCGGTACAAAGTAAAAGTTGCTAGTGCCCTTAAGAGTAAAACGTGGTTAATTAGGTAATGCTTGCAGTATGTTGGCTTTTCAGTTTTAAATGATTGGTCAATGTACTGCATAAATGTATGGTAAGATTGTAACAGAGTGTTTCGTAGTGGAATTATTTAACGATGAAAACTACTGTAGGAGAAAAGTTGCGAAATTTTCTTTTAAATTTGTCGATAAATTGTCAATCTAGTCATCTACGTGAAGTTTTTCACTGATAGCAATTGACATCAAATTCCCCCTATTGTATGCTTACAAAGGATAAATCATGATAGGGGTTTCATGCGTGAAACACTTGATGTATCAACTTTCTACTAGATTCACAGTTTTTACTTATAATAAGGGAAACGTGAGTACACTTTTATGCGTCATTTGGACGTCCGTTACAAGGGATAGCTCTAATTTGTGCGATTCTCTCACAGCTTGTAGGTTCTATGTTGGATACATTCACGACTAAGTGAATTGATCATACTTTTGGAACCACTCCAATCTTTTTAGTGATTTGTCTATGCCGGTTTGTATAACTGGAGCAACGAGAATCACTACCATTCGAAAATACGATTCAGGAGATTAGACCAATGCTAGAAATGCAACGTATTTTTACGAGGCAAAAGAAGTACATAATTTTTTTGCTAGCAATATGTGTTCTTGGATGGGCATTTACGCCGTATCCTGCTATTTTTGCGGGCTTAGCAGTAGGTTCCTTATTCGGTCTGTATAATTTCTGGATACTAGTACGTAGAATGGAAAAATTTGATCGTGTGATGTTAGGTGAAAAGGGACGGGCAAGCTTAGGGACAAGCTTTCGATTTGCCTCTGGTATTGCTGCAGTTGCAATTGCACTTATTTTCCCAAATGATATTCATCTAATTAGTACGGTTATCGGATTAATGATTCCCTATGTTCTACTTATTGTAGAACGAATTTTGTTAGTTAGAAATCAGCCATGAGTATGTGAAAGAGAGGTGAAAGAATCGTGGGACACTCAAATCCAGAATTTGTGCTTTGGGGTATGACGGGGAACTGGTCAAACATCCTTATGTTGTTTGTAACTTCTCTAATCGTTTTCTTAATTGCATTTTTTGCAACGAGAAACTTAAAGCTTAAACCAACTGGGATGCAAAATTTCATGGAGTGGATAATGGACTTCGTGAAAGGAATTATTAAGAGTAATTTCGACTGGAAGACAGGCGGAAGATTCCATATTCTTGGAATTACATTAATCATGTTTATCGCAATAGCAAACTTACTAGGTCTACCGTTTTCAATTTCGTATGACGGAGTGCTTTGGTGGAAATCACCGACAGCAGATCCAACAGTTGCTATGACACTATCAGTAATGATTATTGTCTTAACACACTATTACGGTATTAAGATGAAAGGTTTCAAACAGTACAATGTAGATACTTACTTGAAGCCAATGCCACTTTTATTCCCATTAAAAGTTATAGAGGAATTTGCAAATACGTTGACACTCGGTCTACGTCTTTACGGTAATATCTATGCTGGGGAAGTATTATTAGGTTTAATCGCAGGTTTAGCAACATCTAGTATTTTTGGCTTTGTTGGAGCAATTATTCCAGCAATGGCTTGGCAAGGATTCTCTATCTTTATCGGTGGGATCCAAGCATTCATTTTCGTTATGTTAACAATGGTTTATATGTCACATAAAGTGTCAGCAGACCATTAATATAACTGTTTAGGTAACTAGGCAGAAAATAAAAAAAACAACATTCCAAGGAGGAAATTAAACAATGGTAGGTTCAGTTGGTCTTTTAGCAGCAGCTATAGCAGTTGGTTTAGGTGCACTTGGTGCAGGTATTGGTAATGGTCTAATCGTTTCAAAAACAGTAGAAGGTATCGCTCGTCAACCAGAAGCACGTGGAGCTTTACAAACAGTTATGTTCATCGGGGTAGCGTTAGTTGAAGCCGTGCCGATTATCGCAGTAGTTATCGCGTTTATCGTATTAAACCAATAGTATTTAATATTCAAGTCTATAATGGCGGAAACTAACTCCGCCATTCTCTTTATGAATAAACATGAATTAGAAAATAATAAACACAAGTTTAAACATTATAGAAGCAAGATCTCTTAATAGCGTTTGAAAGGAGTGAAACAATCGTGTCTTTTGAATACCTAGTACTTGGTGCTGGTGATACTCATAATGGGTTAAATGTTTGGGATATCGCAGCTACATTATTCTTCTTCATCTTATTGATGATCCTATTGAAGAAAGTGGCTTGGGGTCCTTTAATGGGAATCATGACACAGCGTGAAGAGTTGATCGCGAGTGAAATCGAAGCAGCTGAAACTAGCCGTCAAGAATCTCAGCGTCTACTTGAAGAACAACGTGACTTACTAAAAGAAGCACGCACAGAAGCGTTAGCGATTGTAGAAAATGCGAAGAAGCAAGGGGAAGCATCACGTGAAGAAATTATCACTACTGCTCGCTCTGAAGCTGCGCGTTTGAAAGAATCTGCTATCCGTGAAATCGATACAGAAAAAGAAAGAGCGATTGCAGCAGTACGACAAGAAGTCGTTTCACTATCTGTACTTGCAGCAGCTAAAGTTCTTGAAAAAGAAGTTTCGGAAGAAGATAACCGTGCGCTAATCGAGGCAACGATTGCGAAGGCAGGCGAAGTTAATTGAGTAATTCAACTGCAGCAAAACGCTATGCCATCGCATTGTTCGATCTAGCACAACAACACAACGAAATTCAAGCAGTAGAAAATGATCTACGTGAGCTTAATGTTGTCTGGAAAGGCAATAAAGATTTGAAAACATTGTTTACATCTCCTAAGCTTTCTATAGATAAGAAAAAAGAGCTAGTACGTCAAATTTTCTCAAACGCTAATCCAATCGTTATCAAAACACTTCTAGTGCTTATTGATAAGAAAAGACTAAGCGAAGTAACAAATATTATTGAAGAGTTTATGACCCTTTCCAATGAAGCACAAGGTGTTGCAGATGCAAAGGTGTATACAACTCGTGAGCTTACAGAAGTAGAGCGTGCAAACGTTTCTACGGTATTTGCTAAAAACGTAGGTAAACAATCATTACGTATTCAAAACATCGTAGATCCATCTATTATAGGTGGTATCCGCGTTCAAATCGGAAACCGCATTTACGACAGCACTCTAAGTACAAAATTAGATCGCTTAAAACGTAATTTGATCGGTTAATATTATGAATTATGAGAGGTGACATACATGAGCATCAAAGCTGAAGAAATCAGTGTCTTGATTAAACAGCAGATTGAGAATTATGAATCTGAGATGAAAGTTAGCGACGTTGGTACGGTTATTACAATTGGTGACGGTATCGCGCGTGCTCATGGCCTCGACAACGTCATGGCTGGAGAGCTTTTAGAATTCTCAACTGGTGTATTAGGTATGGCACAAAACTTGGAAGCGAATAACGTTGGTATCGTTATCCTTGGACCATACACAGACATCAAAGAAGGCGATGAAGTACGTCGTACAGGCCGTATTATGGAAGTTCCTGTTGGTAAAGAATTGATTGGCCGCGTAGTTAATCCACTTGGTCAACCACTTGACGGACAAGGCCCTATTGCAACAACAAAATCACGTCCAATCGAAAGTCCTGCTCAAGGAGTTATGGCACGTAAATCTGTACATGAACCACTTCAAACAGGTATTAAAGCGATTGACGCTCTTGTACCAATCGGACGTGGTCAACGTGAGTTAATCATCGGTGACCGTCAAACAGGTAAAACATCTGTAGCGATTGATACAATCCTTAACCAAGCAGACCAAGATATGATTTGTATCTATGTTGCTATCGGTCAAAAAGAATCGACTGTTCGTAACGTAGTTGAAACACTTCGTAAAAAAGGTGCTTTAGATTACACAATCGTTGTAACTGCATCTGCATCTGCTCCAGCTCCATTATTATACCTAGCTCCTTATGCTGGTGTAACAATGGCAGAAGAATTTATGTTCGAAGGTAAGCACGTATTGATCGTTTATGATGATTTATCTAAACAAGCTGCTGCATACCGTGAGCTTTCATTACTTCTTAAACGTCCTCCAGGTCGTGAAGCATATCCAGGGGATGTATTCTACTTACACAGCCGTCTACTTGAGCGTGCTGCGAAGTTAAACGAAACATTAGGCGCAGGTTCAATCACTGCATTACCATTCGTTGAAACACAAGCTGGGGATATCTCTGCTTACATTCCAACTAACGTAATCTCTATTACGGATGGTCAAATTTTCTTACAATCTGATTTATTCTTCTCTGGTGTACGTCCAGCGATCAACGCTGGTTTATCTGTATCCCGTGTAGGTGGATCAGCTCAAATTAAAGCTATGAAAAAAGTTGCGGGTACACTTCGTCTTGACTTAGCTGCATACCGTGAGCTTGAAGCATTCTCTCAATTTGGTTCAGATTTAGATGCTGCAACACAAGCGAAACTTAATCGTGGTGTTCGTACAGTTGAAGTATTAAAACAAGACTTGAACTCTCCTATTAAAGTAGAAAAACAAGTTATTATTTTATACGCTCTAACTCGCGGTCATTTAGATGATATTCCAGTAAAAGATATCTCTCGCTTCGAAGCAGAGCTTAGCAGCTGGTTAGATTCAAACCACACAAACGTTTTAGATCATATTCGCACGACAAAAGATCTTCCTTCAGAAGAGGATTTGAACAATGCAATCTCTGCATTCAAGAAAACTTTTGCTAAATCTGAATAATTTCTTTGTCTAAGTGAAAAAAACAATAAGGTGGTGAAATACCAGTGGCATCTTTACGCGACATTAAAAATAAAATTACGTCAACTAAGAAAACGAGTCAAATCACAAAAGCTATGCAAATGGTTTCTGCTTCTAAGTTGAACCGTGCGGAGGAAAATGCGAAAGCATATGTTCCTTACATGGGGAAAATTCAAGAGGTAGTTGGTGCAATTGCGTCAGGTACGAGTGACAGTGGACATCCCATGTTAACTAACCGTCCTGTTAAAAAGACTGCATATCTTGTCATCACTTCGGATCGTGGGTTAGCAGGAGCATACAACAGTAACGTTATACGTGCCGTTGCCAATGCAATTGCTAGTCGTCATGCATCAAAGGATGAGTATGTTGTTTTTGCAATTGGTCGTATGGGACGTGACTTCTTCGTGAAACGTGGTTCTAATGTAATCGGAGAAGTGATCGGTTTACCTGACCAACCAGCTTTTTCTGATATAAAAGAAATTGCTCGCAAAGCTGTTGGTATGTTCACGGATGGTACATATGATGAACTTTATATGTACTATAACCACTTTGTCAGTGCCATCTCCAGTGAAGTTACGGAGAAAAAGGTACTGCCACTTACGGATATTGCAAAGGAAACTGGCGCAGCATCAACTGCTTCATACGAGTTTGAGCCTTCAAGTGAAGCAATCCTTGAAGTGTTACTTCCTCAATATGCAGAAAGCCTAATTTTCGGTGCATTACTCGATGGTAAAGCAAGTGAACATGCTTCGCGTATGTCTGCGATGAAGTCTGCGACAGATAACGCAACTGATTTGATTAGTAACTTAACATTAGTATATAACCGTGCACGTCAAGCTGCGATTACGCAAGAGATTACGGAAATCGTCGGCGGAGCATCGGCTCTAGAATAGGTAAGGAAGAAAGTAAGACAGGAGGGAACAGTAGTGAACAAAGGACAAGTACTACAAGTAATGGGTCCAGTTGTTGACGTTAAGTTTGACAACGGCCATTTACCAGCTATCTATAATGCATTAACTGTAGCTATTGAACGTCCAAACGAAGCTCCTACTACGTTAACGTTAGAAGTAGCTTTACACTTAGGTGATGATTCTGTTCGCACAATTGCGATGTCATCTACTGATGGACTTAAACGTGGTGCAGAGGTAATAGATGCGGGTGCAGCAATTTCTGTTCCAGTTGGTAATGTAACTCTAGGACGTGTATTCAACGTTCTTGGTGATATTATTGATTTAGGAGAAGAAATTCCTACTACAGAGCGTCGTGATCCAATTCACCGTCAAGCACCAACATTTGAAAATCTTTCAACAGAAGTTGAAATTCTTGAAACAGGTATTAAAGTAGTAGACCTTTTAGCTCCATATATCAAAGGTGGTAAAATCGGTCTATTCGGTGGTGCCGGAGTAGGGAAAACAGTTCTTATCCAAGAACTTATTAATAACATTGCTCAAGAGCATGGCGGTATCTCGGTATTCGCTGGTGTTGGTGAGCGTACGCGTGAAGGAAATGACTTATTCCATGAGATGAGCGATTCAGGCGTTATTAAGAAAACAGCTATGGTATTCGGACAAATGAACGAGCCACCTGGTGCACGTATGCGTGTTGCCTTGACTGGTTTGACAATGGCTGAATATTTCCGTGATGAGCAAGGTGCAGACGTACTTCTATTCATCGATAATATCTTCCGTTTCACACAAGCAGGTTCTGAGGTATCAGCCCTTTTAGGTCGTATGCCATCAGCAGCTGGTTACCAACCAACACTTGCTACAGAAATGGGTCAATTACAAGAGCGTATCACGTCAACTAACACTGGTTCTGTAACATCTATCCAAGCGATTTATGTACCAGCCGATGACTATACGGATCCAGCTCCTGCTACAACTTTCGCTCACTTAGATGCGACAACAAACTTAGAGCGTAAATTATCTGAGATGGGTATCTACCCAGCGGTTGATCCTTTAGCTTCTTCTTCACGTGCACTTTCACCAGAAGTAGTTGGTCAAGAGCATTATGAAGTAGCACGTCAAGTGCAATATACGTTACAACGTTATAGAGAGCTTCAAGATATCATCGCAATCTTAGGTATGGATGAATTAGGAGACGAAGACAAGCTAGTAGTTAACCGTGCTCGTCGTATTCAGTTCTACCTATCTCAAAACTTCCATGTTGCAGAACAATTTACAGGTCAAAAAGGTTCTTACGTTCCAGTTAAAGAAACTGTTGCAGGATTTAAACAGATTCTTGAAGGAAAATATGACCATTTACCAGAAGATGCATTCCGTCTAGTTGGACGCATTGAAGAAGTTGTTGAAAAAGCGAAAAGCATGGGCGTAGAAGTATAATAAATCGGACCAGGAGGTAAAAATATGAAGACACTTATAGTCAATATTGTCACTCCCGACGGCCCGGTATACGATTCTGAAGTAGACATGATTATCGCTAATACAGCATCGGGTGAAATTGGTATTTTACCTGGCCATATTCCAATGGTTGCGCCACTTCGTATTGGTGCAGTTAAATTGAAAAAAGATGGTAAATCTCAATATGTATCAGTAAGTGGTGGATTTGTTGAAGTACGTCCTGAAAAGGTAACGATTTTAGCACAATCAGCAGAAGTTGCAGATACAATTGATTTAGCTCGTGCAAAAGAAGCGATGAAACGTGCAGAATCACTACTTCAAAGTAAACAAGAGTCGACAGATTATGTTCGTGCTGAACTTGCTTTGAAGCGTGCGATGAATCGTATCAACGTTTATGAGGGTAACATTTAATTAGGACGAAGCATAAAACGGGCAGATTTATTTCTGTCCGTTTTTTTTCTTGCAAATCCGTAATAATACATAAATCCAGTGGATATTACAGATTATTCGTCATAAAATAAGGTATAAAAGAAAAAGTTTCATTACTTGAGTAAAGTATTAGTTAGTAAGTCTTTTGACAATTTACTGTAATTTCTAGTTGGAAAATGGTTGCACTTCATGTATTATTAACATTTCGTGTAGATGTATTACATGGCAGAATTTGTTGGAAGTTCTTCAAGAAACATATAAAAAGAAAGTTTTGGATTAAGCGGAGGGGAAAAATGGGTCTTTTAAATTCAGAGCAGGCTTTAATTGCCATTTTGGCAAATATCTTTTTTATTGGTATTTCGTTTTATGCTCTACAAGCTCTTATGGTAGACAAATTTATAAAAAAGAATCATGTATTTCAAGCCCAACTTTTCTTTATATTGGCAAGTATTATGTTAGGCTCAACAGTAGCTAACTTTTTCTTAAATTTAACTTCCTGGTCTAACCAATTACAGTACTTGTTTTAGTAAAAGATCCTACATGCTCATGCAAATTATGGACAAGTTTGTATGAGCATGTAGAATCTCCTCATATTTCCTGGGAAATATGTTGTCGAAGATGTTTAATACAAAACATGTAGGGTAATTTATAAATATCTACACGAAAAGACTGGGTACTACGTATAATAGACTAAGAAAATTTACCAAAAGAGGACAGGAAATAGGGTTTTCGGTGCTTGTATATAGTCGAAATACGTTGTATGATGATATTGTTTTGAAATAATAAAACAACACCATACATAAATTCTTTTATATATTAGCTAAAGAGGATTATGAACGCGGAGGGAACTAAGTGGATAAAATTGTTGTTAAAGGCGGCCAAAGGTTAACAGGTAACGTACGGGTCGAAGGTGCTAAAAATGCAGTATTACCTGTATTAGCAGCAGCTCTACTCGCGACAAAGGGTAAAAACGTAATTAAAGATGTACCAACACTTGCAGATGTTTTAACGATAAATGAAGTACTAAAAAGTTTAAATACAGAAATTTCATATAACCCGGAAATAAACGAAGTAATTATTGACTCTCAGCAAAAGCTATCAAGCGAAGCACAGTTTGAATATGTGCGTAAAATGAGAGCTTCTATTCTTGTAATGGGACCAATTCTTGCTCGTAATGGTTTTGCACGAGTTGCATTGCCAGGAGGATGTGCTATTGGCTCTAGACCAATTGATCAACATTTAAAAGGCTTCGAAGCAATGGGTGCAGAAATTTCATTTGGACATGGATTTGTTGAAGCAAAAACTGTTGGACGTCTAAAAGGTGCTAAAATCTATCTAGACGTACCAAGTGTTGGGGCAACAGAAAATATTATGACTGCAGCAGCTTTAGCAGAAGGAATTACTGTTATTGAAAACGCTGCGAAAGAACCAGAAATTGTTGATTTAGCAAACTTTATCAACGAAATGGGCGGTAAAGTAAAAGGTGCAGGTACTGATACTATACGTATCGAAGGAGTAGATGAATTGCACGGTACTGAACACCACATCATTCCGGATCGTATTGAGGCAGGAACGTTTATGGTTGCAGCAGCAATTACAAAAGGTGATGTTTTAATCGAAAATGCTGTTCCAGAACATATGACAGCACTTATTTCTAAAATGCAGGAAATGGGCATTGAGATTAAAGAAGAAGGTCAAGGTCTTCGTGTTCGTTCTAACGGAAACCTGAAGTCAGTGGATGTAAAAACTATGCCACACCCTGGTTTCCCAACAGATATGCAATCACAAATGATGGCATTGATGATGACGGCACATGGTACAGGAATTATAACGGAAACAGTTTTTGAAAATCGTTTCATGCATGTAGAAGAATTTAGACGTATGAATGGTAATATGAAAATTGAAGGACGTTCTGTCATGATGGATTCTCCATCTAACTTACAAGGGGCAGAAGTGGCAGCTACGGATCTTCGTGCAGCTGCAGCTCTAATTATTGCAGGTTTAGTGGCAGAAGGTGTTACTCGTGTAACTCAACTTCATCATTTAGATCGCGGTTATGTTAATTTTGATAAGAAATTAGCTGCTCTTGGCGCTGATATTGAGCGCATTGGTACAGAAAATACCGAAAAGGCAGCTCAACTCGTTTAAGCATATGAAAAGCACAATGCATTTATTCCTGCATTGTGCTTTTTTGTGTGTTTTTTAATAGGACTTATAGTGAGCAATAAACTATCCCGTACACTAACGTACGTTGTGATAGCTTAATATGCTATGCACCTGACACTTCGTTATTGTATGTCGATATAAAAAAATGAATTAGTAAGTTAGCATAGGATGAAAAAAAGAAATCTATATTTCATAACGTCAATTATTTTAATTATAGGCAGATTATAAAGATGAATTGCAACTGTTCAAGGATTCTCTAATGATGTTTTAAAGGGATTTAAGAAGAAAAATGTTATTTAGGTATTTTCCCCTTACTTATCCCAAAGAACCGTCTCAAGTGCCCTTAAAATGAGTTTAAAAGGGTGATAATCTTTTATTCTTCTACTCTTTAAAAATAATCAGAGAAGCTTGTACGTCATGAGATGATTTTATACTGCATATAGTAGTCTTATGAAACATTATATTCTCTTAATAATCCTATGCATCGGTCTCTTGTTTTTGCCTTTTCTCATGATGAAAGACAAAGTAAAAGAAAAGGCTGTACCAGAAGTCGTAACTGAAATTGAAGTTGACTGTCCAATACTAATTGAGGTGAAAGGGGTAAAAGAGAAAATTCCTCTTGAAACATACGTGTTAGGGGTAGTCGCCGCAGAAATGCCAATCACCTTCCATGAAGAAGCATTAAAAGCCCAGTCGATTGCTGCGAGAACCTACGTTTTAAGAGAAACTGATTACGGAGTAAAGTCAATTGATAAGACAGTACAAAAGCAAGTGTATGTTGGTCCAGAAGAAAGGAAAAAACGTTGGGGGGCTTCCTTTGAAGAATATGAGGACAAGCTACAACGAATTATAGCATCCACGGAAGGCGAAATTATTGTCTACAAGGATCAGCTCATTACTGCCATGTTCTTTTCTACTAGCAACGGGCAAACGGAAAGTGCGGAAAACTATAGTGGATATGCGATACCTTATTTAGTATCCGTACCTAGTCAGAAAGAAGAAAAGTATTCTAAGAAGATGCAGCAAACGTTTGAGTTTACACATAAAGAATGGGCAGATGCATTTAAGATTAAATGGTCTAAGAATATTGTAGGTAATGTAAAAATAGAACGTACTGACTCCAACCGAGTAAAGACGGTTGAAATGAACGGGAAAAGCTGGACAGGCAGAGAGGTTAGAACATTACTTGGCTTGCCTTCTACTGATTTCAAGGTAGCTTTTCAAAATGATAAGGTAATAGTAGAAACTACGGGTTATGGGCACGGAGTAGGGATGAGCCAATATGGTGCAGAGGTGTTAGCTAACGATTCAAATAAGGCACATGACATTTTATTGCATTACTATAAAGGAACCGAAATAAAAAGTTTTTCTCCATGTTTAAAATCTCCTTAATATGCCAACAATGCAATTAGAGGTGATGAAAATGAGAGAAGAACAATCTAAAAAGCCTTCTCAGCAGAAGAGTAAGAGTCCGAAAAAACCTTGGTTTTGGCCACTAGTATATGCAGGTTTTTCGGTAGCGTTTGTCGGAATGATTTGGGGTTATAATGTGTATGTCAGCGATGATTCTGCAGAAGAATCAGAATGGACAGCAGCAGGCGATCCAGACAAAGTGACAATTGAAACGAATGCAAAAGCGGAATCTATGAAATATCCTTTTAAGGAAGCTATGCTAGATAACGTGGAAATTGTACAGCACTATTATGATTTAGAGGCAGACGAAGCGACGCGTGAGAAATCGTTGCTTGTGTTTGACCAAACTTACGTAGCTAGCACTGGTGTATCTTTAACGATGAACAATGAGCCATTTGAAGTTGTAGCTGCATTAAGCGGTAAAGTGGAAGCAGTAAACGTAGATCCATTCTTAGGGGACGAAATCGTAATGTCTCATGCAAATGGTATGCAAACGAAATATCGCTCTGTCACTGGCATTCTAGTAAAAGCAGGAGACGAGGTAGAACAAGGGCAAGCTCTTGGAACTGCAGCTGAAAATGAATGGAATCCTACTGCAGGTGTCCACCTTCAATTTGAAGTACTAGAAAACGGAGTCCTTGTTAACCCGGAATCATTACTAGCATTTTAATTCATAATAGCCCAACCGTATGCATAAAATGGTGAAAAGTTCCTTTACTAACGAAAGGAAGAGTTGGTGCACGAAACGATTCGTCATAGATGCATACGATTGGGTGAAATGGTAATTGAAACAAAGAAAACAGTTCGCGCTATCGCGAGCAAAACAGGTCATTCCAAAAGCACCGTACACAAAGATTTAACAGAAAGACTCCATCTAGTAGATCCCGTACTGGCAAAGGAGGTAAAGGAAATCCTTGCCTACCACAAGTCAGTCAGGCATTTAAGAGGCGGAGAAGCTACGAAACAAAAATGGAAGACCAAAAAGGTTGATAGGTAAGGTCGTGGAATATATTATTTCACGACCTTTTCTTATGGATTAAAATTGTTCTATGTCTAGGTAGTATGGTGGGTTTAGAAAGGAATATACATACGAAGAAAAATATTATACTTTCCAAAATAAGTATGCAAAATCTAAAATAATAAAAAGGGGTGTGGAGTTGAAGAGGAGTAATATTTTTATTGGTGGCGGGATATTAATGCTGTTAGTTGGAGGTATTCTTCTATGCAATTACTTTTCCAAGGAACTTGCAGTAGAAGACGTACTAAACGAAAACTACTTTACTAAAGACACAGTAATGTCCGTTCAAAAATTAAAAGACGGAAAGATAATACCCATTCAAATTTCAGATGATAAACAAAATGAATTAGTGAGGGTATTCAAGGATCTAAAGCTAATTAAATCAGACGAAAGCTATCCCGTCCTCGAAGCCGATTATATAATTTCTCCTAAATCAAATTACTCGCAAAAAATGTATGTTTTTCTCGATGAAAATGCAATAGTTTTCAGTGATAAAACGAGTGTTGGATATGTAATTCAAAATAAAGAATTTACTCTGACGATTAAACAATTACTTGATTGATTAAATTAATTTCTAAAGTACTTCTTCAGGTTGCTGATTGAGTGCTTTTTATTTTGCTATTAACTGATAAATTCATAAGCGCAACATATCCAAACAAAAGTATACGGCAAAACACGTTTGAGAGAGCCATCCACTGAGACTGGAGAAGCTTTTTACGGAACGCCTGGAGTCTTATGTGCAACACTTCGGAGCTTATGCGCAATACTTCGGAGCTTATGCGCAACACTTCGAGCAAAAGGCGCAACACTTTTCGAAACAGCAACCCTTTAAGTGGTTAGCGCAACACTTTTGGAATTCGCGCAATACTTCAGGTCTTATGCGCAATACTTCGATCAAAAGGCGCAACACTTTTCGAAACAGCAACCCTTCAAGTGGTTAGCGCAACACTTTTGGAATTCGCGCAACACTTCAGGTCTTATGCACAACACTTCGAGCAAAAGGCGCAACACTTTTCAAAACAGCAACACTTCAAGTGGTTAGCGCAACACTTTTGGATTTCCCGCAACACTTTCCGATTTCCCGCAACACTTCGGAGCTTATGTGCAACACTTCGATCAAAAGGCGCAACACTTATCGAAACAGCAACACTTCAAGTGGTTAGCGCAACACTTTCCGATTTCGCGCAACACTTCAGGTCTTATGCGCAACACTTCGAGTAAAAGGCGCAACACTTATCGAAACAGCAACACTTCAAGTGGTTAGCGCAACACTTTCGGAATTCCCGCAATACTTCAGGTCTTATGCGCAACACTTCGAGCAAAAGGCGCAACACTTTTCGAAACAGCAACACTTCAAGTGGTTAGCGCAACACTTTTGGAATTCGCGCAACACTTCAGGTCCTATGTGCAACACTTTCGGATTTCCCACAAAACTTCAGGTACAATCCACAATACTTCCACTCCATTGCACAACAATTTAAAACCCTCTTTTAGACTAAATAAGAATTCCCCCTATTGAATTTAACCCAAAAGTCCCGATATAAGCTTATGAACACTTACCTAAACATGAATCGGGAAATTAGTTTCTAATTCGTCATAAATTTCTATTTTTTTATACTTAATTGTCCAAAATGCACCTTAAAAAACCTGTTATTCTGACAAAACTATGATAAAATTAGATGTTAGATACATTACGGAGTTTACATATAAAAGTTTTAGTGAGGAAGGGGAAACACTAGTAATGTTTGCAAAGGATATTGGAATTGATTTAGGGACAGCAAATGTGTTAATTCACGTGAAGGGTAAAGGAATCGTATTAAACGAGCCTTCCGTGGTTGCTTTAGATAGAAGTTCGAATAAAGTACTAGCAGTTGGAGAAGAAGCAAGACAAATGCTAGGAAGAACACCCGGTAATATAGTAGCGATTCGCCCTTTAAAGGATGGAGTAATTGCTGATTTTGATGTGACAGAAGCAATGCTTAAGCATTTTATTAATAAGTTAAATGTGAAGGGCTTTTTATCTAAGCCTCGTATTTTAATATGCTGTCCTACAAACATTACAAGTGTGGAACAAAAGGCAATTCGCGAAGCCGCAGAGAAGTCTGGTGGCAAAAAGGTATATTTAGAAGAAGAACCAAAAGTTGCAGCGATCGGAGCAGGTATGGATATCTTCCAACCTAGCGGGAATATGGTTGTGGACATTGGTGGGGGTACAACTGATATTGCAGTACTTTCCATGGGTGATATCGTTACCTCTGAATCCATTAAAGTTGCTGGAGACGTTTTTGATAATGATATCCTTCAATATATTAAAAAGGAGTACAAGCTGTTGATCGGTGAGAGAACTGCAGAAAATATAAAAATTGCAGTTGGAACCGTATTTCCGGATAGTCGTCATGAGGAAATGGATATTCGCGGACGAGACATGGTAAGTGGGTTACCAAGAACGATAACAATCAAGTCCGATGAAATTGAACATGCACTTAGAGAGTCTGTATCGGTCATTGTACAATCAGCAAAAAATGTACTAGAAAAGACTCCACCAGAGCTATCTGCGGATATTATTGACCGTGGTGTAATTATTACCGGTGGTGGTGCGTTATTGCATGGTATGGATACTTTGTTGATGGAAGAATTGAAGGTCCCTGTGTTTACTGCAGAAAGACCAATGGATTGTGTTGCTATTGGCACTGGAATAATGCTTGATAATATCGATAAAATAAGTAGAAGATAAGAGTGGAGGCTTCATCATGTTTCGAGGATTTAATACTGTAGCATCCGGAATGATTGCCCAACAGCGAAGAACCGAGCTATTAACAAATAACATGGCAAATGCGAATACACCAGGCTTTAAAGCAGACCAATCAACGATTCGTTCGTTTCCTGATATGCTCATGTCACGTTTAGGGCCGACTAAAATTCCAACAGAGAATCCGATAAGTGGAAAATCTCTTACAACAGTTGGAGGAATCAGTACGGGCGTATATATGTCTGAGATTGTAGCATTACAAACACAAGGACAGCTAAAGCAAACGGACTTGAATACAGACATCGCTTTAATAGACGGCGGGCTTCCATTGGACGCTGAAACCGGTAAACCAGGAGCATTGTTTTTTCGTTTAGAGCATCCAGCAGGTGGAGAGGCCTACACTAGAAATGGGAACTTTACGTTAGATACTGCAGGTTTTCTAACAAATGCACAAGGACTATATGTATTAAATTCTTCTGGACAACGCATTCAAATGCAAAATGATGACTTCCGTGTAGGAGACGATGGACAGATTTATGTAGATGACGTGTCAGTTTCTCAAATTGGGGTTTCATTTGCGGCTACACCAGATCGCTTAGTTAAACAAGACAATGGTTTACTTAGAACTGAAGATGGCAATGAGCTACCTTCCGCATATGACAATGGAGATGTAAGCTTTGCGATGCAGCAAGGCTATATAGAAGGGTCGAACGTTGATACTGCAAAAACAATGACAGAACTAATGTCTGCGTACAGAACGTTTGAAGCAAATCAAAAAGTACTTCAAGCTTACGATCAAAGTATGCAAAAAACAGTCAACGAAGTTGGCCGAGTTTAACTAATATAGGAGGTGTGGTTGAATGCTACGTACTATGATTACAGCAACCAACACGATGTCCCAATTGCAAAACCAATTAGATATTATAGGTAATAATCTTTCCAATTCTAATACGCACGGCTATAAATCTAAAGAAGTAAAGTTTCAGGAATTACTATATCAGCAATTCAACAATGATAAATTAGATAAAACCGACAGACAATCACCTGTAGGGATTCGTTATGGAGTTGGAGCAGCGCTTGCGCAGTCTCAAATGAATTGGAAGCAAGGTAGTATCCAATCTACTGGTAGAGACCTAGATTTTGCTTTCCAGGAGCCTAAGCAATATTTTCAAGTTATTATGCCAGATGGTCAAAATGGCGAAAAAACTGCTTATACTCGTCAAGGAGCATTTTATGTGTCGCCAATAGAGAATGGTCAGCTGATGCTTGTTAACGGAGAAGGATATCCAGTTGCCGACGCACAGGGACAAGCAATTACCTTACGAGAAGGTGTTTCCAGATTTGCTGTCAATGAATCTGGAGTCTTAGTTGCAGAGTATCCAGATGGTACAACCGATCAAAGAGAATTAGCTGTTTCCGTACTGCAAAAGCCTCAATTCATGGAACACTTATCTGCTGCGTATATTGTTATGCCAGAGAATTTAGATGAGTTAGGTGCAAATGCTGAGGATGTTATGGTAGATTTACAAGGAGAGGCTAGAGGAGAAATTTCTTTAAGCAACCAAGTGTTAGAAATGTCTAACGTGGATGTATCCAAAGAAATGACTGACTTAATGACCACTCAGCGACAGTATCAGTTTAGTGCACGTTCCATAACAATTGCCGATCAAATGATGGGCTTGATTAATGGGATTCGCTAGTAAGGAGTAATTTGTATGACAGAGGAAGTAAAATCTTCTAGCAGACAGCAGCGTAGGCTAGAAAAAACACAAGCAAATAAGAATGAACCGGCAAATGATGCAACTGAGCCAACGAAACAAACGAAATGGGTTCAAATTCGTATGTTTCCAATCTGGTTGCGTATCCTAATTGTTGTTGCTCTGATAGCAGTGGCAGTAGCCGCTGGACTTATGGTCGGCTACGGAGTAATAGGCGAGGGCGAACCAAAGGATGCGCTCAAATGGGAAACGTACCAACATATATTTGACATAAAAGACGGTAAATAATTGGAGGGCGATTCCATGCTAACAACGGAGCAAATACAAGCTATTCTACCTCATCGATATCCATTTCTAATGGTAGATCGCATTTTAGAAATAGAAGAGGGTAAACGAGCAGTAGGATTAAAAAATGTCACGATTAATGAAGAATTTTTTAATGGTCACTTTCCTGGCTATCCAGTAATGCCGGGTGTTCTTATCGTGGAAGCGCTAGCCCAAGTGGGAGCAGTGGCAGTACTACACATCCCTGAAAACAAAGGAAGACTCGCTTTCTTCACAGGTATAGATAACTGTCGTTTCAAAAGACAAGTAAAACCAGGCGATCAGCTGAAGCTGGAAGTAGAGCTTACGAAGCTTCGCGGACCAATGGGTAAAGGGCACGGCATTGCAACAGTAGATGGCGAGCTTGTTTGTGAAACAGACATTCTTTTTGCTCTAGGACCAGTCCAAAATAACGCTTAATCGTATTATTCCACTTGAAGTGATTTATATGAGTTTCATTAACATTTTTTGATTGAGGCAATAGGCGACGATTCAGTAGGATGGGACAGAAAAATCCATTACAGCTGTCGTATCAAAACGATGGTGAGAGCTTTTTGATCAGCCACAGAGCATCTAGCATCTAGGACTGAGTCAGTCTTTTTGGTTGTACGAGGTCACCAGATAAGGCTTTGAGATTCATTTTTTCATTGAAAAAAGAGGTAATAATACCATAGGATAGTTCCTTCTTCTCTTGGATAACCTATCGTAAGTCACATGAAGATTGTGATGACGATACCAAGAAAGGAGGAATTTTTTTATGTGGAAAAAAGCTGTTCCTACTATTGCATTATGTTCGTTTTTATTAGTTGGGTGTAATAACGATGAAGCAGTTCCTTCAAACAACGAAACACCAATGGGAGAGTTAAACAATGGTAATCGTGTCATTACTCCATCTCCAGGAGATACTGGTAACGGTGTTGGAGGTAATGGCGGTGGAGCTGGTACGGGTACAACGGATGGCATGAATGGTGGTATGGGTGGTGAAGACGCCGGTAACCGCGGTATAAATCATGACAATAACAATGGTACGATGGGCGGAAACAATGGTACTGGTAATTCAACATTAGATAGGGATAAAGGAACATGGGTAGAAGAACCTACTGTTGATGGCAATGACCGATAAAAAAATTCTTCTCATAAAGAAAAGCTGATTCCAATTGGAGTCAGCTTTCTTTATCTCTCTTTAAGGATGGTCTTGTCTTCATATCCTTTTCGAATTGCGTTAATAATTCTTCTCCGATTAACCCATCCTCAATTAGCTCTGCCAATAAAGATTCAGCATATTTTCGACGAACACGCTTTAACGTTCCACGAAGCAGGACGGAAAGGTGATCTCCAATCTTTTTCACGGAGTATGTAGCTACTTCAAAATGTGCAGGCTCATTTTCTGGGTATGAGATGACGACTTTTGCATTAAACAATTCATTCGATGCTTTTAATTCATTAAAGAAGTCCTCATGCTTCTGGTCGATAAATAATTCCAAAATCCAAGAACGACTAGTATTCTCTTGGTTAATAACAATGCCATCCTCTAACAGAATCGGTAGTTCCTCATTGTTACGGATAAGAGATACGGAAATCATTTTAAAAGTTTTCATAGACAAACCACCTTTAGTCGGGCTAATTATTCTCCATTATAGCATAGGGATTCTATGGAAAAAAATATTTGTGAAACTACCAAATTTCTTTTTTCATTTTTCTAGAGTGAGAGGGAGAAAGGGTTTGTTTAAAAAGACGATTTCAAATTTAAATTTTAGCCTGAAATAATGCCCCAAAACGTTAAAATGCGACTTTGCCAATTAGGATCGTAAAGATTATGATATGGCTAATGAAGGAGGTGACAGATTGAATACGGTTTCGATAATTGGAAGAATGACGAAGGCTCCACAGCTGAAACACTTATCTGAGGGGAGAGTACAAACAGGATTTGTAGTTGCAGTAAGCAAAGGCTATAAGAGCGAAGAAGCTAATTTCGTCCTTTGTACGATTTGGGGGAAGCTCGCTGAAACAACCGTGAAATACTGTGGGAAGGGATCCTTAGTAGGGATTACAGGCCGCTTAAATACGAGATCTTATGAAAAAGGGGAGGGCATAAGAGTATTCGTGACAGAGGTAATCGTGGAGGATATCCGATTTTTAGCTACCAAAAATCGTGACGAAACAGAACAAGGTAAAGAAGAACACAAACAAGTAGAAAGTGATTTTGAATTTCCAGCAGAGCAAATAAAAAAACTTCCAGTATAAAAATTTGAATGGCCGCAACCAAATCAAATGATACAAGAGAGAAAAAACCTGACCAATAGCTGGCCAGGTTTTTGCTAAATTAAATTTTAAATAGAAAGGGTGAGTAAATCCTTCAAGTCTGCGTCAGACATTTCGGTGATCCATTGGCTTGAATGAATCAGTTCCTCAGATAATGCCTGCTTCTCTTCTAACAATTTATCAATTTTTTCTTCAATTGTACCAATCGTTATAAACTTGTGCACATGAACAAAATTCGTTTGTCCGATTCGATAAGCTCTATCTGTCGCTTGGTTTTCAACCGCTGGATTCCACCATCGATCGGCATGAAGCACATGGCTTGCAGCCGTAAGATTTAGACCTGTTCCTCCTGCCTTCAATGAAAGAAGGAAAACTGGGAATTCCTTAGCCTGAAATGCTTCAACTAAATGGTCACGTTGGTTTTTCGGCATACTTCCTGTTAGGAAAGGTGCGTCAATTTGGAAAAGCTCCGTCAAGCAATGCTGTAGTAAGTGGCCCATCCCAATGTATTGGGTGAAGATGAGACATTGCTCACCTCGTGCTGCAATTTCACCAGCGAGTGTGACAATTCGTGCTAGCTTCTCCGAGCGTTCTAGCATATCTTCTGCGTCATCAAATGGTTCTTTCAAATAAAGAGCAGGATGGTTACATAGTTGCTTTAACTTACTAAGCATTTTCAAGATGAGTCCTTTTTTCTCAAAGCCAGAAAGCGTATCAAGCTTACTAACCGTTTCTTGTATGAGAGACTCATACAAAGCTGCTTGCTCGGTAGTAAGGCCACAGTATTCGCGTTGCTCCAGCTTTTCAGGAAGGTTAAGCAATAATTCAGGATCCTGCTTCGTTCTTCTCAGTAGGAAGGGCTGAATTTTGACACGTAGCTTATGCTTTACTGTGTCTGAATTATCTCGCTCGATCGGTGCTATATAATTTTCCTGGAACTTACGGAAAGACCCTAAATATCCCTTATGGATAAAGTCGAAGATAGACCATAGCTCGGATAGTCTGTTTTCAACCGGTGTTCCCGTTAAGGCGATATGATGCTGACCAATTAGCTTACGAATGGCACGCGATTGCTTCGTATGCATGTTTTTGATATTTTGAGCCTCATCGAGCGTTATACTAGACCATTCTATTTCCTGTAATGCTTCTATGTCCTGCATGGCAGTACCAAAAGTAGTAATGACAACATCTGCCTCTTTGTCTATTTCCCTTGTTCGTGCTGTCCCATAATGAGTTTGAACAGTTAATGAAGGTGCAAATTTAGCAAGCTCCTTCTGCCAGTTTCCAAGGACAGAGGTCGGACAAATGATTAAAGATGGTGTCTTTTGTTCTCCGCTTTCATGAACATGGAGCAGATAGGCGATCAATTGAACAGTTTTACCAAGTCCCATGTCATCGGCAAGACAGGCACCAAATCTTTCATTCCGCATGAAGACTAACCAATCTAATCCTAGCTGCTGATACGGACGTAAAGTTGTTAAGAGATTAGACGACACATCAACAGTAGGATAGCCTTTTTTCTCTGAAAGCTGTTCCATTAAAACCTTTAGAGATTGCTGCATTTCAAATTGAAATAGAGGATCCTCATCAGACTGCTCTTCATCGTCGATGGCTAAAGCAATTTCTTCAGGAATCTCTCGGAATAATAGCTCCTTCACCGTCCAATTTTCGTCCTCGGACTGCTTCATCAGCTTTCGGATTTGTTGCATCCATGCTGCATCAATTCGGAACCATTCATTTCCTGCTTGAATATAAGAACGGTTTTCATTGACCATTTTTTGGAATTCATCTGCAGAAATTTCGTGACCGTTTAACGAAAAGTTCCAGTTAAACTGAAGAATTTCATTTAAACCTGCAGCTGTCTTATACGTATTGGCAGTCTTCGCGATTGTTTTTACCTTCATTTTGGATTCCTTGAGGCTCTTCAGCCAGCTCGGAAGGACAACCTCAAAACCTAGAGCCTGTAGCTTGATTAGATCATCCCGTAAAAAGACACGCACTTCTTCATCAGTTAACGGTGAAGAGTAAAAGGTAGATAACTCTACGGCATCAATTGAGGAAACGAGGGAAAATATTTTATCCTGGGTTTCCTCGATATAAGTGCTATAATCTCTCCATTTATCGGGCAGCGCTTCCTTAATAGGCAATGTTTTTTTACGATAGGCAGGCGTCCAATAGACACTGCTTTTCTTACCGCGAACAACTGTCTCTATTAACCAAGTATCGTCTGTTTCATCTGGCTCAGACAGTCGCAAGGCAACCAAGAGATTGGGATGAGTAGATTGTGATTTGATCGGCCAGCCACCCTGTTGGAAGAAAGGTACTAAGGCAGGCAAATCCTCCATCGTAAGCCCAGCCTGGAAAAGCTTCTGCTGGATGGCATGCTGGACGAGCTCCTTTCCTCGTTCATCAAGCGGAGCGGAAACCTCTAATTTATTATCCAGTAGCTCTACTGTGTTCCACAGGTCAGGTGAGCTCCATACGTCTCCGGCTTCTTTAAACTTCTTTAGCCAATCCTGTGCCGTATCATTGGCAGCAGAAAAGGTGATAAACGGATGTCCCTCGGAAGAGAAAATCTCCATTACCTCTACTGGAGATGCAACTAAGACGTTATCTTCTATTTGTGCATTTAATCCGAAAAAGCTTTCTCGATGATTTAAGTAGAGAGCCTCGACCCATTCTTGAATCGGTGCCCCATTTGCGGACAAAAGAAAGCTTCCATTTGCGGCTTGTTCAATATAAAGAGAATATTCTTTTGTAATAGATAAAGGCTTATTCATAATGGCAAGTTTCCTTTCTCTATTTCTTGTTGCAAGGCGCGAAGTCGGCGATATTTTTCCCGTACACTTTCTACGTATGCATTCCAATAATCGATTTCGTTCGCTTTTTTCGCCACCTGTTTCATTTTCTTCCAAACACGAACAGCTTGCTTGTAGCTGTATCTGTTTTTTTCTTGTATATAACGCATGGCGTAATGATGATATAGGGGAAGAAGCACATCAGGAGCTTCCTCTCGTACAACCGCTAAGCCACAGGACTCGGTATACTCCAGAGAAGAGTTGGTAGCCTGGTGAAGCGCCATCCATTCTTTATATCGTTTTTGTTCGATTAATAATCCAGAGTAAGCCTGAATCCCATATAAACCAAAGGATAAATATAGTTTTTCCAGTTCCTCTGTTGTTAGGTTCACTTGGTTAAATAAGACTTGCAATCTTCTAATGAGCATCACTTTCGCTGGATGTTGAATGACTTCTGTTAAGTAATAGGAAATATGGGGGAGCAGCTTCCTAGTCAGCTCATTCACTAAATCCTTGTTGGATGTATGAAGAGCCTTTTCACTAACCTCTACCCACTCTAAAAGCTGATTTCTATCCATATTCTCTGCTGCTTCCAAAAGCTCATCAATCATGGACAGGGTAAGATAGAAATACGGCAGCACCATATTGAGCATAAGTCCATCTTCCTCAATCGTTAGCTCCTGAAGATATTTAACCTCTTGCATACGAGTGGCTTTGTCTGATACTAGGGCGTCCCAAAAAGCTAAGTAAATATGCTTCCGGTAATAAATCAGCCCTTCCTCCTCATAGTAAAAGGAACGTATATTTTCCATCATCCGATCATAAAACGGATCAGCTGCGAACATTCTTGGCTTTGCAGCTAACTGGGATAGACTTTCATCTAAATCCTCTAGATAATTTGTTAAAAATTGATAGACGCGGTTTCTCATATTAGTTTCTGCATATTCATTAAAATAGAACCAGGCACGCTGCAGAATACCTAGCTTGACATATACATCAAAAATAGGCTGCCACTCTCGCTCGAATGGTCGGGATTTACGAACCTGGGCTTCTAGGTCATGAATTGCAAACTCTAATAGATAGAAGCTCGTTGGTGGATAGCTAGAGATGAACTTTCGGAAAAAATTATCGATGATGAGATCCCAGTTTTTCGGGTCTCTTTCATTGGAAAGTAACGAAAGCTGAAGATGCTCTGAATTTGATTTCCAATTAGAAACCCAATCTGATAAGGAAAAATTTTGTTGATATAAATAAAAAACGGCTGCGACAATATGTCTGCACGGCTTTTGCATTTGGCATGGGCAATGAATGAGGTCTACCATTGGCAAGTATTTAACCTCAATATTTGTTACGTCTCGGATAACAAAATCTATTCGGTTGTCTGTAAGGGAGTAATTAGCTATGGACACAGCACCGTTACGCACAAAAAAGGTTGCTCTTCTGACAAGCTCCTCATCTTCCGTAACAGTCGGATTAAGTTTTTCTTCTATATTTCTCATAGATGTATCTATATATTCTTTATAATGACGAGCTAATTTTTGATACGAAGTTAGGTTCAAACAAATCTCTCCTAATAAAAAAGGCTTTCCTTCCATTATACGTTTAAACCTCTTCGAATAAAAGCCAAAGGGAAGGTAAAACTGTTCCCGTCAAAAAAATGAAAAAATAAAAAGCCTCACTAATATAGAAAAAAGTGAGGGCCCTTACTTTGGTTTAATTTTCTTTATATACTGCTTAAGCTCTTTATCGTCGTTAGAATGAGACTTAATATCCATCATTAACTCACGAAATTCTTTTATATGCTGTAGTGGTGCGATATTTTCCTCATAAAAGGACTCAAAGTATCTAGCTCGGCTTTCTCTTGCCTCTAGTCCAGGATTTTTACTTTTAGAAGGCTTGTCCATTAGCATATGAAAAAAATCGTCCTTTGGAATAGCGTAAACTTCCTGAATTGTCTTTAGTAAGGTAATAGGGATTGCTAAATCACCTTTTTCATACTTAGACAAAGCGGAATGATCAATACCCATTCTTTTAGCAGCCTCCATTTGAGTAATATCTAATTGTTCCCGATAAGCTCGAATATGCTCGTAAAAGGCCATATAATCCCTCCTCTACAATGCCACAAGAATAACGAAAAGAGAGGAGGTTAGATTAAAAATCGCCAAATTGGAGATTAATGTAATTATTTTGATGTAATACAGTATAAAAGTATTATAGGACAATTTACTTAAGAGAGGAGAGGAAGGTAGTAGAAAGAATCCAAGTATATATCCCTTTGCTGTTTGATTCTTTGGATGGTTCTTCAAAGTTAAATCATGTGAGGCTGATTGGAGTAAAGAAACAAAATGTACAATACATTGTAGAAAGTCCTAAAAAAGATTTAAGGCATATCCCTTTGATCGTATCGGAATATTTCAGCATATATGATATTCAGCTGGACTTTAACCGAAACATGCTTTTATTCTATATAAAATGTGTGAAAGAAACATCGAGAGAGGAAATTCTTCAAAGGATTTTTGATACTATTTTAGTAGAATATAGTGCTGAAAAATATGGCTTTTTTATAAGCCCTAGAGGAAAAAGGAAGATAGAGAGTGCATTGTAAATTAAATAGAAATATTGTAAGAGCGAATGCATTTGGCGTTCGCTTTTTTGGTTAAATACACTACACGAAAAAAAGATATTATGATATACTACAATAAATCAGAAAATTCAAAAAGGATAGGAGGGGATGGAATGTTACTTGTACAACTAATGAAGCCTTTTTATACTCAGCTCGAAGGGGATAGGATTAAGCTGGTCTTCGCCTATCAATACTTTTCCTTGCGTAAGGACGACGAGCTTTTTGACTTCATACCTGTTGAAGGAAAAGAGATCATAGTGAACGCTAACTCGCTACAAGTCGAGAACCTGTCCGAAGTATTTGTCTTTCAAAAAGGAAATCGCTTTATCCGACTTCCACTATACCAACTCCTATTAGTCTCTGATATTCATGTACACCTTCAAACCATTATTAATGCAAACAATGTAGACGAGTCTAGCTCGGTACTATTGGAAGGAACACAGGAAATTATAGACCATTTAGAAAAAGAAAACTTCGACCGAATGATAGATTATGCCTTACTCCATAAAGATGCAGCTCTATTTAAGGAACTACAACATTATAAAGACACATACGGAGGACATCATGTCGACTAATTTCATACATTGAAACACCTTGCAAAAGTTTATCTGCTGCCAAGGTGTTTTTTTATGGCTAAATTAATGAAAGGAAGTGAACATATGAAGTAGAATGACGAACGTGCTGGAACCAACAATCCCAAACAAAATGTCCTCCCAATTAAAACCAAACTTAGCCATAATACTAAACCTCCTACGCTTTAATATGTTACGGGTGCCTGGCACCTGCAATAATTTTGTAATGCACATGTAATATATACCCAAAGTTTAGGAGGTTAGACAATGTTTTCAAAATTTTTTTATTGATATTTTTAATTGATTCGTCGATATAAAGATTAGTAAAGCGGATGGGGGTTAGAGGATGCTAGGTAAGTGGAATGCAACGGGGTTATCTATTCTTCGCAATATGAATCAGCATTGGTCGGTTGCTAACCGGGCAATGGAACGGCTTTCCTCTGGTTATCGGATTAACCGTGCTGCGGATGATCCGGCTGGACTTGCTATTTCAGAGAAGATGAGGGCGCAGATCAGAGGACTTGGTCAGGCAGCTCGTAATATTCAAGATGGGATTTCGCTGTTGCAGACAGCCGAAGGGGCGCTAAATGAGACGCATGCTATTCTCCAACGAATGCGGGAGCTTGGTGTGCAGGCAGCTACAGATACGTTAACGGATGAGGATCGCAGCTTGCTGAACATTGAGTTTGAGGAGCTGAAAAAAGAGGTTACAAGAATCTCCAAGGATACTAATTTCAATACGAAAACCATGCTAGACGGCACTAACTCCTCTATTAACATTCAAGCAGGAGCAAATGCAGGACAGTCCATTGAACTTCTCTTTGGAGATATGTCGGGAGGGAGCCTTGGCTTGAATGATCTGTCGATATCTACAAGAGCGGATGCTGAGAATTCAATCAGTGGGTTAGATGATGCTATTAGCAAGGTTTCCCGGGAAAGATCTCGAATGGGAGCTTATTCGAATCGATTGGAGCATGCCTACAATAATACCGTTAATATGGAAGAAAACTTAACGGCAGCTGAATCTCGTATACGTGACGCCGACATGGCAAAGGAAATGATGGCATTAGCAAAAGCCAATATATTAATGCAGGCAAGCCAATATGTATTAAGCTTGCATATGCAACAAGCTCAATCAGTCCTACAACTCTTAAATTCACACAGACAATCGTGATGTACGTTACTCACGATTGTTTTATTTTGCAAGTATCTTTGTTATAAAATAGAAAAAATTTATCCAAATATATACAAGAAGCTTTAGCATTTCACAATTATTTACGTTAAGATAGGTTTATAGATAATAGAAAGAGGGAAAAAGGTATGAGGAAGGTCTCGGGATTCACTATATTTGTATTTCTTATCACATTATTACTTGCCCCCATGTCCACGTGGGCAGCTCCAATTGACGAAGTCAGGCAACTGGTAAAAGACCATTACAAAGGAGAGCTCGAGGCTAATATAACAGAACTGAATTCAATAGAATCTATTGTAGGGCAGTTAGATCCTTACTCTACCTACTTTACTAAGGAAGAGTTTGAGAAATACACAGATTCTATCAATAATAAACCCACTGGCATCGGGATTTCTATCGAAGAACATGAAAAAGGCATTCAAATCGTGAGTACGTTTGATGGTGCTCCAGCAAAGGAGGCTGGCATCGAGCCGGGAGACATTATTCTAACTGTAGATGGTAATTCAACGGAGCGCATGTCTGTGCAACAGGCTTCCTCACTAATCACAGGAAAAGCCGGTACAAAGGTTAACATAGAAGTTTTAAAAATTACAGGTGAAAAACAGTCATACATATTAACAAGAAAAAGCTTTCAGGTTCCAGTTGTGACCAATAAGATGTTATATGAAAACGTTGGCTATGTAAGCATCAATTCCTTTTCAGAGGATGGCGCTTCCTTAGTGCGTGCAGCCAAGGAAGAACTAGAAAGGAAAGGTGCGACCTCTTATATTTTAGATTTACGCAATAATGGAGGGGGCTACGTAAACACTGCCGAGGAGCTAATTGGTTTATTCCCAAATAGTCCTCATGCGTATATGCTGATGCTGAAAAATCAGGTAGGTCTGGTAAAATCGATTCCACAAAAGGATGTATTCCCTAAAAATACAAAGATACTGATTAATGGATATAGTGCGAGTGCATCTGAAATGACTGCTGCAGCATTATTAGATTACAAATCTGCTACGCTTTACGGACAAACGACTTATGGGAAAGGCACGATGCAATCCTTTTATCCCTTGTCGGATGGCTCTTACCTAAAGCTGACCGTTGCGGAATTCGCAGGTCCTAAAGGCACCGTTGTAAATAAAACAGGTGTGCAGCCACAGGTGAAGACCAAAGAGGGAATGGAGCTTGAGAAGGCCCATTTAGATACGATTCTAGAAAGCTATCCATCCTATAAGCGAATGTCCACACTAGAAAATGTAACGCAGACTAAACAGTTTACCATTACCTTTTCAGAAGCTGTTCAGCTGAATGAAAAAGAGGGAATCGAATTGATTGCATTAGGAGATGCCAAGAAAGTCCCATTGAAAGTAGAAAAAAAATCTACCAATCAAATAAAAGCAATACCGACAAAATTAGAAAAAGGAGCAGCATATCTTCTACTGATCCACCCAGCGTTCCATTCAACAAAAGATAAGCAGATGGAACAAGGTGCTTATGTCGAGGTAACTGTTCAACAATAAGAGGGGGAACACTTGGTGTTTTTTGAATTTAGGTTTTGGAAATATCTTTTTCATCAACAGGATTTAGCCAACTCATTAAAGGATGCCACAATGCGTAGCTTCAAGGGACGTGTGTGGATGGTCGCGTTGTTAGGGGTGCTACTTTTTGCGCTTCGTGATATATGGGGAATGCATACAGAGGGACTAACGACTTTATTTGCAAAAGGATTTGGAGAAACCTATATTATTGCCAGAATCGTCTCCTTAATAGGAGCCATTCTTTGGTCACTTGTCTACATGGCATTTTATTTTTTCCTTATTTCTTACGTGCTTCACAAGCTAACAGATGTAGAATTATCTAAAGTTGCGGTGCTACAACTTTTTGTAGTAGGTCTTCTTTTATTAGAAAAGGCATTGGTCTTTGGTTTATACGCAATCGTTGGTTATACAACAGAATTTTCTGTACTGTCGTTTGGTCCTATGGCAGAGGTGTTTTTAGATAATAAGTTTTTTGTTTACTTCTTTAATGAACTGAGTCTAATCACCGGTTTAATCGTTGCGATCCAGTTTCAGTTCCTGCGTAACTACACAGAATTATCGACTCGAAATCTAATCATTATTTTAATAGCGATTCCTTTAGTATTGGCATTACTTGTGGCAGGCTTTGAAATGCTTC